>JADZDX010000001.1 GCA_020850835.1 Fimbriimonadaceae bacterium
AGTTGTGGTGGGCAATCGTTGGATCAAAAGCTCCGTAGTAATGTCCTCCGCGTTCTCGCCGCTCGCCACAAACGTGATGTTCCCTGGCGAGGACTCTTCATTTGCCGTTACTGTAATGTCGTCACCCACGAAGGTCGTTAGCGGTGGGTTCACGGCAAAGCCGGTCTCCTCGCCCGTCACGGCAAACCACTTGGCCGTCAGCTTCACAAAGGTGTTGAAGCCAGTAGACGTTGTGGTTTTGTTGGTTGCATTATCGAAGTGAGGCTTCGAGTCTGCATAGTCGTTCCAGGCTTTCACTTGTGCTGCAGTTAGCGTAGTCCATGCTTGGGCGGCTTGGGTCAGGGCGCTCCTAATGCTTGCCTGACTCTTGGTATTGGGATTTGTCGGGCTCACCCTGGGTTTCACCAAGGTGCCTTCCCGACTCTTCACGAAGACGACGTTGCCCGCTTTACCGCGGAGGCCCTCTAAGAGGACCGATAGATTTGCTCTTGCCATATCTAATCTTCTCTGTGACTAAAGTCGCCGCGAGAATCATATGGATGCCCAAGGCGCAAGAAATCATCGGTACTATTTTTATTACACATTAGGGATCCTTTTTATTGGATTATTCAAACATTACAAGCCATTGCTAAATAAAAGGCGATAATCTTGTTCCATCTGCCTAAGAATATCCATGCGGAAAGCCTTCGCTGAAGACAAGTGATTCAGACTTGCTTCACTAGCCTCACGGTCGCGATTCTCCATCGCGAGGGAAACAAAGCAAGGGCGCTATCAACCACTCGGGGGTTTGATTTCATCGCATGCAGGTAGCTTTCTCGTGCTCGTCCATAGTTGCCCAGCCGGACATAGACGCCGCCAAGGTTGTGCAGTGTTTTGTAACCAAAAATGCCGGTATCCATGCTACCGAAGTGCATTCCCCTGCCAGCCTGCAGCACCCTCTCGTAAGCCTGTGCCGCCGCCTCGTATTGCTCAAGCTCCGTGTAGAACACCCCTTTCCTAAACAGCAGCTCAGGGTCATCGGGCGATGCCACAAGGCCCTCTTCGACAATCGCTAGCCCAGCTACCGTTCCTTCAAGGTGCGCGACTGAGACAGCCCACATGGTGTAGGCCTTGCGTACATGCGAATCCGAAGGTTGCGAGGCAGCGACTGACTGCTTCAACCAGTCGATTGCTTCTTCATGCTTCTGTAAGTAATGCGCCGTCATGCCGAGGTTGAAGAGAACAAAGGGGTGCCCAGGTCGGTCCTGCAGATCGAGCATGAGCAGATGCTCATCCCTCAGCCGCTTCTTCTCTTGTCCCTCGTCACTGGTGTCGTATCCGGTGTGGAGCACCTCAGCATTGAGCCTAGCGATGTTCAAGCCATCCTTGCGGATGTCCTGAAGAATCTGCTCATGAATACGGCCCTCGAATTGCCAACCTCGCTTGTTGCGGAAGACCTTGACGTGGTCAACAGAAGTACCAAATTCTGGATCGTCATTGACAAACCGGATGGGCATGACAAGACCACCCAGGTCATCTGGAGCACTGGTAACGGCCTTGAGCATCGCGTAGCCAGAGCCAAAGGGTAGTGTGTCGTCCGCGTCAAGCCAACAGATCCAGTGCCCAGTGGCGTGTTTGAGTGACTCGTTGCGAGCACCGGCAAAGCTATCCGGCCATTCCATCTCATGCACGAACGCTCCGGATTCCCGAGCAATTTCTACCGTCCTGTCTTCAGAACCCGTATCAACGACAATAACCTGGCTAAAGAAGGGCTTCACCGAGGCGAGGCAATCTCCCAAGACCCGTTCTTCATTGCGCACGATCATGCACAGCGAAATGTTTGCCGCCGGTGCCAGCTCAGCAACTTCCTCACGAACCTTATCGGGCCGTCGTGTTTCGTCATACATGACCCGCCCACCCGCCATTCCGGGCAAGTGAGATGCATAGCCAAACTCAAGGTCTTCCTTCCACTTGTTACTAAACTGCTCGCGATTCTCAGCAAACACCTGGCGCTTATCTTCAGGATGGCGGTTTAAGGAAGAGTTCCCTTTATGGTGAACAAAGGCCCGTTGCGAGACGACAAGCCGGAACCTAAGCCGCCTCAGCCGGTGACAAAGGTCATTGTCCTCAAACATTCCGACGCGAAAGCTCTCGTCAAAGCCGCCTGCTTCGTCCCAGGCCGTGCGCCGAATGGCTAGGCAAAAGCCGACTAACATGTCGCAGTCGAAGTCATCGAGGTCACTACGAGCGAGATCATCAGCGAGAAGCTGCATTTCAGCGCTATTGCTGTAGCGAGCTTCAAGGTACTGAAAGTGGCCGACATTATTGCTCATTGGCCCGGCGGCTCCAACTGTTCCAGACTTGGTAAGAGCCTCAATCAGGCGAATCAAGCCACACCGAGGAACCACTGTGTCGGAGTTCAGAAAGAGAATTACGTCTCCCGTAGTGGCGGAAGCGCCGACATTGCATGTCGCGGCAAATCCCTTGTTCGTGGAGTTGTGCAAGCACTTTGCAAAAGGAAACTCAGCTACTACATTCGGAGCGTCGTCAGGCGAAGCATCATCAACAACTAGAACTTCGTGCAGCAGGTCTTGGCAAACTTCCAGACTCTGCAAGCACAATGCCAAGTCTTCTGGACCGCCATACAATGGAATGACAACCGATATATTCGGCCAGTCCTTCCCTGGAGCTATCTCTCCTGAATGTAGTGGATCAACCCCGCCACACGCTGAAAGGTAAGAATGCCACGACGTTTCTAGAATGGGCGGAACCAATCTTCGCACTGCGACGCCATAGGCCGCAGGATGAGTTGGGTGAATGTCACGAAGCTGCCTTTCGCCATCCCATCGCTCCCAAACATCCTTCCACCAATCATGAAGCACTTCGTCCTTATGGCTCCATGTGCTCACCTTCCTTGCAATCCGGTGATCTGGCCCTGAGTAACTGAGATGATGGAGGACACCATGCTCATGGCTGAGCATCAGAGGGCAATCACCAGCGAATTCCCGAATGCGTAGGTAGCGCGCCGTGAAGGGGTTAATCATGATCGGCGGCATCAGCCTCTCGCGTGGCTCGATCACATACTCAGGGCTCTTCCAGTAGGTGTCCATCGTGCAATACACCGCGTCGGAAAGATTGATCGCCGCAATTTTCTCCAACGCACTAAGAAGCTCCGGACTAATGATCTCGTCGGAATCTGGAATGAGCAAATGCTGAATGCAATGCTGCCTCGCCCAATGCAAAACCGCAAGCCTGTGCTCTTCTTCTGTTCCCCACTTGCCGTTTTCTACACCTGCACCGGCAAGCTTCGCGAGGCGCACCGCTTCTTGCCAGTCCCCAGCGTGCGCGCCACCCCAAGGCAACTCATTTACGAAGACCGTCGCTGGAACATCACCGAGCGCGTCGATGACTGCGCTTAAGTAGATTGCATCGTCGTGGCAGATGATCGCGGCGTGCAATTCAGCCCTCCCTCAAGATGTGCTCAAAGATGTCGCAACCGAACAAGTAGTCAGAAGTGATCCTAGAAAGGTCTCCGTAGTGAGCTTCTAGTTTGCGCCGAAGGGCCAAATCGCTTTGGCGGACGAGCTCTGCCTTTCTATCACTTGGAAGGCTGGCAAAGCTCACCCCGCCTTCATGGTGGACAAATGCATCCTTGCACACGAGCAAACGATAGCCTGCCTGCCGGAGCCGCCAAGAGTAGTCAAGGTCATCTGCTCCCAGAAACAAGTCCTCGTCCATCATTCCAACCTTCTCTATCACTTCCCGCTTAAAGGCGACGCAGAAACCGATGAGGAGCTTCGTCTCTTCAGTCTGCCCTCGATAGTGCCTGCCCATCCACCTGGCAATTCCTCCCTTGTCGGGAAGCTGCTTGTTTGCATAGTGGCCAAGAAACTGGGCACCTCCAACCGTGTCGCTAACGGGCCCAACTGCACCAACGTCTGGCAACTGTAGTGCTGCTTCTAACGGCTCCAGCCAACCCTTGGTGACCTCGGTATCTGGATTGAGGCAGACCAGGGTATCACCCTTGGCGGCGCGTAGACCAATGTTCAATGCCCGCGAGTAACCCAAATTCTCGTCGTTTCGCAGGAACTTAAGGCGTGACTCTCGACTCGCAAACACCGTCACAATCTCGCATGTACCATCTTTGCTCCCATTGTCCACGACGGTAATGTCAGCTCTTGGCCCTGCATGGTCAAGGACTGAGCAAAGACACGACTCAATGGTCGCTGCGGAATAAAACGTAACAATGACTACTGAAGTCATTTACGGCTTGAGGGGCAACCATCATGGACGAAAGAAGTAAATGTATCGCCGTATGACACCGTTTTCAGATTCGATTCCAAAGCGCTTGTCCAATGTCTTGATCCCTTCCCGGTTGTAAAGGACTGTTCCGTTGGTGTCTCGGATCTCAATCACTTCTGTGCTGTGCACTGCTCTATCAAAGTTGAGTGGTACGCTTATTGTCGCCCCGTGTTGCCGCGATAAGTAGAAAGACGTTGTCCAGGCATCCGTTGAAGGATCTTCTCTTTGCTCAAGGCTCAGTACACGCCCATGCTTTAGCTTAGCCACCGCACTTGCATCTAGGACAAAGGACATAGTGTAATATTTCCGGCCGTCAGATGGCGAACATCCCAAGTGCATCGGAATTGTTAGTAACAGGATGAGAGGGTAGTTCTTTGTTCGTTTCATGGACAGTCTCCGCAACATGCTCTTGCAGTCATCGCTCTGCCGCCGGTCGAATGGTTGTCCTGCACCTGTGGTGCAAACAATCCAATCTCTGGGCCAGCATAGCTTGTGGGTCTAGCCGCTTGATAGAGAGTAGAACCTACCCTCATGATGATTTCAAAATCGGGATACGGGGTTCGAGTCAGCCTTGCACTAACTGTTACTGTGTTTTTGCCAGCAGCAAAAACAACATTAGCTGTGATCTTGATTGGTGGGAACAGGTCTCTACGCACAAAAGGCGGAAGCCCAAGATATCCCCAAAGCTCGTATTCAATCGAGCTCTTGCACCCGCTAGCGGAACTGGACTTTTCGGTATAGCCAGTTGTTCCTTCGATGTAGCCATGCACTTTGAAGGGTGGAAATGTTGCCCAACCAGTTGTGCCAGCCTTGGATTTAACCTTTGGTATTGCACTTCCAATCGCACATGAATCTATAGTTATCTCGGTGAAGAGCCGGCAACTCAGCGGTGTTTGGAAGAAATCTCGATTGTCTGTCTTGATGTACAGACCCGGAGGCACCGTTGCTTTCCACCCTGATGGTAGTCCATAGACTCTTGTATTCTGGCGCTTATTGATGAAGGCACAAATTTGCACTCTGACTTGCTCCAATCCGCTCGGATCAATCCGTGTGGTCGGATTCCCGTTCACATACCCATAAGGCAACTCTCTCGGCCATATTGGATCTCTGGTCGTCCATTGCATGAGCCTCGTTGAAAGCACACGCTGTTCATTATATTGCTCTGCAAACGGAACCATCGTATGCCGCGATCCAGAAGCTCCAGTAAAGCCTGGCCCACGGAACACAAGCGCACCCGAATACTTCTCGCCCGAGGGCTTGAAACGGCGGACACCAGACAGGGCGGCCAGGGCATCCACCTCACCCGTCACGGAACCGAGAAAATCAAGGAGATAATCACCAGAAAGATAAACACCCAAAGGCCCCAAGTCACCTTCCACAAAGCCCGTGATCTGCCCATTCGTCGTCGCAAAGAGGCGTGAAAAGATGCCCGCAGAGACATAAGCATTCCTTTCACCCAGGTAATTGCCATCATGCCAGTACAGCTCTTGACCTGTCCCCCAAAAACTGTACCAATATGAAGATGACTATTGTAGGATTTGGGATTGATGACAAAGAACAAGTTTAGTGCTGAGCAAGTGGTTCGCTTGCTGAAGGAGGCTGAGTCTGGTGAGCG
>JADZDX010000002.1 GCA_020850835.1 Fimbriimonadaceae bacterium
CAAACCCCGCTGGAAGCAAGGCCAAATAGGGAGGCGTTGACGCGGCTCGCCGAGTCTCCGGGTAGGCCGCATCAGATAAATCGCCATACAAAGACAGAATCCGGCTTACAGATCAACTCTCGCTCCTTAGTAAACTTAGGGCGTGCCAGGCATGATTAGCCTTGTGTATGATTCTTTGGCGGTCAGTGACCTTGAGTGGGTGTTGCCTGACTTGCAAGCAGCGGACGTGTACGCGACCTTCTTCGTTCATGGCGAACTAATCACAAACGACATTGCTGCCTGGAAGCGGGTAGCTGGTAGCGGCCATAAATTGGGGAACGGTGCCGTACTCGCAATAACCGACTTCTGGGATCGGATGGAGCCCGCCGATATTGCGGATGAGATCAATGATTTGAACATCCTCATCCGAGAAGTCGCTGGCTCCGAAGCGGTTATCCCGACCGCTTTGCCGAGCGCATCAGGGAGACTTGATTGGTTCAGTCTCGCAACTGGCGAGTTGGTGAGCGTGGTGGCCGTCGGAGCAAGCGCAGCCCCTGCGTTGGAAGCAGCGAGAGAGCGGGCCTCCGGGCCTGATCCGGTAATACTCGCGTTTCATCAACCGCATCCGCAAGCCCATAAGCAAGTGCTGGATTGGCTTGCGGAGCATTCTTCAGGTCATTCAGAAAGCTAAATCGGGGCGGTTCCAAAGGTACAATCTTCAAAACCTCCTCCGCTCACACTTTCGTGCGCGTCCTTTTGCCTGGGGGTTTTCCAAGCAAGGGGCTATGACGAAGTACATTTTTGTAACCGGCGGCGTGGTGAGCAGCATCGGCAAAGGTATTGCCACCGCCAGTATTGGGCGCCTTTTACGAAACCGAGGTTACACGGTTGCCCCAGTTAAGCTAGACCCTTATATTAATGTTGATGCGGGCACGATGAACCCCTTTCAACACGGTGAGGTTTTCGTAACCGAAGATGGCGCCGAGACTGACTTAGACCTCGGACATTACGAGCGTTTCATGGATGTTTCCTGTTCGCAGGGCAGTAGCGTCACGACCGGAAAGGTGTACCGCAACGTCATTGAGGCCGAACGTCGCGGTGATTACCTCGGCGGCACCGTTCAGGTAATCCCCCACGTAACCCAAGAAATCAAGCGTTTGATTGTAGATGCCGGCAAGCAACAAGAGGCCGATGTGGTCATTGCCGAAGTCGGAGGCACCGTCGGTGACATTGAAAGTCTCCCGTTCTTAGAGGCCATCCGGCAGATGAAGAAGGATGCTGGAGCTGAGAATGTGCTCTATGTCCATGTCTCCTTTGTGCCGACCGTTGGCCCTTGGCACGAGGTCAAGACCAAGCCGACCCAGCACAGCGTCATCAAGTTACGCGAAATCGGTATCTCGCCTGATGTACTCGTGTGTCGCAGCGAAGTCCCACTTGGTGAAGATGTTAAGGAGAAGATCAGCCTCTTCTGCGATGTTCCGGTGAACGCCGTCATCGAGAGCCTGAACGCACCAACCATCTATGAAGTCCCCCTCAACTATGAGGATTTGGGATTGGGAACCTATATCAGTGAACGACTTGGGCTAGAACAACGCGATGCAAACCTCGCGGAGTGGGAAAAGATTGTTGAGATCCTGAAGCACCCGCGAGAAAAGTGCCGGATTGCCATCGTTGGCAAGTACACAGAGAATGGTGATGCATACAAGAGCATCGCTGAAGCGCTGGTTCATGCTGGCATCCCGAACAACGCCAAGGTGGATATTGAGTGGATTGAAAGCGACACGCTAGAGAGCGGCATTCCCCCGCAAGAGCTATTGCAGGGGTGCGATGGGCTGATTGTCGCTCCCGGATTTGGGTCGCGGGGTATTGAAGGCAAGGTTGAGGCCGTCAAATGGGCGCGGGAGAAAGGCTTGCCGTTCTTGGGCATTTGCCTCGGCATGCAAGTCGCGGTCATTGAGTTTGCGCGCAATGTATGCGGCCTTCAGGGGGCCAATAGCGAAGAAATGGAGCCGAAGGCACCCTACTCGGTTGTCCACCTGTTGCCCGAGCAGAAGGGCGTTACCTCGAAGGGCGCAACCATGCGGCTGGGTTCGTACCCGTGCAATCTCGTAAACGGAACCATTTCCCAGAAGCTTTATGGCTCGGCCAAGATCACCGAACGTCATCGCCATAGATTTGAAGTCAATAATGACTTCCGCGAATTGTTCACCGAGCACGGCATGGTCATTAGCGGGGTGTCGCCTGACTACCGCCTTGTGGAAATGGTCGAGATTCCATCACACCCCTTCTATGTCGCGACCCAGGCTCACCCTGAGTTTAAGAGTCGGCCTAATCGCCCTCACCCTCTTTTTGCCGGATTGGTGAAGGCGGCCTTGGCTCGGGCAAAGAAGAACGACTCGGCGGCGATTGAGGCTTGACGGCCGTCGGCTGAAGCCTAAGCACCTGCTGCGCGGGCGACGTCTGCTTTCATTTGCTGCTTGAGATCTTCCCAGCAGTTGAACTTGATCTGTTCTCTTACAAAGGTCTCGAAGCTCAGTTCAACTGGCGCCCCGTAGATTTCATCGCCGGGATAATCAAGAAGGTAGGCCTCCGTGGTCACCGGATTTTCACCAAAGGTCTCGCTCCGGCCGACGCTGATTGCGGCTCGAAAAGTCCCGATTGGCGTTCGACAGGAGCCAGCATAGACCCCCTCCTTTGGCAACAGGCCGTTAGTCGAACGCGCAAGGTTTACGGTCGGAAACCCAAGTTCACGCCCCCGCTTGTGGCCCGTAACGACAACCCCAGCAATGCTGAAAGGACGACCGAGATAGCGAGCGCTCAACTCTACCTCTCCCCTCTGAACGGACTGGCGCACTAGTGAGCTACTGATCCGCTTCCCGTCAAGAAGTATCTTTGGCACGACCACGGTTTCAATCCGCTCGGCTAACCACTCCGGCGTTCCCTGTCGATTGTGCCCAAACGCAAAGTCATCACCCATGACAATCTGATTGGCTCTCAAGCTATCGATAAGGATTGTGTCTAGGAAGGCTTGTGCCGATACCTCGCTGAGCGCCTTATTGAAGGGCAGGATCACGCAAACAGACGCCCCTGCTTGCCTCATATTGATGACGTTCTGCTCCAGAGTTCCGATTTGAGGTGGTACCTTGTCTGGCGCGAGGATTGTCGCGGGGTGGCGATCAAATGTAACGATGACCGCTGGTTGCTCCCGCTTCTTCGCTTCATCCGTGGTCTTTGAAATCAGGGCTCGATGCCCAAGGTGCACGCCATCAAATGTGCCAATCACGACAGTGGATGACTTCCATTCGGGGTGGATATTCTCGATGCCAAAATGAACGAGCAAAGTGGCTCCTATTATGGCGGCGACTGCGCGAAGGCAAGTACGTGACCATCGAGATCGGCAACATAGCCGGCGTAATCGCCCCAGTTTTTGAGAGTGACCGGACTTAGCAACTTGCCGCCGGCGGCAAGGGCTCGATCAACCCATGCTTGTGCGCTATCAACACTCAGATATAGCTCCGCCCTCGGTATTTGGTCAGCTAGGCTTGGGTCCTGGATTGAATCACCTAGGAGCCTCCGAATACCACTTGCTGGCATAAGGCCCAAGACAACTCGGTCCCGGAGTTCAAACTCGGTCATGCCTGGGACATTCAGAGTTGGCTCACAAGCAAGCACTGCCTTGTAGAAGGTGGTTGCCTGAACCTGGTCCTTTACGTACAAGATGAATTCGATGCGATTCAAGTGATTGCCCTTAGGAGTTGAGTCGTGCCATGCCTCACGGGATCAACCACGGGCCAGCCCGTTTCTGCTTCCAGCTCCTTAACCGCTCTTTGAGCTGCTGCGTCATCTAGGTGTCCACAGTTCAAGGCAATACCAACCGTCACCGGACGCGGGAAGGTTCCCTGGGCCTCGGCGAGGTCTTCGTACATCTTCGCAAAGCCGCGAAGTTCCGGAATTGCAACCTCGGGCACCCTGGCCAAGGTATGTTGCCCGGCGCGATGGCAAAGCACCAAATGAGTCGGCACGGAGCCTCGTATAAGAGGCAAAGTCGCGGTGCTGCCCGGGTGAATCAACGACCCCTGGCCCTCAATGAAAATCATCTCGGCATCGGGATACCGTATGACTTCTCGCTCAATTGCTCCGCTCGCGAAATCAACGCGAACGGCATCAAGTGGCACCCCGCTACCTAACACCGTAATTCCAATTTGGCCTGTGGCCACAAACTCGGCCGCAATGCCCTTTCGGCGAGCTTCTCTCCACATCTCAAGCCCAGCGGTCATCTTGCCCACCGCCATGTCAGTACCAATAAACAAAATCCTCTTGGCAGATAAATGGCCGGCGCGGCCCTTGTTGGTTTCCAAGCCTATGGGTTCGACGCGAATATCCCACACACGGGATGAGTCAGAGTAGCGTGTTCCCAAGAGGTCGTGCAAACCGTTGACGAGAAACATCCCTAATTCCCAAGCACGATCAATATTGGGATACCAGTCAGGCGGGATCTTCCCTCCGCCTGGCGCAATTCCCAGGACAAACACTTCCGCTCCAAGCGCATGGGCCTCGTCCACGGTGGCGACTACGGGACATGGTCGCGGAATGCCGGTTACCTCTGCGGCATCTCGCCCGGCGTAGTCCGGATCAATTACGCAAACGATTGGGTTGGGTGAGTAGCGCAATACGCCGAAACCCATCTTCCCAGAAATGTCAGTGAGCGCTCCCGCCATGTAGAGGGCAAGTCGCTTTCCCTCAATTTGCATAAGCATTTCCCGAGTACCAAGCTCCGTGACCCGGTTTTTCGGGCGGCACGACAACGCCATCCACCATCGGCGCACCTTCACATGGGTCGGGATTCAAATTGATCTGGCTGTCAAGGTCAATGTGATCGAACAATTCTCCTAGGGCAGCGCCGGCAGAAATGGCACAACTTGACTCGCCCATGCAGCCAATCATCGTCTGCAGACCGTGGGCCCGCGCCGTGTGGATAATCCGAAGCGCTTCCGTGAGGCCACCGCACTTCATCAACTTCAGGTTTACGCCATCAACCTTTCCGGCTAGCTTCGGTACATCGGATGAAACATGGCATGACTCATCGGCAAAGAGCGGCAGAGGTCTTCCTTCGTAGAGGTGAGGCAAGTCAGCCTCATAACCCTTCGCCAAGGGTTGCTCAACATAATCGCAATCGCGCTCAGCGAGCCACTGCATCATCGCTTTCGCGTCGTCAACCGACCAGCCACCATTTGCGTCGACGCGATAGCGAATACCGAAGGGACGAGAGCAATCTACGGCGGCAAGATAGTTCTCCTTGTCGGCCTCAATGCCATTGGGTGAGCCGAGCTTGATCTTAAGGTACTTGCCACCGGTACGGCTAAGAATTTCGGGAACACGTACACGAACTATTTCAGGCGGATTTATTCCGATCGTCACACTGGTTGGGACACTGCGATTACTCAGCCCGAACACGCGATAGAGTGGCATGTTAAACTTCTTTCCAAGCAAATCCCATAGGGCCATATCTAAGGCGGCAATCGCGCTCGGGTTTACATCTAGCTCTCGAGCCTTACGGTCGACCTCGTTGATACTGAGGCCCCGGATTCCACTATCAACTAGGGCCTGCAATTGCTTTTGAGCAATGGGCGCCAATGTGTCGTCAAAACCCGTACCCGGTGCACATTCCCCAAGGCCAATGTGACCCGCCGAATCCTCAACTTCGACAAATAGATTATCGGAGCCCGTGCTGACGCCCCGACTAATGGCTAATGGATAAAGCTTGGTCAGTCGGAGAGTGCGAAAGCGAACAGTCACCTTAGCAGCAGTCGCAGTTTGAGCAGCCGTCCTCGCACGGACAATTCCCAGCCGCGCAGCAGGGGCATATGGCGCCCTCAGCACATCCCTTGCAGGTGCAGTTCTCACAGGTACAGGTTTCGTTGCTCATCGCGCTCCTAGTGTACACCGTTCCGCTCGCTTGGTTACAGGGTAGATTGGCACAACGGCCGTGAAAGACATCGCTCCCGTTCTGACCCCCGAGAAGGTTGTAATCACATACCGGATCGCAGGCGCAAATGCGAGAATGGGCGCTCAGCTGTTGGATTGGTTCATTATCGCCGTTGGCCTATACATCGTGGCTATGATCGCTGGTCTCACCTCAATGATTGCGTCGGACGTAGTTTGGGCCGTTTTCATGGTCTTTGCCGCCGCCTTTCCGTTTCTCTATTTCATTCTCATGGAAGGGCTATTGAATGGCCAAACTCTGGGCAAGAAAGCTCTGAGATTGAGGGTGGTCATGGCTGAAGGAACTCCAGTTAGCTTCTTTGCCGCGACCTTTAGAAATCTTCTGCGCCCCGCGGACATGCTCCCGGGTTTTCCCTTTGTCGGGCTCGTTGCGATGTTTATGACACCAAGGTTCCAACGAGTTGGCGATATCGCGGTCGGTACGATCGTCGTTCACGAGCCACCCGTGATGATGCAGTTCACACCCGCACCTTATAAGTATGGGACGCACCCACTGGAGCACCACATCGGAAGCTTGAGACTCATGCAAATGAATGACTACCTTGTGCTGAAACGCCTCTGCGACCGCTATCCGTACTTAACGCAAGAGACCCAAGTACGGCTTACGAATGAGATTTGGGCGCCGTTTGCGGCAAAGCACCGAATTGTCGTGACGGGAGTGCATCCAATCTATCTCATGGAAGCGGTCGTCATGAAATACGGCCGGCAACGGGAGCTGGTGTGATCCCCTGGGAATCGCGTGGAAGGCTTGGTGGGAAACGGGGGTGAATCGCGTGGGCGCGGGTTGGGGGAAACTGATATTGCCTAAGAATCACGTAGCCCATGGGGATTTTGGAGCGGTTTCCACAGGGCCACGGTCGAACTGGCGGCAGGCTAGATTTCCACTTTTCCTACGCCTTCATCATCTTCATCATTTATATATATATTCTGTTTCCTCTGAGGACTCAACCTTGTGAGTTTGTCCAAGTTGGTCCTCTCTCATTACCGGAACTTTGAGGTTCAAGAGTGGGTGCCGTCGGCAGGGGTCAATCTTGTCGTCGGCAGAAATGCTCAAGGAAAGACAAACTTGCTGGAAGCAGTCGCATTGCTGTCTACAGGTCGCATCTTGCGGAGTGTAAAGGACGATTCAGCGGCTATCACGGTTGGTTCAGACGTCGCTGAAGTCAGAGGTGAGGTAGCCAACTCCGGTACTGAACTGAAGGTAGTTCTGAGGCGAGGTCAGCGTCGCCGCGGCTACCTAAATGGAGTTGGACTTGCCAGAACGTCCGACTTGCTTGGAAGGCTTCCTACCGTGGTCTTTAGCCAATTAGATATGGCCATTGTACGAGGAGATGCCAGCGAGCGAAGGAGGTTTCTTGACCTGGAACTATCGCAGATGTATCCGGTTTACCTACGGCACTTGGCCAGCTACAAACGAGCCCTCGAGCAACGTAACGCACTTCTCAAGCAAGCCCAGACCATGCAAATTGGAAGCGAGAGCTTCGAGATTTGGGAGGCTCAGCTTGCCGAACATGGTCTCGCGTTACGGGATTACCGGATCCGATTTATTGATGAACTTGGCAGGCGATCTCAAGAGGTGCATACGGGGTTAAGCCGAGGTGAGGTGCTCCGTTTAGCCTACGAGGTCGCGGATGAGATATCGTTAGAGGACAGCCTAAGCCAAGGTCGTGTTCGCGATATTCACCGAGGATCAACTCAAACGGGTCCCCATCGCGATGACTGCGCGATTTTCGTGAACGAAAAGATAATGCGTGCTTATGGCTCACAGGGGCAACAGCGAACGGCGGTGCTGTCACTAAAATTGGCCACCATTGAGTTGGTCGAGCGAGCGCTGGGTGGGCCGCCAATCATCCTATTGGATGATGTACTGAGCGAACTCGATATTGTGCGGCGCGAACAACTTTTGGAAGCCGTTCTCCAGACCAAGACACAAACCGTTTTGACCTGCACTGAAGCGGACCAAGCGGGAGATTCAATTCAAAAGAATGCGTCCATTTTTGCGGTGCAAGCTGGTAACGTTACGCCACTGTGAGGCGATTGGCGGATGTTTTAGGTGAGTCAGTTGGTCGGCGAGAAGTCATGCGGGCCGCACGGGCTCAAATCATGTTCCAGCGGTGGGAGGAAGCTGTAGGTGACCACCTCGCTAAGAATACTAAACCCGATCGCTTCGAAAAGGGGACGCTTTGGATCGCCACATCAGGGAGTGCGTGGGCTCAAGAAGCGATGCTCCAAAAGGATGTCATTCTGGAACGCCTGAACAAGATGGCGGGTGAAGAGTTGTTTAGCGATCTTCGCGCTGCAAGAGCCATCAGAAAGGCCCGAGAGGACTAGCTTGAGGCGTGAGCTTGAGGGGAGGCCCCTGATTTGGCTCGCGCTGGCCCTCATGGGTGGCATGGCGTCCCACTTCTATCCGGTTTACGCCTTTGTTGGTTTGGGATGCCTGTTGGTAGATCGGCGAGCTGGCCTTTGGGCCATCGGGTTGGGATTCGCGATCCTTGGGGTCATTCTTGGCCCTCGTCAACCAACCTTGATCGTTGAACGGGGTGATTTTGGCGGGGCCGTTAATGTTGTATCAGCACCGAGGCCGAACCGGAATGGTGAAGGTGCAATTGTTTTGGCGGGTGGCCAACGATTGGTCATGTTCTACGGTTCAGATCAGCCGGTTTCTTACGGCGATACGCTACTAGTCAAGGGACGCATTCAGCCCCTTTCGCCAAAGGCCAGGGAGTATTGGCGGCACCAATCCGTATCGGGAGTGTTGATGGTGTCGGACCCAGTAACGCGATACGCGAAGGGTCCACCAATCTTCGAGTGGGGCCAGAAGATTCGCCGTTCATTTGTCGCTTACACGCAACAGACGCTACAACCCCGCGCCCGAGCCATCGTTCAGTCCGTTTGCTTCAATCATGACGCCGAACTCTCGCTGGAGGATCGAGAGGCCCTTGCTAAGAGTGGCATCATTCACATTATTTCAACCAGCGGGATGCACGTGATCTTGGTCGCTGGCTTTCTGTCGCTGCTCCTCTCGCTTGCGCCAGTTCCGCGATGGTTTCAAGTCGGACTACTGATTCTGGTTCTAATGATTTACGGCGCGGCAGCTAGCTTTCGGCCACCGATGTTACGCTCCATTGTCATGGCAGGGCTTTGGCAGTCAGCCTACCTGACCAAGCACGAGGCTGATGGGCTTTCCGCAACCGCCGCCAGTGCGATCGTCACGCTGATCTGCATTCCCACAGCCGTCTTCGATATTGGCTTTCTGCTTTCGTTTGCGGCCATAAGCGCCCTCGTCATGTGGGCACCGACCATTACGCCAAGCGTGACAACAGCGTTACAATATCTTGCACTTCGAGCTAAGCATTCCGCTTTCGCTTCGGCGGTAGCTAGCTTGGCCACCGTTCCCCTCCTGAGCATGGCCTTCCGCCAATTTTCGATCGTTGGGGTCGTGGCAAATCTCATTGTGGCGCCGTTCATTCCGCTCATCGTTTGCGGCTCTATCTTGGCTTGGTTAGCGGGAGGGTCCTTTGGTGAGCTCGTAATGAAGGGATTAGTTGGACCCATCGCCCTCTTCTGCTCAGGTGTGGCCACCTTCATTGGCAACTTACCGTTTGCCGCGATCCAGACACCCCCGATTCCCGCCTGGGCGGTCATTTGCTCCTATGTATTTGCGGCAATGCTCTGGCGCCCGGTCAAACGCCCAGCAATTGACGCAGCAGCTTGATTTTCTCAAGTCTATCTTGCAGATCCGCCTGCGCAGACTGTTCGCGTTCTACCACCTCCGGCTTAGCGCGCTCGACGAACTGCGGATTACTGAGCCTTTGGTTTAATTTGCCCAGTTCATCCGAAAACTTGGCTTCATCGAACGTCAGTTTCTTAGTCAACCTGTCTAGATCAATCACTCCTTCGATGGGCAAGTGGACGTCCACGCCTTCAATGGTGGTGCTGACCGTCCGCATCCCGGCAGGTACGCCTTGAATGATCTCTCCGATCCAGGCCTGAGTTCTGAGGACATCCTCGCCGCCCTTAAGATCTCCGACAACGTACGCTGTGGCGAGTGCCTTTTTGGGATCGATATCCATATCGGCGCGGAGCGCCCTCACGGCTCGCACAAGGCTAAACCAGCGCTCAACTGTACTCTCGGTGCTTGGATCGCTCCAATTGCTTGGAATCTGCGGCCATTGATTCGTCATGATAAATGGCACCTTATCTCCAAGAGGCAAGTGTTGGAAGATCTCCTCAGTAATATGGGGCATGATTGGATGGAGCATGGTAAGGAAGGACTCCATGGACTTGACGAGCACCCAAATCGGGGCCTGCTGTTGGTCTGGGTTAGTTAGCCTCGACTTACAGACCTCTAGATACCAATCGCACAACTCCGACCAGAAAAACTGATACAAAGCTGAGGCAGCCCGCTGAAAATCAAAGCCATCATAAGCCTTTCGAACTTCTTGTTCAGTCGAGGCCAGTCGGCTAAGGAGCCACTTGTCAGCGGGTTCAAGGGTAGACGGCTCTTGGATTGGACCATCAACATTCATGAGAATGAACCTTGCCGCGTTCCAGATCTTGTTGCAAAGATTTCTTGCGTCATCAACCCGCCGTTCGCTATAGCGAATTTCCTGATTAGAGCCAGCTTGGCTAAGCAGTGTATACCGAAGGGCATCAGCGCCAACCCGGCCAATCACTTCCGTTGGGTCGACACCAGTGCCAAGCGACTTACTCATTCGACGACCATCTTCAGTCATCACGGTAGCGTGGATACAGACATCTCGGAATGGAATTTCACCAACGAGATCTATGCCCATCATGATCATTCGCGCCACCCAGAGATAGATAATGTTTCGATCCGTAACTAGGACATCAGTGGGGTAGCGATCTTGATCAAGGTGCTCTGGCCAGCCCTGGGTGGCAAACGGCCATAGGCCACTACTGAACCAAGTATCCAAAACATCGTCATCTTGTCGGACGATCTCTTGACCACCGGCTTGCACTTGTGCATCTTCTTTGCTAAAAGCTGCAAAAGCCCGACCTGATTCTGTGTAATAAACTGGAATTCTGTGACCCCACCACAACTGGCGGCTAATGCACCAATCGCGGATACCCGCCATCCAATCCAGATACACTTTGGTATAGCGTTCCGGCGTAAACTTGATCTTGCCCGATTGCACGGCCTCAATGCCCAGACTGGCCAGCTCGGTCTGTCGAACGAACCACTGTTCGCTAAGAAGTGGCTCAACTACCTCACCACTTCGCTCGCTGATTATTATCGGTATCTGGTGATCCTCAATTGAAACCAAGAACCCCTTTTCCTCAAGGTCGGCAACGATCGCTTTTCGAGCCGCATTACGGTCGAGGCCTCGGTACTTGCACTCAAGGCTCACCTTTGCTCGCTCATCGAGAACAAGTGGCATATCCAGCTCATGGCGGACGCCAACTTCATAATCGTTAGGGTCATGAGCGGGAGTAATTTTGACTGCTCCAGTTCCGAACTCTGGATCCGGGTAAGAGTCGGCTATCAAGGGAATTTCACGACCGACCAGGGGCAGCAAAAGAACCTTACCGATCAAGCCCTCATAGCGTTTGTCCGATGGATTTACAGCAACAGCAACATCGCCAAGCATGGTTTCCGGGCGTGTTGTGGCCACAGTAACACCCCCGGATCCATCCTTGAACGGATAACGAACATGGTAAAGCTTTCCGCTTATTGTTTTCCGCTCTGTTTCAATATCGGACACGCTTGTCTGGAGTACTGGATCCCAGTTAACGACTCGCTTCCCTCGATAGATTAGGCCGCGATTAAACCACTCAATGAAGACTTTTAGAACAGCATTTGCATAGTCGTCTCCGAGGGTGAAACAGAGCCGAGACCAGTCAAAGGCGCAGCCAAGCGACCGAAACTGCTGAATGATCGTATCACCGCTTATCTGGCGCCACTCCCACACCTTCTCCACAAACTTATCCCTACCCAGGTCCGATGGAGAGATGCCCTGTTGTTTGAGTTGCTTACTAACGACACTTTGTGTCGCGATACCCGCGTGGTCTTGACCAGGAATAATTAGAACATTGAATCCGCGTAGGCGCTTATATCGCCCAATTACATCCTGAATCGGATAACAGAGGCTATGGCCCATATGGAGTGAGCCAGTGATATTTGGTGGCGGTATTGTGATCGTGAAGAGCGGCTTTCGCTCGTCCTTCGAATGTTGAAATAGGCCGGCCGACTCCCAAGCTTGGTACCACTTAGATTCAACCTGCGAGGCATCATACTTACTCGACAGTTCCATGGATCACATCGCTTCCTGTTCTGAAGCTAGCTCAGTGTACCTGTTCCACGTGGAACATCAGGCTGGCGGCCCTTCGGCGAATAGGTTGCGAATTACCTCGTCTATAGAGACCTCTTCGATAGATATGTCCACTACAGGAAGGGCAGCGAGGACCGCCGCGGTAACTTGGGATATCTCACTTCGACTCACACCGATGACAACGCTTTGGTCTTCAGTATTGTGAAGGTCGCCGTACTTAGCTAGGTCCGCTGCAGGTACCTCATCGGAGAGGTGGAGGCGAAGCATGCGTTTATCACTGTAGCGACGCATGAGGGAATCAAGGGTGCCATCAAAGATGATGGTGCCATGATCAATGACGATAACCCGGTCGCAAAGCTCCTGGACATCTTGCATATAATGGCTTGTCAAGATCATCGTTGAGCCCTCCGCTTGGTTCACCTCCTTCAGGAAGTCACGGATGCGCTTCTGGGAAATGAGATCAAGGCCGATCGTGGGCTCATCAAGAAAGATCACCCTCGGCCCATAAAGGAGAGCCGCAACGAGTTCACACTTCATTCGCTCACCAAGGGACATCTTCCTCACCTGGGTGTTGACCTTGTCTGAAATCTGCAGATCAGACAGGAGGCGTTCGAGCCGTCTATCAAAGTCGGCCTTTGGTACGCCGTACAGCTCTCGCAGGACAATAAACGAGTCCCAGGCAGGCAGGTCCCACCAGAGCTGGTTCTTGTTGCCCATGACCAGAGCGATCTGGCGGAGAAGTTCGGGCTTGCGATCAAATGGCCGATAGCCGAGAACACTAGCTTCGCCGGAAGTCGGATGCAGTATTCCTGTCAGCATCTTTAAGGTCGTCGTCTTCCCGGCACCATTCGGGCCGAGAAATCCAACGAGTTCCCCTGGCGCGATGTCAAAGGAGACCCCCTTCACTGCTTCCATGTGCGACTTCTGACGGCTGATCAGGGCTCGGAGCGAGCCAGCAATTCCTGGCTGCTTTTTGACCGATGAGAATGTCTTACTCAGACCCTTCACCGAGATCACTGGATCGCTCATAGGGCGCAAGGATACCTAGCGGTAAAAGAGGATGAGAGCAGCAATGGGCAGCGCGGGGAGCAGGATAGAATCAAGCCGATCCAACAGGCCGCCGTGCCCGGGCATTATCCAACCGCTATCCTTGGCATCGAATACGCGCTTGATCGCGCTCTCTAGAAGGTCACCATACTGCCCCAGAACTCCCCCAACGAGCCCAATTAGAATGCCTTGGCGCCAATTGATTCCGATCGAAGGCGCAAGTGCACAGGAGACCGCGACGCAGCCGCTCAAATTTGCCGCCGCTCCCTCCCAGGTTTTCTTTGGTGAGATCGTTGGCCATAGTGGCCGCCGCCCTAGGCGCTTCCCAACAAGGATCGCAAGCGTGTCGCCCGCCCATATAGGCACGAGCGCCATCAGCAGCGGATTGGGCCACCATAGGGCCATGCGCGTCTTCGGCACGGAATAGTGCAAGAGCACTAACCCCAATACCGGGGCCATGATCCAAACGATCCCAGGCACGATGATTCTCCGCTTCTCGCCCCTAGTTAACTCTGCCCAAATCCAGAGGAGGGCAAGGGCCAGCATGGCGCCGAGAGCCCAGACGATTCGTTCACGGTGATCCCTATAGAGGCCCTGCAAGCCCCAAGCCGTCAATGCAAAGAGAGCGGCGCATAGGTAGGGAATCCAAGTCCGGCGAGCATAGATAATCCACGCCAACTCATCGCATGCTAAAAAAATACACGCAATGCTCAGCGCGAAAATGGGTAGCGAGTTCGTGGCAAAGACAAGGGCCAGAACAATCGGGGCGGCAACCAGGGCGGTGATGATCCGTTGCTTCATGGCTGACAGGGATAGTATGCCCGACTCAAGCAGCCGGACAAGCTACTTCCCAACGAAGGCCGGCGTTCTAGTTGACGGTGATCGTGGCGCTCGATGTCGTGTATGGCTTCTTGAGTCCGTAAATGTCGGAAATCGTCACGCTTACACTGTAAGTGCCCGGCTTTCGGAAACGGTAGGCAATATTCTGTCCCTCAAATGTGAACTCCGGTTCGCTTGCACTCTTGATTTTCCAGGTGTACTTGAGAATGCTTGCACCAGCCTGCCCCGTAGCCGAGAGGTTTACCGCTGAACCGCTACCGATATTCATATCGCCGACAAGAAGCTCACCGTAAATTGGAGTTGCATCATTTAGGATTCGAACTTCGCCAATGTAAACCGAGCCGGGGGCATTCGCCGACACGGCTAATGCACTTACCTGCTGGTTGGTGCGCTCAAAGCCGGAGATGGCTCGCAGGGGAGTCCCAACCCTAATCCAGCCTTTGTCATTAGCGGCGCTTGTTGAAAGGGCTAGATAGGCCTCGCTCTTCTTGCCGTCACTGGTCGAAATAATGATGCGGAGCTGATCAATGGCCCCTGGCGCCACAGTCGCGGTTGCCTGAGCTCCTCCTCCTCCGCCAGCCGATGATCTGCCACCTCCCTCTCGACCATCCCCGCCCACCGGGCTTGCTCCTCCACCGCCCATTGTAGTGCTAGAACTTGCAACATGAACAGCAAGAATGAGTAAGTTATTGGGATCTTGGAATGCGCTAGAGAGGCTCACAGGGTTGGCGTAGGACATGATTCCCCCCTGAAAGAAATTGCGCGTGGAAACTCGAATGCTTGTCGTTCCCTCGTATGCTGCCTCATCGGTCTCAGCGATCGTCCCACTTCCCCAGCCTGTGAGCGTGATGCCTTGATCCTTCACCGTCCGACTTGGCGAATAGATGCTGGCTGGAGCTTGAGCTATCGCATAAGCGATCAAGCCAAGGAAGGACAGTGTGAAAACTTTGTGCATTGCTTGCATTACACCCCTATTTACGACTAAGTTGCAAACCGGATACGTTCGATATCAGTTGCGAGGTGGGTCTTAGCATCCACGGCAATGCATGCACCATGGACTACTCCAGGGCCATTGGCAACCTCAAACTTGGCGGGCATGCCAGTCACGAACCTCCTGACTACGATCGATCGGTCCATACCAATGACACCATTGTGTGGGCCACTCATACCGACGTCAGTAATATAGGCCGTGCCTTCGGGAAGGATCTGCTCATCGGCGGTTTGAACATGAGTATGAGTTCCGACGATTGCTGTGGCACGGCCATCCACGTGCCATCCGAAGGCGATCTTCTCACTGGTTGCCTCGCCGTGAAAGTCAATGAGGCAAGGAAGTGGTCCAAGCAGAGTGTCAATCATGCGGAAAGGATCGTCGTGTGGATCCATGAAGACACGACCACTCATGTTAATCACGGTGAGCGTAATGCCCTCCTGCGTAATCGTCATCAGCCCCCTGCCGGGAGAGCCCGGGCTCATGTTTGCCGGGCGGATGATGCGGTCGCTGGATTCGAGATACGGATAGATATCGCGCTTGTTGAGGGCGTGATTGCCGAGTGTGATGCCGTCAGCACCCCAGGCAAGGAGTTCGTCCGCGATCTTGGGCGTAATGCCATGGCCAGCAGCAGCATTTTCGCCATTGATGATGGTGAATAGAGGCTTGTAGGTGTCCTTCAGGCTTGGTAAGGCATGTTGAACGGCCCGGCGGCCCGGCTCGCCCATCACGTCGCCTAGAAAGAGGATTCGGTATTCGGTCATTGGTCGTAAACGCCTTCGATGGCCTGCTCTACCGTTTCAGGTCGGAAGCCTCGCGAACCAAGATACCGCGCCGCCTGCACCGCGTTCTTGCCGGCCTGGCTTAGTGTTAGAGCAAGTTGCTTCGCCCGGTCAAGCTCGTCGCCGTCGGCCAAGTAGACCTCGGCCAAATGTTCGGCATCGGACTCGTCGACACCCTTTCGGACTAGATCAGCGATAATGCGCAAGCGCCCATTCGCGGGAGATTCGGAGCTCCTTCTGGCCCAGCGTTCGCTTACCTTGGCATCATTGAGAAGGCCAAGCTCCTCTAAACGAGCAAGCGCTTGGTCCGCTTCGGGCTCGGTGAACCCAAGGCGGAGCAGGCGCTCGCGAAGGTTGATTGAGAGTTGGTCGGAGCGACCGAGGATCCGAAATGCTTCGGACAGAGGGTCGCTCCGTTGCCTCATTCGTCGTCGCCTGGCTCTTCTTCGTCGTCCGGCATTTCGACTGCCGCGGTCACGCGTTCGCTGGCGAACATAGCCCGCACGGTCTTGTCAATCTCCTGGAAGACAGCTGGATTGGACTCGAGAAATGCCTTGGCATTGTCGCGGCCTTGGCCTAATCGCGTGTCGTTGTAGTTATAGAACGTGCCGCTCTTCGTGACAACGTTACGCAGAACCGCGTTGTCAAGCAGGTCGCCACTCTTACTGATGCCTTTGCCGAAGATCATGTCGAACTCGGCGTTCTTGAACGGAGGCGCGACCTTGTTCTTCACGATCTTCACTTTCGTGCGCGAGCCGATTTGGTCGGTGCCGATCTTGATGGCCTCACCCTTTCGGACTTCGAGACGAACACTCGCCCAGAATTTCAGAGCACGACCGCCGGGGGTGGTTTCGGGATTGCCGTACATCACGCCGATCTTCTCGCGAAGCTGGTTGATGAAGATACAAATGGTTTTGGACTTGTTGACGCTGCCGCCGAGCTTTCGCAGGGCCTGGCTCATCATTCGGGCTTGGAGGCCAACGTGCGAGTCGCCCATTTCGCCTTCGATTTCGGCCTTCGGCACGAGGGCCGCAACCGAGTCGAGCACGACCACGTCTACCGAGCCGGAGCGCACGATCGCGTCCATGATCTCCAGCGCCTCTTCGCCATTGCTGGGCTGGCTCACGTAAAGCTTCTCGACGTCCACGCCCAGGGTCCGAGCGTATTCGATGTCGAGTGCGTGCTCGGCGTCTACATAAAGCACGAGCCCGCCGGACTTCTGCGCTTCAGCCACGATATGCAGCGCGATGGTGGTCTTACCGCTCGATTCACCGCCGTAAATCTCGACAATCCGCCCCTTGGGCACGCCGCCAATTCCGAGCGCCATATCCAGGCTCATCGAACCTGTAGAGATCGCATCGATCTGCTCCCTCTCGCCCGCACCGAGGCGTATGACCGCGCCCTTGCCAAAGGCCTTTTCAATCTGGCTCAGCGCACCGGTAAGATTGCGCTCGCGGTCATCGATTGTCGGAAGTTTATCTGTAGGCATGTTTCAAAGCACTCGTCAAAAGTCTACACGTTTTTGAAATGAAATAGGGTGCAGAACAAAAACATTTTACAGAAAAGTGGTTGACGACATGCCAAGGCAGGTTGAAAGCAGAACCCGCTGTCCGTATTGGAGGCTAAGGGCCATCTACCCATGAAGCACAGCTCCATACAAGTTTTGCACGAACTCAATCACGTAAAATCGCAGGGTGCGGCGTGCGATTGCTTTGATGCTTCTGCTCCTCACCTCGATGGCGCATGCCCAAGAGGTGCAGATTCGCATGATGGCGGGGGTGGGGCAGGGGATTCCGCCCAAGGAAGACACCAACCCGCGCTCATTGGCTCGCCGCGCGGTGTTCGAGGAGTTTCACCGCCAGAACCCCGATGTACGAGTCGTGAATGCGGGTGGCCTCGAGATGACCGGCGAGCGCGCCGAATCCATGTTCCTGATGAGCATGGCGGGCAACACTGCGCCCGACGTCATGTACGTCAACTTCCGCCAGTATTACAACTACATTGATCAAGGCTTCTGCCGCCGCCTCGATGACCTGATCGCCAAAGACCCCGGCGTGATCAGCCGCGCGAACCCGGTCGCGCTGGAGGTACTGAAGAGCTACAACGGCGGGATTTACGCCATTCCGTGGTTTCAGGTGGCGCTTGGCCTTTACTATCGACGAGACCACTTTCGGGAGGCGGGGCTCGACCCCAATCGTCCGCCCCGTACTTGGGATGAGTTCTACGAGTATGCGCAGAAGCTAAGCATGAGCGCGGAGGGACGTCTGGGTTACATCACGAGCAAACCAGCGGGATATCACTGGAGCAACTTTGTTTACCAAGCGGGCGGAACGATTGTAAAGGAGAGCGACGAGAAGGGGGTTTGGAAGAGCAATATCAACTCGCCACAGGCCGCCGAAGCCCTCGAGTTCTTCCGGAAGATGATGGTCGCGAAGTGGAAAGATTCCGCCGGCAAAATGAGAGGCCCGGCTGGCGCGGTCAGCACCAATTTTAACGAGGATATCCGGTCGAGCAAGGCGAGCATGTGGTTCACCTATGTGGGCGACGTGATGCTGAACATGCAGGACCTGCCGCCAAGCGTCGTCGGCATCGCCGCAATGCCGAAGGGGCCGGCGGATCGGTCGAACGAAATCAACGCTGGCATGTGGGCGATCAACGCGCGTGTCACCGATCCCAAGAAGCTGGACGCCTGTTGGCGCTTTATCAAGTTTTTCGCGGGCGATGAGGCGGCGCGGATCAATACCGAGTCGTTTGTGAATCTGGGGTTGGGCTCGCTCGTGAACCCAACCTGGCTCAAAAAGTACGGATATGAGACGGAGCTTGCACAGGTTGATCCTGAGTACGTGAAGGCGAATGAGGAACTCTTTGCGAAGGGGCACCCTGAGCCCTATGGGCGTAACATGAGCCAGGTTTATGTGATGCTCGATCAGGCTCTTGATCGGGCGATCCTAGAGCCCAACACCCCCGCCGCGACCATCTTGGGCAAGGCGCAGAAGGACATGGACCAGGTTCTTTTGGGTTATATGCCTCCCGAGGTTCTCAGAACACAAAGAGCTTGGGCGACCGGAATCTTGGGCGTCGTTGTTCTTGGGCTACTTGGACTGGGGGGGCTGGTCCTGGCTAGGAGTGCTCGGGCGCCAAAGCAACCCTATTTAACCAAACGGTTAAACAAGCCGTTCGTGATGCTGTGCCTTGCTCCAGCCGCGCTAACGTTGATTGTCTGGGCGTACTACCCCTTGTTCCGAGGTTTGATGATGGCATTCCAAGACTATCGGATCGTCACGGGCACCCGGTGGGTGGGGCTTGATAACTTCATCAGCGTGTTCACTCAGCCCATGTTCTACAAGGCGCTCGGCAACAGCTTTATCTACGTTGGCCTGAGCATCGTGATCGGCTTCTTGCTTCCGATCTTTCTTGCATTGGCTTTGAATGAGATCCCGCGCGCCAAGGTCTTCTTTCGAACCATTTTCTATCTGCCGGCCATGACGAGCCCGATCGTGATTGCATTTCTATGGCGCCAGTTCTACGATAAGACGGAGGCGGGTCTTCTCAATTCAATCATCGCACCCTTTATCGACGTCATCAACAATGTCTTTATTAGGAACCCCGAAGCGTATTGGCCGAAGGCCTACGACTGGCTCGGCAATCCTCAGCTTGCGATGTTCGCGGTGGTCCTGCCTGGCATCTGGGCTGGAGCTGGGCCTGGCTCAATCCTCTACCTAGCGGCCATGAAGAACATTCCCGATGAGCGCTATGAAGCGGCTGACCTTGATGGGGCGAATTGGCGTCAGAAGATCCGAGCGATTACGATGCCCGGACTCAAGCCACTCATTCTTATCAACTTGCTTGGGGTCTTCATTGGAGGCTTCAAGGCCATGGAGAATATCTTTGTGCTCACGATGGGTGGCCCACTTGGGGCGACCCACACGATGGGTCTTGAAGTTTGGATGAACGCCTTCATGTACCTTAAGTTCGGCTACGCGACGGCAGCGGCCTGGGTCATGGGTAGCATATTGATTGGCTTCACCTTGCTCCAGATACGAAGCCTATTGCGAATGCGGTTTACGGCGGCCAAACTGTGAGGCCATTTCGCGGTGCGGGCACGGTACTGAACTTTCTGACCGTGTTGGTCGGTGCACTAATCGGTCTCGGATTACGGACTGTGCTGCAGGGCCGGCCGGACCTCTTGGAATCGGTGAAGTTCAGCCTGGGGATTGTCACAATCTGTATTGGGGTCAAACTGTTTTTGGCCATGCGAAGCCCGGTTGTCGTGGCCATCTCCGTTGCCGTTGGTGGACTAATTGGTGTTTGGATAGGCCTTGACCAAATGGTTAACAACGGTGCGTTATGGCTTCAGGGCCAGTTCGGCGGTGATCCTGACTTTAAGCGCGGCCTTATTGTGGCCTCGCTCGTATTTTGTGTAGGCCCGATGACCGTCTTGGGGTGCTTACGGGACGCAATTGATCGGGATATTGACCTTCTGAAGCTGAAAGCGACAATGGATGGGTTGGTCGCGATCTTCTTTGCCGCCGCCTTTGGAGCAGGGGTTGCCATGTCTGCGTTCGTCGTCCTTACAGTGCAGGGGTTGCTAACCGCCGCTGCACTTCCCTTGCGCGGATTTGCCTCCGATCAGGAAATGCTTGATGAACTGTCTGGTGCGGGGGGCCCGGTGCTGTTCATTGTGGGACTGTCCCTCTCCGGGATAAAGGAGGTAACCAGCGCCAACTGGATACTTGCCCCTTTGCTCGTCCCGGTGATCGTGGGCATTAGTAGGTGGATGCGGCTCCGGTTGAATGTTGCGGCCCGGGTCGAACCCCAATAGTTAGACCTGCGTTGGTACAAGCACACTGCGACTCACGGCTCCCGCGACGGCCTGGACTTGAGGTACTAGCAACTCAAACTGGGCGGGCGAGAGGCTCTGGGCGCCGTCTTTGATCGCCTGCTCTGGATTGGCGTGGACTTCGATGAGCAGTCCATCGGCACCAGCGGCAATTGCGGCGAGCGACATTGGTGCGATGAGTTCGCGCTTGCCAGTGGCTTGAGAGGGGTCTACGATTACGGGGAGTTTCGCCAGATCCTTCATGACTGGCACGGAGGCGAGGTCGAGCATGTTGCGGGTGCCGTTCTCGAAGGAGCGAACACCGCGCTCACAAAGGATGATTTGTTCGTTTCCGCTTGACGCGATATGCTCGGCGGCCATGAGCCATTCTTCATAGCGCGCGCTGAGGCCACGCTTTAGCAAGACTGGTTTGCCAGATTGCCCGACTTCATGCAGGAGGTCGTAGTTCTGCATGTTTCGCGCCCCGATCTGGAGGATATCGGCATATTTGGCAACGAGGTCTACTTTGCGCGGGTCCATCACCTCGGTGACGACCTTTAGGCCAAACCGCTTGCCAGCTTGGGCGAGCAGCTCAAGGCCGGGTAGCCCCATGCCCCGAAAAGAATAGGGAGATGTACTGGGCTTATAGGCGCCGCCTCGCAGGACAGATGCGCCAAACCGGGATACGGCCTCGGCGGTTTCGAAGAGCTGGGCTTCCGATTCAACAGTGCAGGGGCCGGCAAAGATGACGATCGCGGATCCCCCGACAACTACCCCGCAGCCAAGGTCAATCGTTCGGGGACTTTTCCCAAGGAACTTTGCGCTGGGCTGTGAGAATACAACGTCGTCAACCGATGACCATCCGCGAAGCTGCCGGAGGTGATCATAGGACTGCAACTCATCAATGCCTGAGCCACACAGGATCGGCCGATCGCCGGACTTGGCGAGCTCAACGTGGAAGCCGAGCTGCACCATCCTCAAGCGAACTGCCTCGATTTGGGCGGGATCGGCAGCTGGGGACATTAAGACGATCAACTAGCGACCCTCCCCGTCATCACATCGCTAAATGCCGCGATAAATCGAGTCACCTCTGCTTCGGTGCCAATACTTACCCTCAAGCAAGTTGGCAATCCGAGGACGTGTCCACCTCGCACAATGACGCCTTCGCGCAGGAGAGCTTGAAACACGGGTTGAGCAGGCTCTCGAACATCCACCAACACGAAGTTGGCGTGGCTCTTGTACACGTGATATCCCAATTGCTCCAGGGCTTCGGTCATCTGTTTGCGGCCTCTCGCATTGAGCTCAATCGTCTTCTCCAAGAATTCATCGTCGCCCAGTGCGGCGACGATGGCAACTTGGGCCAGGTTATTGACCGCGAAGGGGGCTTGCACCCGCCCGACGGCATCAATGACCTCTGGTACGGCAACCATAAAGCCAGCTCGAATACCGGCCAGTCCATGAGACTTGCTGAACGTTCGGAGGACGGTGACATTCGGGCGAAGATAATCTAGGCCATGAGGGTACGAAGGGTCATCCTTGGCGAACTCGAAATAAGCCTCATCCAGAACTAGGACAATGTGGTCTGGTAAGGTGGCAAGGAAGGATTCGAAGGCGGCTTTATCAAAAATTGTGCCGGTGGGATTGTTAGGGCTCGCAAGGAAGATGAGTCGGGTCCTCGGGGTGATCGCGTTCGCTACTGCAACGAGGTCAATACGGAGCTCGGAATCCAAGGGAACCGCGACAAAACGGCACGGGGCTACGCCGGCGACGGTGGCATAGCGCGCAAAGCTAGGATCTCCCGCGATAACCTCGTCCGCCTCACTGCCGATGAAAGTTTGGCCGATGAGGCTGATCAGTTCTTCGCTACCATTACCAACCAAGATCTGCGGCCGTTCAAGGTTCAGTTTGATGGCGATCGCCTCGCAGGCTTCAGTGGACATGGCGTCGGGGTAGATATGAACACCTTTAAGCGCGAGCTGCATTGCCTCTATCGCCTTTGGGCTGGGCCCAAGAGGGTTCTCGTTGCTGGCCAGTTTGATGATATTGCTCAGGCCAAGCTCGCGTTGAACATCAGCAATCGGGCGACCGGGCGAGTACGGATGCAATTGCACCACGTTCGGGCGGATTGTTGGGAGCATTATGAGTTCAAGTTTACTTGAACAGCTCAATCAGCGTTAAGAATAATACTGACAGATTCCTTGGGCTCAACCTCGGTCTGCAGCTCAATGATGTGGGAGCCTTTCTCCAAGTAGAGGTTGAAGGCCCATGATCCATCCTCTTCTGCTGTCTTGATGAATGCCTTTCCGCTGTTTACCGTGACTTGAATTCGGCGACCTGGGGCGGCGGTGCCTCGAAGCGCAAATGCGCCGGCGGGAACAGTGGCTCCATCGGTTGCATTGGTGATCTCCAATCGGCGCTCAAGGGGCTTCAAGAGGTCCTTCACAACGAAATCAACTGGCCTTGAGCGAGTGCCTGAGATACCACCAGCCTGGTCATAAGCCGCAGTGATGGCGTGCTTCCCCGAGACGAAACTGGCGTCTAGGTTCCATTTACCGGAAACCTTAACGATGGCCTGGGCAACCACACGATCACCGTCAAAGACGGTCAGTGATTTCCCCGGGACGCCCATGCCGCTGACTTGAATCCAAGCTTGCGTAACCGCTTCTCCCGGTTTCGGCGAGATAATCGTTGGCGCGGGGCCAATGGCGATGATACTGACCGCTGCGCCTCCGCCGAGGGCCACTTGGAGGACCGCCCGGGCTGTCATCCAAGCTTGAAAGGTCAAGCGAGTTCCCCAAGGTCCGAAGACTCGATTAATTCAGCGCGCACACTGCCTCCACCAGCCGCCTTGTTGCGAGGTGCCGCCTTTGGCTTGGTGGGTTTGCTGGCGGAGGTTGGCTGACCTACGGTTTGCTTGAGCTGACGGATCTCCTCCATCGCGGATTGGAGGGCGCGGCGGTTTTCTGCTGCCTCTCGATGGGACGCCTGGACGGCACCGAAAAGGTCGTTCATGCGTTCCTCTAAAGTCGCGACATCCGGGGTGGACGCTGGCTGAGGTTTGGCCTCGCGGAGCAATTCAGCCTCTGCTCTTGCTTGAACAAGCTGAGCTTGGTCACGATGGGCTGTTTCGCGGAGGCTTTCGAGTTCCGTGGTCAGGCTCGCGATCGTGGATCTAAGGTCGTTAACTTCAGTATTTGATTGAAGGTGCTCAATGGCGGCAGATTTTGTTTCGCTATCGTGCCGCAGGTCCATGATCAAGGCTTCGAGCTCGGGGATCCGGCGGCTGTACCGATCAACTTCAGCACTTCGTTCAGCTAACGCTCCTTCAAGGGATTGAATCCTTTCGGGTTCAGATGCCTGAGCTTCAAGGGCGGCATGGGCCATTGAAAGTTGCGACCGGAAGTTCTCAACGACCTCATCTGATTCAATGAGTTGGCTCTGGAGTTTAGAGATGCTGGCCAAGAGACCATCACGTTCATTCTCAAACTCGGTAGTCGCCGACACAACTGCGGCATTACCTTGCTCTTGAAGCACCTGGATCTGAGCTTCAAGTTCTTCGACGCGGGCCGCAGGTACAGAACCTTCTAGCTCACCACGAAGCCGCTCTACTTCGACTTCCGAGTGCTCAGCTCGCAGGCGGAGATTGGACAACTCGGCATCGCTAGGGGCAGTGGACTGAAGTTCTTCAAACCGTTGCTTGAGGTCAGCGAGATTTTGCTGTAAAGTCGCCGTCTCGACTGATTGTTCACGGTAGCTGGCCTCGTTTGCATTGAACTGTTCAATCAGTTGTCTTGCTTCCGCTAGCCCACTCGATAAGTTGAGTATCTCGGAGTCCTTTGAGGCCAATTCGCCTTTGATGGTCTGCGCGAGGCGGCTGGCTTCCTCTTCGGCGCGGAGGGCTTCGTCCAGCTTTGTCCCCAGCTCAACGGTTTTAGCTTTCAATTCTTCAACGTGAGACGAAGTGTCTTCCGCAAGGAGACGTGATTCAAGTTCCTCAATTTGCCCGGCCGCGTCGCGTAATTTTTGGTTAAGCGGCTCAACTTGGCGTGCCTTCTCATGGAGGGCCGCTAAGGCTGCACTATCCGTATCGTTGGCACGTCGCTTGATGAGGACGGCATCCAGCCACCACGTTGCCCCGGCCGCAACGAACGCGCCGATAAACAACCAAAACAGATTCAATTCTGGGATTTGCATCGCCTTTTATCCCATTTTTGGCATTTTTCCTCAAAACCCAAAGGGTGGATTGTAAATCCCCTGTTCAGTAACGATGGCCGAAATGAGCCCGCTCGGCGTGATATCAAACCCCGGATTCCAAGTCGGGCAGCCAGCGGGTGCGATCGCAATTCCGTCTAAATGGGTGATTTCCGATCCTTCGCGTTCTTCGATGGGGATTTGATTTCCACGGGTGACTTCCAAGTCAATCGTGCTGGAAGGGGCGGCAACGACGAAGGGGATTCCGTGGTACTTAGCGGCGATCGCCAAAGAGTAAGTTCCGATTTTGTTGGCGGTATCCCCGTTACTTGCAATCCGGTCTGCGCCGACCACAACCAAATCCACCCGCCCTTGTGCCATCAAGCTGGCGGCGGCGCTGTCGCTGATGCTTTTGAACGGGATACCGTCCTTTTGCAATTCCCATGCGGTGAGCTTGAGTCCTTGTAGCCTGGGTCGGGTTTCACAGGATATTACGGCTATTGAAGGGTCGAGGGCGTACGCAGACCGGATGATTCCGAGAGCCGTTCCGTGTCCGGATGTAGCCAGGGAGCCCGTGTTGCAGATGGTGAGGATCCGAGCCCCGGGCGGAACGAGTTCCGCTCCAAATTGGCCAATGGCTAAGTTCATCTGCAAGTCTTCATCATCAATGTTTACCGCTTCGCTGAGGATTACAGCAGGGTCCGTTGTCTGCAATGCCTCAATACGATCGAGGGCCCAGAAGAGGTTAACGGCCGTTGGCCGGCTCGCCCTGAGTCCAGATGCGGCAACAATGAGGTCATCGCCAGCTTGGGCGGCAAGGGCCATGCCGTATGCTGCGGTGACTCCGATAGCGGGAGCGCCACGGACCACCATATTGCGGATTGCCTCGGCAACGCTGGTCCATTCCATGAACTCAAGCCACACTTCGCGATGAGGAAGCTCGCGTTGATCCAGCAAATGCAATGCGCCAGCGCGCCATTCTAAGGCTCGTATCGCCACGGTGGGACTTTACCCGTCTGAAAGAACGCCAACTGGCCGATGAAACTTGCGTAGCCGCTTCGCGATTTCGACCCCGTGGTCGGCGAAGTGTTCTAGTGCGTGAAAAATCTCAATGGTACGGAACATGTCCCGGCTCAGGGGACCTTCTTCGTCAGCCACTTCGAGAATATGGCGCCTAGCCCGTTTGTAGGCCGTGTCAATCATCTCGTCGCCTTCAATGATCTCCTTGGCCTTCTCGTCGTCGTATTGGCTGTAAAGGGCCATGGCGTCAGACATCATTTGTACCGAGCTTTCGGCCAAAGCTCCTAACGGGGCAAGCAGGTCTTCGCGGAACTTACCGCGCATCTTGGAGGCTCTTCGGGCCAATTTTACGGCGTCGTCTCCGGCCTGTTCGAGTTCACCAACGATGGATAGGGTACCCATGAGGAGTCTGGCATCATCGCTTACCGGGGACTGCATGACCATGAGCTCAAAAACCTCCCGCATGATCCGGTCTTCGAGGTCATCAATCATCGGGTCAGCGGCAACGACGCGCTCCATCATTGGAACATCATCACTGACCGCGCCTTCGACGCCATCAAGAACCATTGAGCACACCTGATCCGCCATGCTGATGAGCATGTTTCGGATTTCGTTCAGCTTCTCATCAAGTTCGCGGCGGGTCAACGGTACTTCCCGAGCTTCAGCCCGAATTGTTAAGACGAGAAAAACCTCTCAAGCGTCTCGCGAAGCTAGGACCATTGTCCGAGCTCGCATAGCGTGGCAAATTGCGATCGCCAGCGCGTCGGCAATGTCATCGGGTTTTGGGGGTTGGGGAAGACCCAGAAGCTTTGCCACCATAAATTGCACTTGCTTCTTGTCGGCACTGCCGTGGCCGACCACGGCTTGCTTGATGGATGGCGGGCTGTATTCGTCCCAAGGGACTCCCCGCTGGCTCGCCGCGAGCAAAATGGTTCCCAGTGCCTTACTGACATCCATCGCGGTGGTCTTATTTGCAGTGAAGAGGAGGCGCTCCGTAGCGATGCAATTTGGCTTGTACTGATCAATCAAACCGAGCGCTTGCTCGTGGATTTGTCGCAAGCGATCCGGAAGGGCAATCCGTGGGGTCTGAATGAGACCGTGAGCGACGACGACCAACCGCGAACCTGAACGCTCGATAACGCCGTACCCAACACGTTCCAAACCGGGATCAATGCCAAGGATTGTCATGGGTGTTCTAGGTACGCTTGAACCGTCGCATCAATTCCGACTTGCCTAGACTGATCGTAATCGGTCGGCCGTGAGGGCATAGGAAGGGGTTTTCGGTCCGGGCCAAGTCAAAAAGAAGCTTTTCCATCTCCGCCGTTCCAAGGCGATCCCCTGCCTTGATCGCCATCTTGCAAGAGCACATGACCCAAATTTGTTCACGAGCAGAGAGTCCGCTTGCGCCCGCGCCGTCTAGGATCTCATCCACGAGTTCTCGCAAGACCGTAACCGGATCCTTCCCCCTAAGGGCCGCGGGAACGGATCGGATCAAAAAGGAATGACTGCCAAATGCCTCAAGATCGAAGCCCATTCCTGAGAACTCATCCAACTTCTCCCGCACAATTTCTGATTGGCGCCGGTCTAGTTCGAGGGCTAGAGGGGTGAGCAATGGTTGACGCTCCACGCCGCCAATTTCCCGAGCTGCTCGAATGCGTTCAAAAAGTACGCGCTCATGGGCGACATGCTGATCGATCACCATGATGCCCTCATCGTTCTCGGCGATAATGAAAAAGGCATCGGCTGTCTGTCCAATGACCCTCAAGCCGGTCAAAAAACGATCCGCAAAAGTGCGAAGGGCCGGAGTATCAACTTGCGGTAGGCGGTTCGTGGGTTGGGTTCCTGTTGAATAATCCCAGACGGCAAGCTCTTCGGCGATCTTGGGTTGGGAGTAAGCGGCAATCGCCTCATTGGCCCGAATGATCCCATCCATATTAGGCATCATCCCTTGCTCCATGAGCGCTTCCTTGATCCCCTGGCGGACGGCTTCGAATACGACACCCTCCTGCGAGAAGCGGCATTCGCTTTTGGTAGGCGAGACATTCATGTCCACCCTCGCTGGGTCTACATCAATCATGAGGAGCGCTACTGGATAGCGACGTTCGGGCGTAATCTGACGGTAGGCCACATCAATGGCCGTGTATAGGCCTCGATTTCGCACAGGGCGGCCATTCACAAAAATCCATTGTTGGGACCGAGTCGGGCGGGTGAAATGGGGGGCGCTGATATAGCCTCGAATGCGAACTCCTTCGCGGAAGATATCAACTGAAGCAATACCCCGGGTGACATCGCGGCCCCAAACCGAAGCCACCGCATTCAAGGCATCACCATCTCCTGGCGTGTCAAGGAGGGTTTGATCGCCATGAATGAGGCGGACGGCGACGTCGGCATAGCTCACGGCGTATTTCCCGACAATCTCATTGATTTGCGATAGCTCCGTGCCCATAGTCTTGAGGAACTTAAGTCGGGCCGGCGTGTTGAAGAACAGATCCTCCACTGTGACTGTTGTCCCTCTTGGCCCGGCGGAGTGCCCGAGCTCGGAGCGTCTTCCTCCATCCACCTTAATGACGACACGGCCATCGCCCTGACCTGTGCTGAGCTCAAATCGAGAGACTGAAGCGATAGATGGAAGCGCCTCTCCTCTAAACCCCAGGGATCCAACTCGGCTCAGATCTTCAACAGAACGAATCTTGCTTGTCGCGTGGCGATCTAGGCAGGCGACGGCATCGTCTTCTGCCATTCCCATTCCATTGTCGGACACCCGGATCAGCTCGGTCCCTGACTGACGCAACTCAATCGTGATTCTGGTAGCACCAGCATCTAGCGCATTCTCGACCAACTCCTTGACCACGCTTGCCGGGCGCTCAACGACTTCACCCGCCGCAATCTGATTAATCGTGTGTGGATCAAGTAGCTTGACTATGGTCTCGCGAGAAATAGCCGCCATATGTCTATTCTAGACGGAGCTTCCCTATCGCGGTTTTCAGAAATGGGCCGTGCCGATTGTTAAACCGCCTAAGAACGCAGTCATAGTCTTCCGACAATCTCAGGGAAGCATGTTCGCAATTATCGGCATTGTGTTGGCCGTGGCCTGCATTGTAGTTGGATTTACGATGCACGGAGGCCAATTAGGGGTCCTAATTCAGGTCTCTGAATTCATCATTATCGGTGGAGCTGGCATCGGTATCTTCCTTGCCGGGAGCGGGAAGGACGGCGCCATTGCAACAGTAAAGGCCGCGATCGGGGTGATGAAACCGGATCCATATACGAAGCCAGCCTTTATTGACCTGCTCCGAATGTTGTACCAGCTATTTAATGTCGCGAGGAAAGAAGGGCTCCTCGGACTTGAAAAGCATATTGAGACCCCCAGTGAGTCGGAGATCATGAAGAAGTTTCCCGGATTCATTGCGAATCACCATGCTTCCGACTTCCTTTGCGATACGCTCAAAGTCGTCTTGACGGGAGCGGTTGGCCCTCATGACCTAAGTGAGATGATGGAGCTTGACCTTGAGATCGCTCACCAAGAAGCCCACAAGCCCGTTGAAGCCGTCCAAACGGTTGCCGATGCGATGCCCGCGGTCGGGATTGTAGCGGCGGTTCTCGGCGTCATCATCACCATGGGCAAAATTGGCGGCGAAGCGGCCGCGATTGGTCATTCGGTGGCGGCAGCTCTCGTGGGGACTTTCTTGGGCGTCTTTATGGCGTACTGTTTATTCGCTCCGATTGCGAAAGCGATTGAAGCCAAGATTTTTCCCGAGTCGCAATATATGAACGCGATCCGGTTTGCTCTGTTCAGCTTTGCCCGCGGCGAATCACCGATTACGTGCGTCGAGTTTGCGCGGCGAAATATAGCCCCGGCTTACCGACCGTCGTTTTCCGAGGTCGAAAAGGCCGTTAAGGAGAAGGATGCAGCCTAGGCTATGAACGACGGCACGCCGATCATCATCAAGAAGAAGAAGGTCGTGGGTCATGGGCACCACGGCGGTGCGTGGAAAGTTGCCTACGCTGACTTCGTTACCGCGATGATGGCGTTCTTCTTGGTAATGTGGATCATGGGCCTGTCGCCCGAAGATCGAAAAATCGTGCAGGGCTACTTCAATGACCCGATGGGATTCATGAAATCAATGCCAAAGGGCTCCCCCAATGTTGCACCGTCGGGAGGGAGACAGTCGGTCGCCCCTTCATCAACCAGTAGCGGACGCCGCGCTAAGAAAGAAGAGGCTGAACTTGAGACTATCAAGAAAGATATAAAGTCGGCCCTCGGTTCCGGCCAAGGCGACAAGCAAGTATTAACGCTCATCAAGGCCATTGAGGTGAACGTCACTCCAGAAGGGCTGGAACTTGATTTCGTCGAAGGCAAGGGAGTTGTCTTCTTTGAGCTCGGAAGTGCGGTCGTCCGGCCTCAAGCCCGGGCGATCATTGCGAAGGTCGCGGTCCAGCTCCGAGAGGCTGGGCGCGCTATGTACGTGGACGGGCACACGGACGGGAGGCCATTCTCTAGTGGCATCCGTGACAACAAGTTACTTTCGATTGAGAGGGCGAGTAGTGTGTACGAGATCCTTCGTGCCAATGGAGTATCCGAAAAGCAAGTTCTCGCGGTACGAGGCAGGGGTGATCGAAAACTTAAGTATGTTGATGATCCTTACGATCCTCGGAACCGGCGGGTGAGCATCTTCTTGCCCTATATTGGTGCCGAAGAAAAGGTTATGGATGACGTGAATGCAGGGCCAGAGGAGCAGGCTCGTTTCTCTCCCAAGATTGATCTCCGGCAACCGACCCCGTAATCGCGCATCGCTGAACCCTGCTCCTGCGTCCCTAGAGCGAAGGAGCAACCGCCAAGGAATGGCAATTTTAGAACCACATCTCTGGGAATACAACTTCGCGCGCGTCGTTATCCTCGACGTTTCAAGTGACTACGAGCTCATGGCCGAACCCATGCCGCCCAATTGCTATCCGATCTTGCAGGAGCGCTGGGTTCATAAGTCCTGCTTACCGGACATTCTGCCTCAGGACGAACTCCTGGCAGGCTATCTCTACGACTGGCATGAAAGTAATGAAGTTGATGAGAATGCGTGGTACGTCGGGATGGTGCGCCAAGAACTTGCGCAGTCATTGCTGGGTTCTTGATGGCCTAAAATTGGTCGGTCATGAACATCTGGGGTGGTTCTGGACAATTACGACCCATCAAGAAGAGTTCGGCGGGTGCCATGTCGCCCGGCACCCCCAATTCAGTCGTGAGGGTCCTTAACCCGTACCACTCAGTGCCTGCCGGCACTGGCCATGAGGTGAGGATTTCGTTCAACACAGCTTCGCGCATCGTAGACCCCTCGATGCATCCATAGCCAAGTCCCATAGACTCACATACTTTGAGGTTGAACTTCCATCTTGCCCATCCAAAGCTGTCTCGGCGTAGTCGTCTGGGGGACTCACCACACCATTCGTTGTATAGGTGCTCCACCTGCTCAATGGGTACGGTAGCCGCAGTCTCACGGTAGCCCGACGCGGCGATCGGTCCACGGACGACTTCATCAACAACCTCAAAGCCGCAACGAGCATAGAGATTCGTCCTCTTGGCGAATAGGATCGCCTCTCGGGTCCCTTGGGCTTCCGATACGGCGCAGACCTCGGCCACAAGGCGTTCGGCAAGCCCCTGCCCCCGAGCGGAAGGGATGGTCGCCACTCCGGCGATCCCGATCGCCTTTGAGTCACCGAAAACGAGGGGCGTTGTGGTCAAGATGGTCTTCATCTCGCCATCGGCGAAGAGGGCCCATTTGCGTCCAGGGTCAAATCCTGGTTCCGCGAAGAACACTCCGTGAGCGAGGTTGTAATCCAGATCAAAAACGTCACAAAGGATGGTCAAGAATTGGTCGCATTCAGTGCGCCTGACGGGGCGAATTTCGGTTACGGCAAGGATGGCGACACCTCAATCTTGACCAGCACGGTGCGAGGGCTAAGTTCAATTCGCGGCAAGGGAACCCCGTTGCCACCGATCGCCTCAAGTGCTACCGATTGCGATTGGCCAAGCGATACATCCACGAGGGCCCGGACCCGCGCTACCTCCCCAATCTCGTTGGCAGGGCCAGTTAGCGTAATCACCGCTGGCTCTGCAGTAGCATTACGGTATCCCGCTAGGAAACCTGTGGTCTCGACCGACACCGATCGGACAGCCGAGGCGAGCTTGTCAATCGTGACTTCGATGGCTGGACGCTTGGCTCGTAACTTAACTGAGCCTTCCACAGAAGGAATGTGTACTTTCACCGTGTGCGTTCCCGGCTTTAGGTTGGCAACATTCACGGATGCAACTAGGCGACTAGATTCGAGTGCGTCAATCTCCGACTCAGGTCCGTCGGCGATAATCGCAACCCCTTCTGGGAGATCGCTCAAAAATAGTTCATTGCCCAAACCCCTTGATTCGAGGCGAACTAGGAGTTCGCGTTGGCGGGCGGGTTGTGCTTGTGCCGTAACCTGGAGCCAAAGCATAAGCGAAAGGGCGAAGGAAACAAGCGCCAGCATGCCGCGTTCAGTTCTGCTTATTGGCTTAAAGGGCACGCTTTGCCTCCTTACGAGAACGTTTCTGGCGCGGGCTCTCAGCTCCACGTAGTTCTTGATTCAGAATGACCCGAAGCTCATTAACCCCTTCGCACATCGTCATGCGCCCATCCGCGGCTAAGGATATGGTGCCTCGTTCTTCGCTGACGATGATGGCTAGGCAGTCACTTTGTTCGCTCATACCGATTCCGGCTCGGTGGCGCATGTGGACCCTTGGGCTCACCTGATCGCTCAGACTAAGGGGTAGCTGGCAGGCTGCGGCGATAATCTTCTCGCCTCGGATAATAGCCGCTCCATCGTGGAGAGGATTTCCGGTAAAGAAAATGGAGTTCAGTAAAGATGGTGTTAACTGAGCATCTAGGGGTACTCCGTTCGCGATAATATCACTTAACGGAGTCGCCCGCTCAATGACAATGATGGCGCCAATCTTTTGTTGAGCTAGTTCGGTGATGCCGGCGACAAGATCATCAATGGCCCGTGCCGACGAACTGACATGAGGCCCCCCAAAGCGCGAAGTCCATAAGCCAAGTCGGGCAAAACCTTCCAATGCTTGGCGTAGCTCAGGCAAGAGCAAAATCACCAAGGCGACAGGAGCAAGAGCCGTCGCTTTGTCCAAAACCCAGTGGAGAGTTCGAAGTTGAAGAACGTCAGAGATGAACAGGGCTGCCACAAACACAACAATGCCCAATAGGATGCGCCAAGCCCGGGTGTTTCGAACCAAGATCAGGAGGCGGTAGATCAGGTAGGTGACGAGGAGGATATCCAGCATATGCCAGAGGTTCTCGGGAGTGAACCTCAGAAGTTGTGATAGGCGAAGCAGGAGATCGTCCACTGAAGTGTATTTATTGTATCGGTTCGGATAGGCGTAGAATCAACTAGAAATGAAAGTTGCCGTATACGAAGACAATTTGATTTGGAGTAGCCGCTTGGCGGGAGCGATTCGTGCTGCAGGGCATGAGGCAATTGTCCTACGGGTCCCGAGCGCCCCGTTGCCCGAAGGCTCAGGGCTTGCAATTGTAAATCTGACCAGCCCAACAATGAACGCAGGTGAAGTGCTGGAGAACTTGCAAAAGCGCGTGTTCATCATTGGGCACGGAGGCCATAAGGAGCTCGCCGACCTCTCAGATACGATTAAGGCTGCTTGCGATCTAGTGACCACTAACGGAACTATCTCAATGCGGTTCGAGAGCGTATTGGCCCAAGTAACTGTCTAGTCGCGGCTTCTCGAGATGGGGATAAACTAGATCCATGGACAAGGTTCGATCTGACGCCAAGGCCGCCCTTGATGGCGTTGTTTTCGATGGTATGACTATCATGAGTGGCGGGTTCGGACTATGTGGAATTGCCGAACACCTAATTCTTGCCTTGCGCGACCTTGGTGTCAAGGACATCACGGTGATCAGTAACAATTGCGGCGTGGATGACTTTGGCATGGGGCTCCTTCTCCAGACCAAGCAGATCAAGAAGATGCTGAGTAGCTACGTCGGTGAGAATGCCGAGTTCGAGCGCCAATTTCTGTGCGGTGAACTAGAGCTGGAGTTCAACCCCCAAGGGACTCTCGCCGAGCGTATCCGGGCCGGCGGGGCGGGCATCCCAGCTTTCTACACCAGGACGGGATATGGGACTGTCATCGCAGAAGGAAAGGAAACACGTCAGTTCAATGGCGAATGGTACGTGATGGAGACGGGCCTTACCGCCGACTTAAGCATTGTAAAGGCCTGGAAGGGAGATCGAGCGGGCAACTTGATCTATCGCAAGACTTCTCGGAACTTCAACCCAATGATGGCCACCGCTGGCCGAGTCTGTGTGGCTGAGGTCGAGCATCTGGTAGAAGTTGGCGAACTTGACCCTGACCAAATCCACACTCCGGGCGTTTACGTTGATCGAATCATTCAGGGCCAAAACTATGAGAAGCGAATCGAACGACTAACAACGCGAGAGCGCTCAGTCTAGCCCTTTTTTCGCTCGATACTGGCATAGGCATTGTGGGCATGAATACTTTCATGGTTTTCCACTTCCACGCTGTACCAAGTAATGCGGGGCTCTGCATCAAAAGCAAGAGCCACTTCTCGGACCATATCTTCAACAAAGCGCGGATTGTTGTAGGCAAGCTCTGTCACATACTTCTCGTCTGGGCGCTTCAGTAGGGGATAGAGCGGAGCGGAAGCGCGGCTCTCAATGGCCTCAATGATCTCCTCAATCCAAATGTGGTCATTGGACCTGAATCGTACGGTAACGTAGCCTCGCTGGTTGTGGGCTCCGTAATCGCTGATCTCTTTACTGCACGGGCAGAGCGTCGTCACGGGGATGCGCAATTGGACAACCATATCAGTCTTGGCTCCACCTGCTGCCTCGAAACGACATTCATAGCCCATGAGGCCCGGCTTGCCCGTAACGGGGGCAGGCTTACTCATAAAGTAGGTGAAGTCTACGTCGAGGTAGCTCTCGTCGGCTTGCAATCGATCACGCAGCTCCTTCAGGAGCAAAGGGATACTTTGTACACTGACGACGCCGTCATGCTCGCCTAACACCTCTAGAAATCGGCTCATATGAGTCCCCTTAAAATGCTTTGGAAGGTCTACCGTTAGTGTAAATGTGCCGATAGAGTTCTGGATCTCGTTGTGCCGATCCAGCAATCGGATCGGATACTGAACTCCTCGAACACCAACACGATCAATGGCGATATTGCGCTCATCGCGGGTGTTCTGCATGTCGGGCATGGCTTTCGCGGTCATAAGTGTTGTATACGCAAAACAGGATGATGAAGTTTGAGTTGGTACAATGAGCCCGATGCCGCGTGACATCCAATATCTGACCGTCCAAGACCATCTTTGGATTAATTTACAGGTGAGTGGGCGTTCGCAACCCTTCAAATTCGCCAGCCTTGAGGAGGCTACCTATCTGCAGTATAGCTACGGTGGAAGCAATGATGTCTTGGCGCAGGCGGCCCGCTATGGGGCTGGATTCGGGGTGAAATCTCCCTTTGCCGAAGGGAACGAAGCAACGGCATTTGTGGGTCTGCTCTCCTTCTTGCGACTCAATGGCTACGAAATCGAGCTACCGGATTCAAAGGGGGGCGATTTGCTGGCTACCTTGGTAGTTGATGGTGAGGCCGCGCTGAAGAAAATTGTCAGGGCCGACCATCATGACCATGTAATGTCTGTCTCCGGTGTGGTTAATGAGATTTTGGCCGCCTTCCCGAAATCAGTCAAGAAGCTGGCAAAGGCCGCCACAACCGCTTAGCCTACTTGCTCTTTGAGTACGGTAGGTAGGGATTCAATGGCCCGATCTACGGCTTCAAGATTTCGGCCGCCGGCTGTCGCAAAGTCGGGCCTTCCTCCGCCCCCGCCGCCGGTTTTGGTTGCCAAGTCCTTTACCAGTGCACCAGCATTGGCGCCCGCGGAAATGGCGTCTTTACCGACCTTGGCAATGAACTTCACTTCCTTGGCTCCTTTAACAACAACAACAACCACTCGATTAGTCGCGTGGGCCGCAATCTGATCAGCCACTTGCTGAGCTTCCTTGGGGTCAACGTCCTTTAGAATCTTGATCACCAGTTCGACGGGCCCAACCATGACAACTTCATCGCGAGAAGCCTCTGCCGACTGTTGCATGAGCTTTTCTCGCGTTTTTCGTTCTTCACGAAGACTTTCGAGGTTCTTCTCAATGGCGCGCACCAGATCTTGCGGGGTGGACTTTAGGAGTCCAGCCGCTTGCACCAAGGTCTCATGTTGCTTGTTCGCCCACAGCGCAGCCCGGTCGCCAGCAATAGCTTCAATCCGGCGCACACCGCTGGCTGCCGATGATTCATTGATGATTTTGAACAGCCCAATTTGGCCGGTTGACCGAACGTGGCACCCGCCGCAGAGCTCTACACTCACGGGCTCCCCTTGATCACCACGAACGTCCACGACTCGGACAAACTGCCCATACTTTTCACCAAAGAGAGCCATGGCGCCCATGGCTTTGGCCTCTTGGAGAGGGACATTTTCATGAATGGTGACCGGGTCGGCGTTCAAGATGGCTTCGTTGACGTCTGCCTCTACCTGTTGGATCTCCGCCGCAGTCATTCCCTTGCCGTGCGTGAAATCAAATCGGAGGTGGTCAGGTGATACTAATGATCCAGCTTGCGTGACATGGGTCCCCACTCGTTTGCGCAGGGCTGCATGCAAAAGGTGGGTTGCCGTATGATGACGGGTGATCCGTTGACGCCGAACTGCATCAACCGTCGCCCTTACCGGCTGTTGGAAGAACTGCTCGTTCAAGACTTGCTGCAAGTCTTCCGAACTCATTGATCGAAAGTCAGCTGGATGGGAAACCGACATCGGTTCGCACAGGTGTACGTAAATGCCATCTTGCTTAATAAGGTCGATGACCTTGAGTTCAAAGCCTGGCCCCACGATGAGCCCTTCGTCACTGACTTGACCGCCACTTTCTGCGTAGAATGGGGTTCGGTCAAGAGCCACCGCGATATTTCCGGTAGGTCGGTTTGCTTCATCCGTTTCGGGTAGGGCGGCGACTATCTGGGACTGAGATGTTAGGTGACTGTAGCCGACAAACTCGGTTGGGCCCGATTCGCTAATGTGATGGATAAGGATTACAAGCCCGCCATCAACACCGCCGTACACACTATCTCGCTGATCGGCAGCTCGGCTCCGCTCTTGAGCTTCCTTCAGGGCGACTTCGTAGCCCTCTACATCAACGGAAACACCAGTTTCCGCGCAAATCTCCTGCGTAACCTCCAACGGGAAACCGTAGGTGTCATACAGCTTAAATGCTGATTTCCCATCTAGGGCCCTCTGCCCCCGCTCGACGAGAGCATCTAACCACATGGTTAACATCTCTGAGCCTTGGCTGATCGTACGTCGGAACTGGGCTTCCTCATTACGAAGGGTTTCGATGATAACATCCCGCTTCTCAACCAGTTCGGTGTAGTGGTCACCCATCGTCTTAGCGACCCCGTCATAGATTAGGTGGAAAAAGGGAAGATCGAAGCCCAACGTCCGCTGTCCCTTTAGCACCGCGCGCCGGATGAGCCGGCGTAGAACATAGCCGCGACCATTGTTGCTGGGCAGAATGCCATCGGCGATGCAGAAGCAGGCTGTGCGAATGTGATCGGCAATAATTCGGATTGCACGATCCTCGTTTTCCGAGCGACCATAGGTGGTGCCGACGGACTCAATTGCCCGGAAGATGGCTCGAAAGGCGTCCGTTTCGTAGACCGAGCTAAACCCACTGATGACTGCGGCAGTGCGCTCCAGCCCCATTCCCGTATCAATAGACTGGAAAGGAAGGTTCGGCATCCCTGTCTTAATGTATCCGTCAGCCGGACGATCAGGATTGCGTAGCTGACCCTGCCATTCGTATTGGATAAAGACATCGTTAGCGACTTCCAACCATTTCCCCGTCGCCTCATCTCGTTGCCATTCCTCTCTGGAATAGGGACCAGACGGAGCAGGTTCATCGTTGGGGGTCCAATAAAACATCTCCGAATTCGGACCACATGGGCCGGGTGGACCATTTGAGAACGAACCGGCTGGCCAGTAGTTGGTGTCTTCACCCAAGCGAAAGACGCGGTATTCCGGATTGATTCCAGCCGCTGAGATGTGGGCGGCCCAGAGGCCAAAAGCTTCCTCGTCTTCTTCAAAGACCGTAAAGGAAAGGCGGCTGGGCGGCAAGTTTAACCATTTGGTTGACGTCAGAAACTCCCACGAGTACGCGATGGCAAGCTCTTTGAAATAGTCACCAAAACTAAAGTTGCCGAGCATCTCAAAGAAAGTGAGATGACTCGTGTCGCCTACCTCTTCAATGTCTCCGGTGCGAACACACTTTTGGGCGGTTGTGAGCCTCGGGTGTTCGGGCTTGGCGACTCCTCGGAAGTATGGTTTGAACTGCACCATTCCCGCCCCGTTAAAGAGCAGGGACTCGTCAAGGCGCCCGGTTACGTCATACGGAATCAAGGAGCCGCTGGGGAAGGTCCCATGCCCCTTGGATTCGTAGAACTCCAAGAACTTGCGCCGTAACTCGCGGGTCTCCATAAGAATTTCTCCCCGAGGGTACCCGCGAGAGAGGTCAGAACCTTGAGCCTAGCCCGCTAGGTACGCTGCGTAAGCCTGAGAGATCCCGACTTCAAGGGAAGTTTGTTCTTTCCACCCGAGTGAATTGAGTAGGGAGACATCATTGGTCTTCTCAGGAAATCCATCAGGTTTGCTGGGGTCCCAGTGTATTTGGCCCTGATGGCCGATCACCCGTTGCACGGTCTCGGCCAGCTCTTTGATGGTGATGGAACGACCAATTCCGATATTAACCATATCTGGCACATCCTCCTTGCCCATGAGATAGACAATTGCGTTCGCAAGGTCGTCGGAGTAGAGAAACTCGCGCTTGGGGCTCCCGCTTCCCCAGCAGGTGACTGGCGGGTTCCCGGCCAGCTTTGCCTCGTGAAACTTCCGAATCAGGGCAGGCAAGACATGGCTAGTCTCCAAGTTGTAATTGTCACCAGGCCCATATATATTGGGCGGCATGCAGGTGAAGTAGTTACGGTTGTACTGCTGGCGAATGGCTTGGCAAAGAACAAGTCCAGCGATCTTTGCGACGGCGTACGGGGCATTGGTGGGTTCGGGCCTTCCCGTCAAGAGGGCCGACTCCGGAATGGGCTGCGGCGTCTCCCGAGGATAAATGCAACTAGACCCGAGGAAGCAAAAGTTAGGAACTTCCGCCTTATGCGCGCCCCAGATGAGATTGGCCTCCATAACAAGGTTGAGTCCGATAAAGTCCGCTGGATAGGTGCTGTTCGCACCAATACCGCCAACTTTGGCTGCGGCCATGATAATCCAATCGGGTCGCTCGGTGGATAGAAACTGATCAACCGCGGCTTGGTTCTCAAGGTCCAGTTCTTGTCGTGTGCGCGTGATTACGTTGGGGTATCCCTGAGTGTGGAGTTGGCGCACGATCGCCGAGCCCACCAACCCTCGGTGACCCGCGACGAAGATGCGGTCGCCGTTAGAGAGCACGGGTTAACGACCTTCCTCGGCGCTGGGAGCCACGCGGAATCCTTCACGCTGCACAAGGGCGTCTTTCTCCGCCGCTTGCAAATCTTCGGTAACCATTTCTTCGATCAGTTGGTTGAAAGTAGTCTTGGGTTCCCAGCCGAGGATCTGCTTTGCCTTTGTTGGGTCGCCCAGAAGGGTCTCAACTTCCGAGGGTCGGTAATAGCGGGGGTCGACCCCGATCACCTCGCGCCCTGTTGCCCGGTCAATGCCGACTTCTTGTTCAGCGGCTCCGCGCCATTCAATCTCCATTCCAAGTTCGCTGAAGGCTTGCTCACACAGTTGGCGGATTGAATATTGCTTTCCGGTGGCAAGCACGAAGTCGTCAGGCTGATCTTGCTGGAGCATGAGCCACATTCCCTCAACGTAGTCCCGGGCATGACCCCAGTCACGGAGTGAATCCATATTGCCAAGGAATAGCTTCTTCTGAAGACCCACTTTGATCCTCGCCGCGGCCCGGGTTACCTTGCGGGTAACGAAGGTCTCACCACGCAAGGGGCTTTCGTGATTGAAGAGAATGCCGTTGCATGCGTACATTCCGTAGGATTCGCGGTAATTGACGGTGATCCAGTAGGCATAAAGCTTAGCAACTCCATACGGTGAGCGTGGATAGAACGGAGTGGTCTCTCGTTGAGGAATTTCTTGCACAAGACCATAGAGTTCCGAAGTGGAGGCCTGATAGAACCGGACATGATCGGTCATGCCGAGAATGCGAATGGCTTCGAGAAGACGCAGGGCTCCGATTGCGTCCGAGTTGGCCGTAAATTCGGGTTCTTCGAATGAGACCTTTACGTGAGATTGGGCGCCAAGATTGTAAATCTCGTCCGGCTGCACCTCCTGGATGACTCGGATTAGCGACGTTGAGTCAGTGAGGTCCCCGTAATGAAGGTGAAAGGGCAACCCGTGCTCATGTGAGTCGTGGTAGAGGTGGTCAATCCGGGCGGTGTTGAAGAGTGAGGTCCGGCGCTTAATGCCATGGACGGCGTAACCCTTCTTGAGCAACAACTCCGCAAGGTAGGCTCCATCTTGGCCGGTGATTCCCGTAATCAGTGCGCGTTTCATGGTTATTAGTGTACTGCCCAGCCCATTATCGGGCTGTAGGCGTGCTATCGTGAGGCATGAACCATTACGAAGTGTGGGTAAATCTGGCCCCCGGGGCGAAGGATATGGAGTTTGTTGAAGCACTCCATGCCTATCTTGGTTATCTTCAACAGAAGGGGTGGCTAGCGAGTTTCCGGGTCCGCCGCCGGAAGTTTGGCTTCGGTCCAGAGTCCCTCGGAGAGTTCAATATCTCGATGGCCTTTCAAGATTTGGCCCACTTGGACCAAGCGTTCTTGCGGGTTGCCCAGCGTGATGATGAGATCGAACAGTTGCATGCAGCGGTCTTTTCCCGGGTTACGGACTTCAAATCTGGCCTTTATCGTGATTTCCCCGACGAAGTCCGCCTGCGACAATAATGCTAGTTCAGCGGATTTCTCGCATGAATACTTGTGCTGACTTCGATGAGTTTCAGCTAGCCTATGGTTTAGATTCGAGTCTGTATGGCTGCTCAACAATTCCCGCTAATCCCGACTAAGGCTTCTCGGAGGCGCTCTCTGTCTTGGAGTGGGCCCGCCAAGGTGCAGGCAGGGGATTGGCGCGGCGCGCTACTAGCGGCTCGACGCCGGCTCAAGCGGGACCCGGACGATTTGAGTGGCCTAGAGGTGTTGGCTCGCGCTTTGGTCGCCCTTGGGTTACCAGACGAGGCACTCGTCGTCCTGCGTCATCTTATTAGACTCAACCCACACGAGCCGGCCTACGATCTTTGGCGATCAGCAGCCCTGCAGGCAAAAGGCCGCTATTCAGAGGCACTGGTTTCTCTATCGAGAGCCTATAGCTTGTATAAAGCAGGCCCCGTCAAGGATCGCGTGTTGGAGGAAGTGGAGCTCCTCATTAGCTTCTTGGAGTTGTCGGGACACGCTCCCGTTGCGCTGTGGAGCCAAGTTGGGATCACGCCACCGATACGACGAAAGGGGAATCGCGACGCGATTCCCCTAATCAACTAGCTTACTTTAGGGCGTTGGCTTCGTCAGTGCGCTCCCATGCGAAAGCTGGGTTGCCGAAGTGGCCATTCTTAGCTGTTGGCAGGTAGCGGTGCTGCTTGAGCCCCAAATGCTGAATGATGCCATTCGGTGACATATCGAAGTTCTTGCGAACTCGTTGGACAATCTCGTCGTGACCCACTTTCTCAGTTCCAAACGTTTCGACGTTCACGCTGACAGGTTGGGCGACTCCGATTGCGTAAGCGAGTCCAACAACACAGCGGTCAGCGAGTCCAGCCGCAACAATGCATTTGGCAATATGGCGTGCCATGTAGGCCGCGGAGCGATCCACCTTGGACGGGTCCTTACCTGAAAACGCACCGCCGCCGTGCGGGCACATCCCGCCGTAGGTGTCCACGATGATCTTGCGGCCGGTCAGTCCAGTGTCACCCGCCGGGCCGCCGATGACAAACCGACCAGTAGGGTTGATGTGATAGGTGATTGCTCCATCTACAAACGCCTGGTAATCGGCGAGAACGGGCTTGATCACGACTTCCTGAATTCGATTCTGAATCTCCGAAAGACTCAAGCTTTCGTCGTGCTGGTGCGAGACCACGATGGTGTCAATTCGCGTGGGGCGCCCGTCTTCGTAAATCACGGATACCTGCGACTTTGCATCGGGGCGTAGCCCCAACTTCGGGTCAGCATGGCGAGCTTCTGCGGCCTTGCGAGTCAAAGCATGCGCGATCGAGATCGGTAATGGCATGAGTTCGGGCGTCTCATTGGTCGCCATGCCAAACATCATCCCTTGATCTCCAGCGCCGCCGGTGTCTACCCCCATGGCAATGTCGGGAGATTGACCCTGGATGGCGACAAGTACGCCACAGCTTGCGCCATCAAAGCCAACCCGTGTGTCGTTGTAACCAATACTTTGGATGGTCTGCCGAATCACGTCTTGGACGTTTACATAGGCATTAGTCGTCACTTCGCCACTCACGACGGCGACGCCGTGGGCGAGCATGGTTTCAACCGCGACCCGTGAGTTCGGGTCTTGGGCTAGGATTTCGTCAAGGATGGCGTCCGAAATCTGATCGGCAACCTTATCGGGGTGTCCTTCACTGACACTCTCCGAAGTATAAATATGCGTCATTGGTCCAGCGAAGAGGATACCAGCCCCCGCATCGCACTCATGCCGGGTACCTTGCTGGGAAAGTGGTCGAATCCCTGCGCGTCATATTGGAAGGCAATATTGACTATGCCGGCCTTTTTCCTCCGGCAGCCTTGCCGCTAGAAGAGGCGGTATCGGAGTACACACAGCTATTGCAAGGGCCTCATGCGTGGATGGTCGGACCGTTTGTTTGCCCGGTGGCTTGGCTGGCGGATCTTGCTCCGCTTTTAATGCCTAGACTCGGTCAGCCATGGACTATCTCCGCCCTTGGTACGTCCATCGAGGGCTTTCGGCAAGATATGAGCCTGATCGAGCGATTCCATGACGTAGCCGGGGAGCGCGGAGAGGTGATGGGATATGAGGTCAAGGGTACGTTGTCTGACATGAGCGGTTCCGCCTTGCGGCGCCTTGAGGAATCGGAGCTGGACGTCTATATCGAAATCCCCTGGCGGTCGGAGCTAGCGGATTCCCTTGCCCCGCTGGTGGATACTTCAATTGGGGCCAAGGCCCGTACCGGCGGACTGGAGGCATCCATGTTTCCAAGCAATGAAGAGGTAGCGGCCTTTATCCACGAATGTTGTTCGCTGGACGTTCACTTCAAGCTCACCGCAGGCTTGCATCATCCGTTCCCAACGAAGGACCCAGCAACGGGCGCAAGAATGCATGGATTTCTGAATGTGCAGGTGGCGAGCGTTCTTGCGAACTCCTTGGACCTCAGCCGGGCCGAACTAACGTCCATACTCGCAGCTGATGATCCAACGGCATTCCAGTTCCAGGATCGAGGTTTTCGGTTTGGCGAATGGGAAGTTTCCCTTGGTGAACTTTTCGGCTTCCACTGGGGCTCTTGCTCCGTTCAAGAACCTATTGAAGACCTTACCGAGGCCAAACTATTCCCATGAACCAACAACGAAGCTGGGTACCTAATGCCGACGAGTCGGATTTTCCGATTCAGAACCTTCCGTACTGTAACATTGATGAAGATCGCGTTGCGATTTGGACGAGGATCGGCGACTTTTTCGTAGATCTCGAAAGCCTCCAGGAAGAAGGGCTTCTAAATGAGCACCTTCCCGTCACGGATTGGGTGGCTTTTGAAACGCCCGAGATCAGGCGCCAACTCCGAGCGGAGCTAACGGGGCTCTTTTCAATTGAGAACGACCGTTTGCGGGATAACACCGTGCTGCAAGGCAAGGTCATGGTTCCGGTGGATGATGCCACCCCCATTCTCCCTTTCTATTCTCGACAATTCGTTGACTATTACAGCGGGATCCACCATGCGGGCAATGTCGGAAAGATGTTTCGCCCAGACATGCCCCCTCTGCTGCCAAATTATCGCCATATCCCGGTTGCCTACAATGGCCGGGCGAGTAGCGTGGTGATTGATGGGACAGAAATTGTTCGACCCAATGGGCAAACAAAGGGTGCAAATGATGACAATCCTACATTTGGCCCGACGAAAGAGTTAGATTTCGAATTGGAGATGGGCTTCTATACTGCGGGGGGGAGCTTGATGGGTGAACCCTTCCCCATCAGTGAGGCTGAAGCGCACATCTTGGGAATTGTTTTGGTCAATGATTGGAGCGCTCGAGATGTCCAGCGCTGGGAGTACCAGCCGCTCGGGCCCTTCCTCGCCAAGAGCTTCGCCACCACCGTTAGCCCCTACGTTGTAACCCTAGATGCTTTATCGCCGTTCAAAGTGGACGGCATCCCCCAAGAACCAGAGGTCTTGCCGTACTTACGTGAGCCTGAGCCTCGGTGTTATGACATTCAGCTTGAAGTTTTGATACAAACGCCAAGCATGGCGAACGCGCAGGTCATTTGTCGCTCCAACGCGAGACATCTCTATTGGTCCTTCCGGCAACAATTGGCCCACCAAGTTTCCAACGGAACACCGATTGAAGCGGGAGACCTGTACGGCACGGGCACGATTAGTGGCCCTGAGGAAGGAACCTTCGGGTCGCTACTGGAGCTCACCTGGCGCGGATCGAAACCAATCAAGCTAAGTTCAGGCGAAGAGCGAACGTTCTTGGAGGATGGTGACATTCTGACCCTGCGCGGCTGGTGCCAAGGCGACGGTTATCGCATTGGCTTCGGTGAAGCGACGGGGAGAATCCTTCCCGCTCCGCGAGGTTAAGCTACTCAAGACCGAATACACGCCACTCAGCGAGGCTCGCCCCTGGGTTATCCGCTGGGATTTCGATCCGGATGTATCGAGCTTGAGTTGGAGTGCCATAGTAGCTAATCGCGCCATTCTCCCCGCGATTGATGAGCATCCACAGCCCATTGATCTCGTGGGCCCAAGTTCGTGCCGCTTCTGGTTTTTGGCCCGTGCTGAAAACATTGATGTTAAAAGCTGGCCAGCACTTGGCTCCCGCAAACTGGAGTTCCATCTTGCCCAGTGCACGATCCTTGCCGAGGTCAAGCTCTATCCAACCGGCCTTACCGGTGGCCCAATCGTAGGTTGTCGTTGTTCTGCCGTCAATCAAACTGTCGAGCTTGGCCGGTAGGGTGTCTAGGCTATCGGTGATAATCCGCCCCTCGGCCAAGTTGGTTTCGCTGGCTTTGCCAGCGGGGAGGGGGACTTGGAGAGGCACGATCCCGGAAGTTACATTGCCTCGTGCGAATGAGTCAATGATTTGCCATGACTTCAGAAAGCCGGTTGCGCTTACTCCGTCGCGACTAACGCGCACCATGAGGACGCCATCGTCAAAGTCTGCAAATGGAGTACGGCCCTGATTTGGAAGGGGGGCTATTCCTCCTTCGATATTTTCGATCGTGAAGGTAGGAACTCCCTCGAACTTGCCGCCCTTCCGTGAGTAGAACTCCAGTCGAGCTCCTTTGATGAGTTGCCCGTTGGAGTCGATCACTCTGACGACCGTATTCTTGGGGGTTTGTTCAGCTATTTGAACACCCGGATTCATGAGGCAATTGAGTGCGGCTGCTTCGGTAGCCGCCAGCAGGTCGGTTGCTTCAAAACGCAGTTGGGCGGTTGCCGTATCAAACCATGGTTCAGCGGGAAATCCCATGATCCCCGGATAACCGGTGTCGTTTCGCGTGTCGCCGCCGCCGGTGATTCCGGGGTAGGGGTCGGTGCTTAGGCGATCGGCGCCGCTGGAGGCGCCTACCTGCATTCGCCCGAGGTCGGGGACTCCAGCGCGGATTAGGATTTCACGAGCCGTTTGTCGCAAAGTCTTGACATCCATGGTTCCTGGGCCCTTGAAGCCTTGGATCCGGACGCCAGTCCGAACTCCATCAAGAACAAATGAAAAACGGCTAAACGGGAGGGCAACATCGTTAAGAAATTGGGCAGCACGAGCGTAGCTCGCTTTGTTGCCAGTGTCCGGCAATATCACAGGTCGGGCCGCCTCGTAGAATGAGACCACATTATCCGAGCGATCGGTGTCTACTGGTCCCATTTCCGCTTTAACGACGACCGACCGAGTCCGATGATCGGTTCCTTTGGATTGCCAGGGCCACGTGGTGGTAACAGTCCCTTCCTGACCATCACTCAGGCCAGCCGGGAACTCACTAATGATCTCCTGACCAGCTACCATCCAAGACACGCGAATCGCGCCAGATTGGGTTCCGTGGTACATAAAATGCGCAGTCCAGGTGACGTCTTCTCCCGAGTTAGGAGTGACCGATGCAAGGTCCTTGCTACAGGAGACATATAGCATCTGGAGATTGCTCTCACGATCGTAGAGCGGCGCCGGTGCGGTCTCGATCTGCAAAATGGGTCGCCCCGTCGCCGCTTCGCTACTACTGAAGTCAACAGCGTTGCGAAAGTCAAGACCAAAACCATGATTGGTCGTGGGGTTCTCGGCCATTGCCTGCACAGCGGGGCCGAGGCCATCAATGACCAGCACGCGGTCATTCAGAACGGAGTTTGCCCCCTTGACCTCTTCCCGGTCGGCAAGGCCCTTTCCGCCGGGGGCCTGCCAACGACCATAGGCTTTGCCACCAAGGGGCGAATCCCAGGTTGCCGATACATTTGGCGCCTTGGCCCCTGGCTCTATCGGCGTTTCAAGAAGGCCGAGCCCGCGCCTACCCGGACCCTCACCCCAAGGTGTTACCATCCGGTACACGCCGCTCAGTTGCGGCTCTTCACCGATCTCCTGGGACAAGATCAGGCGGGCCCGGGTCACACGGTTTGGGCCGATGATCCGCCGAAGGTCACCAAACTTGATCAGAATGCTTTTACCAGGCCCCCCTGACAGCAAGGGATCTCGACCATAGTTCTCGACTGGCTTCGTGCTTTCGATGAAAGTATCGCTTACCGCATAGTAACGAAAATCAGAGTCGCCGGGCCCACCTCGCTCTAGCGAGAGTGCGGGGCTTTGGGTCGTGGCGGCAACGAGAATGGCTGCGAGCATGAGTAGAGTTTAGACGTTTCTCCGGGTACAACATGACCATGAGCGCGACGATCTCAACGCAGCCGTACAGTCGGATTTTCAACTTTTCAGCGGGCCCATGCACGTTGCCGGTTGAGGTCCTTGAGGAGGCCCGCGATGGCCTGATGAATTGGAATGGAGTCGGTGCGAGCGTGCTCGAAATGAGTCATCGTAGCAAGGCGTTCGATGACATTTTTAATACCGCTATTGAAGACTTGCGAGAGTTGATGGGTATCCCCGCGAACTATAAGGTCCTCTTTCTGCAGGGAGGAGCGAGTCTTCAATTCTCGATGGTTCCTATGAACTTGAGACCACATGGAAGCAGCGTGGACCATGTCGTCACCGGGGCGTGGGGAAAGAAATCCGTAGAGGCCAGTAACCTTTACGGCGGTAAGACCTCGGTGATTTATGACGCCAAGGAGTCAAATTACAATCACACGCCAAAGCTTACTGGCTTACCGATTAATCGAGACAATGCCTATGTTTACTTCACCAGCAACGAAACGATCCAAGGCGTCAATTATCTGTCCGATCCGGATGCCGACGGTAATGTCTGGATCTGCGATATGTCGTCGGACATTCTGAGCCGGCCCGTTGATGTTTCAAAGTACGGGCTCATCTTCGCGGGGGTGCAAAAGAACATGGGGCCGGCGGGCGCCGTTTTGGTGATCATCCGGGAGGACCTGCTTGAGCGAGTACCCCAGGGGATGCCACCAATGCTTGATTATCGGTTGATGGCCGAGAATAACAGCCTTTATAACACACCGCCGTGCTGGAGCATCTACATGTGTGGCTTGGTTTACCAGTGGATGAAGAGAAATGGAGGCGTCGCCGCGATGCATGAGCAAAATGAGAATAAGGCCAAGCTGATCTATGATGCGATTGATAATTCTGCGTTCTACAAAGGGCACGCCGTTCCAGAAAATCGGAGCCGCATGAATATCACCTTCACTCTGCCTTCGGAGGAGTTGGGCAAGCAGTTCGTAGCTGAAGCGAAGGCCGAGGGGATGATTGAGCTCAACGGGCATCGCTCGGTTGGCGGATGTCGCGCAAGTATCTATAATGCGTTCCCGGTAGAAGGTTGCCAGGCATTGGCTGACTTCATGAAGGCCTTTGAGTTAGCCAACGGATGATCGCCGTAGCTCAGGTTGCGCTCGATGGGCGTAGTGCTGGGCCAATCGAACCGCTCACTTACCTTAATCCCGGCGGTGCTAAGAGGGGCCAAATTGTGATGGCACCTTTGGGTTCGAGAACCCTATTTGGGGTCGTTCTTTCGTCAACGGTTGTTGAGGAAGCCGCCCTTCCGATTCCTTTCAAAAAGTTACGAGCGGTAAGTGCACCTGTAAAGGGGATGGACATTCCGCCAATTTTGGTGGACACCATGGAAGAGGTGGCTCAAGACTCCCTGTCGCCCCTGTCCATGACGATTGGCTTGCTGTTTCCACCGGGCCTATCAGCCCGGCTGGAAAGCATTTGGACCCGTACAGGAAGTCAGCCAAATGACAAGCTGTCGTCGGTACAGAGCGAAGTATTGCGGGTGATTGATGACCTTGGGGGCGAGCTTTCAGGATCGAAAGCCAAACCAATTGCCGCCAGTGCCTTGAGAGCGTTGAGGCAACTGCGTGCGAAGGGCTTGGTGCAGGAATCCATTACGGTCAAGCCCAAGCATGAACGTGAGACATTGCCAGATGGGTTACGGTTGACCAGTGACGAACCAAAGGTCGAAGCATTTCTGAGAAGCGTCGGCCGTAAGAAACCAGCGCAGGCTCTAACCCTGATACGGTTACAGGGATCGGAAGGCCTTCTACTGACCCCTCAGGAAATCAAGGCGCTGAGTGGTGTGACGGACCAGACCTTGAAAGCCTTGATGAAAGAGGGACTGCTTGAGCCGGCGCTAGGACAGCCTGCGATCACTTCGAGGGTATTGATCCTGTCTGTCCAGCAGGAACTGGCAGTCAATGCAATTCAAGGGTCCATCGCAGGTAGGAAGAAGGAACATTTTTTGCTCTTTGGTGTAACCGGAAGCGGGAAAACCGAGGTCTACCTCCGAGCGGCCGCGGAGGCGCTGAAGCAGGGCAAGCAAGTTCTCTATCTGGTGCCTGAGATAGCCTTGACCGCCCAAGTCATTGGTCAATTACGGGGTCGCTTCGGGTCCAGTGTAGAGGTGTTCCACAGCAATCTCGGGCAGGCAGAACGGTTAGAGGCGTGGATTCGAGTGGCCAAAGGTGAGTCACCGATCGTCATGGGTGCGCGTTCTGCACTTTTTGCTCCACTGAGCAATCTGGGTCTTGTGATCTTGGACGAGGAGCATGAGCCAAGCTACAAGCAGGAGTCATCTCCGCGATACCATGCAAAACGAGTCGCAAAGATGTTGGCCGAACGCCATGGAGCAACCCTTGTACTTGGCTCAGCAACGCCCAGCGTCGAGTCCTATTGGGAGTCAGAGACAGGGGCCCTTGTGCGTTTGGAGATGCCCGATCGGGCGGCGTCGGCCAAGCTACCCACGATCCACGTTGTGGACCTAGGCGACCAGTTTAGATCAAAGGAGCAAAAGCCGAGCATGTTCTCCAAACCCCTCTTTGACCGCATGCAGGCCGTACTGGCCCGGGGTGAACAGGCTATCTTGTTTCTCAATCGGCGTGCTTATTCGCCATTTCTTAGCTGCCGCGAGTGCGGCCATATCTTCGCCTGTCGCCAGTGTGCGGTATCAATGTCCTACCACAAGCGAGAGGGTGCCCTCGTATGCCACTACTGCGGGGAAAAGTTACCGGCGCCCTCTCAATGCCCTAGCTGCGATGGTACGAAACTTAGCCCAACCGGGGCGGGAAGCGAAAAGGTCGAGGAGGTGCTACGGGAGGATTTCCCCGCCGCACGGATCGCACGGCTGGATCGGGATGTTGCCAGGAAGAAGGGTGCCCTTGAAGAGATCTTCGCGCTGATGCGAGCGGGCGACCTAGACTTTTTGGTAGGAACGCAAATGGTGGCAAAGGGGCTCGACTTCCCGGGCGTGACCCTAGTGGGAGTGATTGTGGCGGACACGGCCCTTCACTTACCGGATTTCAGGGCTAGCGAGAGAACCTTTCAACTGCTGAGTCAAGTTAGTGGGCGGGCGGGGCGAGCGGAGAAGCCGGGTGAAGTGGTGATTCAGACCTTCAGCCCCAAGCATCCTGCGATCCTGTGTGCGCAAGATCACAACTACGTTAAGCTCTACGAAAGTGTCCTGCTTGAACGAGAGCAGGTGGGCTATCCGCCGTTTAACCGTTTGGTTAACATTGTATTTTCGGGGCCGGACCGAAGTGAGCTAGTACGATTCAGCAGTAAGGTTGGTGAAGCGATAGATCAGGTGCTTCCGATGGCTCATCGACTTGGCCCAGTGGATTGCAATTTGGAAAGGCTGAGTGGCCTTTGGCGACGACACATATTGCTTAAGGTGCCCCTTGATGGTTCCCTTGCGGGACTGAAGGATGTCGCCATGGATCACCCACAGATTTCAACCGTTGTTGATGTAGATCCCTTCACGATGATGTAGTTAGATCTCTTGGAGCGGGTGACGAGATTCGAACTCGCAACATCAACCTTGGGAAGGTCGCGCTCTACCATTGAACTACACCCGCCTCCGTTACCATTGTGGGACGCTTCCCTGGGAAAGTCAAGTGGAGCCCAAGAGCAGAATTGAACTGCCGACCTCTTCTTTACCAAAGAAGTGCTCTACCACTGAGCTACTTGGGCGGGCGGCATAGTGATACCCGTTTCCGAGCCAACGATGCCAGCAGAATCGGAAGCGTCATTCCGAGATCAAGTCACGGTAGGCGTAGAAGCTAGTCTTTGGGGTGCGTTTTCCGGTTTCAAAGTCTACGTAGACGAGCCCAAATCGCTTCCGGAAACCCTCGTGCCATTCAAAGTTGTCCAAGAGCGTCCAATGGTGATAGCCGATGACGGGAATTCCTTCGTCCATGGCCCTTCGGAGCGCACGAAGATGGCTCCTCAGAAAATCAACTCGGGCAGGGTCGTGAACCTCCCCGTTCTCATCGGGCCACTCAATGCCAGCCATACCATTTTCTCCGATGAGAATGGGCTTTGAGTAGCGCTCCGAAAAGAATCTTGAGCCCCAATAGAGTACTTCCGGGGTGACGGGCCAATTGAAGGCACTGACCGCATGACCTGGTCGAAGGGGTGAATCTCCGCTGTACAGATTGAGAGTAATGAAGTCAGCCGGCGCGGGAGGTGGGTCTTCGTAGACTAAGCTCAACTCGGGCATTGCGAGCAGCGCTTCTTTGTTCCACTCTCCTCCCAAGAGGGGGTCGCTCCACAAGGCGAATGGCCACAGTGACCGGCGGCTCGCATCGAACGTCTTCGAATAGCCATCGGCAGCACAGCTAACCGGACCGGTCAGTGCGATGGAGACCGAGCCATTGAGAGCCTCCATAGCCTGCCGATGAGCCCGAAAAAAGGTGCGAATGGCGATCGCTCCTTGCTCCCAACCCCAATTGTGCCCAGGCGCATGCACGGTACCCATCAAGCCATCGCCAATGAAGCAATTAGGTTCATTGAAGGTGAGCCAAGTCTTGACGCGGTCTCCAAGGCGTGATTGCGCAGTAGCCGCAAAGCGACCGAAGCGGTCCGCAGTGCGGGGGTCATTCCAACCACCGTCATCTTCTGCCCAGAGAGGAAAGTCCCAATGGAAGAGATTGACGATAGGCTCAATGCCAGCGGCCAAATAGCCATCAGTCAGGGCCTCGTAGAAGCTCCAATCGCCAACGGTGCCTTCAGCAGGTTCTACTCGGGGCCAACTCAATGAAAAGCGCGCACTGGTCAGGCCGAGGTCTTTCATCAGAGCCAGATCTTCTCGCCACCGGTGGTAGTGGTCGCACCCTACATCAGCTCGGAAGCCGTCCGCTATTTTATTGGGTTGCTCGCTGAAGCGGTCCCAGGTGGAGTCACCTCTTCCCAAGCGGTTTCCTTCAATTTGGTGGGCACTTGACCCAATACCCCACAGGAAAGAATCGTTCACCTTTCAATCGTAAGGTCGGGGGTTTCGTAGTCCTCGCCGGTCTTACCACCGTTGTCCACAAAGTCTTGACCGGGACTGTACAGTTTGAAAACAGGCCCGTCGGCCTCGTAGCAGAACTCTCGGCCCGTAAAAGGGTCTTGCCGGAGGCCCTTCGCATACGAGCCAAGGGACTTCGGGGCTAGTCCTCCCGCCTTGACGTGGGCAATAATGCGGCACTCAAGCACAAGGAGTCTTGTTCGGGCGAGGGTCCTCGCATCCTTGTTGAGTAAGGGGCGAAGCGATCGGAAGAAGTGTTTACTGAAACGTTTCCACGGACGCGGTTGGGCCTCTGGATACTCCGGTTCTTTTCGCGCTACGACCGGTCGCTCAGCCTGCTGCCTCACCCACGCAACTTCAGTGTCGGCCTCCTTGGCAAAGCCCCTAAAGTATTGGAGCTGCTGGTCAGCGCTTTGCTGATGGAGAGTGTTCAAATAGTCAACGGCCTCTCGGACTTCCAACCCCAAATTGGCTTGAAGTTCCGACAGGCTGCCCTCCAAATAGGCATCCTGCACGAGCTGAACGCCCGCTAGCATGACCTTGTGTTCCTTGGAGATAGCTTCATCTAGCCAATTGTCGCGGGTCGCTTCCTTTTCGAGGACGGAGGCGCACTCGTTCAGCGTTGCAGCAGGCAGTTGGCCCAAGCTGGGGGCCAATGCGATGCGTACATCATCTAGTAGCGACAGGCCAAGATCGGCTTCCGCGGCACCCCCCGCCATTAAGTCGGTGGCAAATTTGGTGATCTCCCGGACCGTGCTTGGTATCTCCTCATAGTTTTCATTCTTAAGATCACCCTCGAGGCGCCAAATGAGCGCTCGTCCAAGCAAGCGCCAACCCGAATGATTGGGGTTCTCGACAAATGGCATCAATGTGGGAGCTTCAAAATCGCCCCCCTTGCTGGTCGCTCGGTAGAGCTCGCCCAGTGCTGGGCGAAGGCGCACCAGTGAGGCTTGGCGTTGCCCTTCGGTAAAAGACACGCGACGCAGGCCTAGAGGGTCGGCTTCACGTGCCATGTTTGATGCACGCACATAGCTTGGGTAAGCGTCGTTGGAATCCTTTGACGAAGACGCGGCATCCTCCGTGAACCACCGGACGAATGCGGTAGGGTGGGGCTTGCTGCATCCTGCAGCAAGGGTCGCCACCAAAACCAAAACTGAGAGCCGTACCTTCCTTAGCATGGGCTTACTTGCTATCCTACCGCAAAGGTACGCTTAACAAGCGTGAAAGGAGTCATTCTTGCCGCCGGAAAGGGCACCCGCCTCTACCCGGTTACCCATCATATCGCGAAGCCCCTGTTGCCAATCGCTGGGCGTCTCACCCTTGACTACGCCTTTGAACAACTCAAAGGAATGGGCATCCATGACGTTTGCGTGGTCGTGGGAGAGAATGAATCCGCTATCTCCGAGGCGCTCGGCGATGGGTGCGAGTTCGGAGTGAACCTAAGCTACGTTCGGCAGACCGACCCGCATGGTCTAGCCCATGCGGTGGGATTTGCGAAGGAGTTTGTAGCGGGGGATGACTTCGTTTTGTACCTAGGCGATGCAGTCTACGACCGATCGTTGGCACCTTTTGCGACAAAGTTTTCTGAGTCAGGTTGCGCAAACCTAAATCTGGTGATGTGGGTCGACGACCCGCGCCGGTTTGGAGTGGCCAATTTGGAAGAAGATCGCATAGTTAAGCTCGTTGAAAAACCGCAGGAGCCTGAATCCAACTATGCGATGGCGGGGATGTACATCTTTGACCCTCAGATTTGGGATGTTCTCCCCGACCTAAGGCCGAGTGCCCGTGGAGAGTATGAGATTACGGATGCAATCCAGATGCTCATTGATCGGGGTGAGGACGTCCGAGCCGGCATCTATGAGGGTAATTGGTTTGATACTGGCACCCTGGATTCTTACCTGGAGACTAGCTCGTTCTTGCTGGGGTCCCAGAGCATGGTTGGGCATGAAGTTGAGCTTCGAACGCCGGTTGGTACAAGCGCGGTTATCGGGGACAAGGCAATCGTTAAGGCTTCCCTCATAGAAGATTCGGCCGTGTTGCCTGGAGCAGACGTTGAGGTGACGGGGACGATCCGGCACTGCATTCTGGCGGGAAGGGTCCGCCATGAAGGTGACCTGGAAAACACAATTTGCTGGGGTGACGAGCGGAGCCAAACAAACTAGGGCCGCTCAATCCCTTGAGCGGCCCTTCTGGTCGGGCGAACGTTACTCGGTGCCGTCGGCAGTCTTATTGTTAGGACCTGCATCGCCGGAGGTTGTGTTTGCGCCAGGAGCTTCTTCTCCAGCAGGGGCACAACCAGCAAGTACCGTCGCAAACGCTATGGTGAGCAGGGAAAAGATAAAGAGTTTCTTCATACGTATTATCCTCCTAACGTGTAGCCAGACGGCCACAACGCGAAGCCATGTGGCAAGGCACTGGCCCTCGCTGGCAACGCGTAATCTATTAACGATTGCAATGGGTCATTTGTTGCATCCTGAATCCCGAACGAGTTCAAGATCGTATGCACTACCGTGCCGGGCAATCGGAGAATGGAGGTCGGGACCTTGCTTGCGGTCAGCTTATTGGCCTTCGCAATTTGGGTATTACCCATCACGCGACCGCTCGGCCTACCGCTCCTCTTTCTGAATACCCACATTCACGAGCTATGCCACGCAATTGCTGCCTTGGCGACCAGTGGGAAAGTAGCCTACATTGTTGTTTATGGCAATGGGAGCGGGGTCACGCCGGTTGCCGGCGGTAACTTACCTTTATTGGCGATGTCGGGGTACGTCGGCTCGGCCTTGGTGGGCGGCCTCTTGATCGGCGCGAGCCGGAAGCCAGACACCGCCCGCAAGGCGATGTGGATCCTGACCACTGGCTTGGCCATCTCGATGGTGCTCTTTGTGCGCGGAGAGTTACTGGGCTGGTTCGCTGGGATCTTCTGGGTCATCGTCTGCGGCGCAGCAGCTTGGAAATTGGGCGCAGAAGCGATCAGGTTGTTTACGGCCTTTATTGGCGTGCAGCAGTGTTTAACTTCAGTCCATGCACTCTTGGTCCTGTACCGGATCTCCGTGGGTACGGAGATGCAGAGCGATGCCCAATTGATGCAGCAAGCTACTCATATCCCCTCTGTAGTATGGGCGGTTATCTGGATGTTCCTTAGCGCTCTCTGTATGGGGTGGGGCGTGCGCCAAGCATTGAGAACTCGCTAAGATTCAGACTCATGATTGCACCTCCGCTAGAAGCCATTGCCTCGGTTGTCAATTTGACGGTGCGCTATGGGCGGTTTACGGCCTTACAGGATTTCAGCGTGCAGGTGCCGAAAGGTTGCGTTGGACTACTCGGACCTAATGGTGCTGGAAAGACCACGCTGATCAAGACATTGCTAGGGTTCGTTACTCCGACTGCCGGGACGGCCACGATCCTGGGGCACAGCGTTCAAAAGGAAGGGGCCAAGGTGCGTCAGAGGGTGGGCTTGATGCCGGAGCAGGATTGCCACTTGCCCGGCATGAGCGCTATTGAGTTTGTCGCGTACGCGGGAGAATTGGCGGGGATGCCTCAGGCGCAGGCACTACGGCGGGCCCATGAGGTCTTGGAGTATTCCGGCCTTGGCGAGTCGCGATATCGCAAAGTTGAAACGTTTTCAACGGGAATGAAGCAAAGGATCAAGTTGGCTCAGGCTCTCGTTCATGGGCCAAAACTGTTGCTCTTGGATGAGCCAACCAATGGCCTTGATCCCCGAGGAAGGGAGGAGATGCTCAAGCTCATCCGAGATATTAGTCTTCACAAGGACGTGAATGTCATCGTCAGCAGTCACATATTGCGCGATATTGAGAAGACCTGTGAATCGGTGATCGTAGTGGTCAAGGGTCAGCTAAAGATGCAAGGTTCTATCCGTGACTTGACAAGAATCCAGGGGCACCCGGTTGATGTTGAGCTCAGAGAGCCCAGCCAGGCATGGCAAGAGGCCATTCTTCGCCGGGGCATAACAATTTTGAGCGCCGAACGAAACAAGGCTCGACTGCAACACGAAGCGCCGACCGAAATCACAACGAAGATGATTTTCGAAGCCGCCCGAGAGGTCGGTGCGGAGGTCCGCGGCTTGAGCGTGGCGACAAAGAGCTTAGAAGAAGCCTTTTTGGAGGTTGTGCACTAGTGGCATCTCCAATTGCTGACCTAAGTTACCGGTCCTACGACGGACCTCTAAATCCGCCAAGTGCTCGATGGTGGGTCATCGCAAAGGTTCATACCCTCAAGGCTTTCCGCAACCGATTCTATTGGCTGTTCGTGGGGTTATCAGGTTGGTACTACTTGGTGATCCTCACCGTGATCTTTATCATGCAGATGGTGTCGTCCAACGCTACCGACCTAGCCAGTGGCGCGGGAGTGACTGGGTCAAGTGAGATCGTTCGGCAGATTCAGTTCATTGATCGCTTCCTGTGGAAGAACCAATTTCTGCACGGTTTTAGCTTCGGCCAGCTGACCTATCTCATTATTGCGCTTCTCGTTGGGGCGGGAGCGGTTGCCAATGACAACCGGGCGAATGCGCTGTTGGTCTACTTGAGTAAGCCGTGTACCAAGTTGGATTACGTCGTGGGTAAGTTCTTCGGAGTGTGGATCCCGCTGGTCACCGCGATGGCCGTGCCGTCCTTGGTGTTCTTCCTGTACGGCATGATGAGTTATCGACAGCACGGTTTCGCGCTCTATGCGGGTGCTTTTCCCGCGGTTCTTGGAGCGATGGCAATGGCGGCCGCTCTTCACACATCAATCCTTTTGGGCATTAGTTCCCTGATGAAGCAAGGCCGGATTGCAGGCATTCTATACGGCGCGCTGTACATGATCACCAATATCTTCACGGTGATGATTCTCGTGTTCTGGCTCCAGGCGGTGCCTGGTTCAAGAAGAGAGCTGGGATCATCGGTGGTCGTAGATCGGAATCCGTTCTTGCAGCCCGCGTTCTATTCGTCAATTGACGGGCTCAACATTGGGATGGCGAAGTCATTGCTCAACGTTGATGGCGGGAATGCGTTTGGGATGCCACCGGATCCGCTTACGGTCGTTCCAGCACCGAATGGATTTGCCGTGTTTTGGATCATGAGCGCAATCTGCGCATTTTGGCTATACATTTTCTGGCGGCGTGTACGGGCTGTGGAGGTGGTCAATTGATCGAACTGGATCATGTGAGCCGATGGTTTGGTCTGGTCATCGGATTGAACGATGTGTCGGCCCATATCGGCCCCGGGATCACGGCCCTACTCGGGCAAAACGGAGCGGGCAAGACGACGATGATCCGCATGATCACAGGGCAGATTCGCCCCACAACGGGCCGAATCAAGATCTTTGACGAGGAGCCTTTTGCCAACCCCAATGTCTTTCGGCGGCTTGGCTATTGCCCAGAGATTGATCAATTCTATGAATGGATGACCGGCAGGGTCTTTGTTGAGCACATGGCTCGCTTGAGTGGCTTTGGAAAGGAAGAAGCTCAAGATCGCGCCCAGCGAATGCTGCAAGTCGTGGGCATGGAAGCTCGTTGCGATAAGAAGATCGCGGGGTACTCAAAGGGGATGCGACAACGCATCAAGTTGGCGCAAGCGATGCTTCACGATCCAAGCATCATACTGCTGGATGAGCCCTTGAACGGTCTTGATCCCGTCGGCCGCCATGAGTTCATGCAAGTGGTTGCGGGCCTAGCGGAGCGAGGGAAATGCATCATTATCTCCAGCCATATCCTATCGGAAGTGGAGCAACTCACCCAAAGTATCTTCCTGCTCCACCGAGGGCGACTCCTGGCCACGGGGGATCTGACGACAATCCGGAGTTTGATTGATAAGCACCCCCACCGAATTCGGATTGAGACCCCAGAGCCGCAACGGGTGGCTTCACTGATGCTCACTTTGGATAATGTCCTGAGTCTGGATCTTGATCGCGATGGAGCGGTGGATCTAGAGGTCAAGAATGCCGAGTCTTTCTATCCGGCTGTCGCAGATCTAGTCCTTCAGCATGATCTGAAGATTTATGGGCTTGCGAGCCCGGACAACAACCTAGAGTCGGTATTTCAATATCTGGTGGGAGCCTAATGTTTAGTTACGTGTACCTTTCCACCTTGCGCGAATTCTTGTCCCTGCGGCGGCTTGCGATTTGGCTCATCGCTATTCTTGGCGTTGCGGCTTTAGGCTTTGCCTGGCTCAGGCTCAGTGGCAAGTTGGGCACAGAGCTTGGATATGGGACTCTGATGGGCATCATGGGCTTTCGTTTGATGGCGCTTGTCGCGGCGGTGTTTTCGACGGCCGTTATTGCGGGCGAGGTTGAACAGAAGACCATCGTGTATCTGGTAACACGCCCGATCCTAAGGCCAATTCTCTTGTCGGCTAGATCCCTTGCCGCCATTTCGACCATTGCCGTGATCGGAGTGGTGATGGTTTTGGCCCTCGGATTGATGAACTTTGGAGTGCAGGCCTTTAAAACGCCGATGGTGTGGCGGGACGTTCTGGTTGTGATCCTCGGCGCGATGGCCTATGGTGGGCTCTTTTTGTTCATTTCCATGCTCCTGAACCGGGCCTTTCTCTTTTGCTTGCTCTTTGCTTTCGGGTGGGAGACGTTTGTTCCCCAGATGCCGGGCGATCTGTACTATGCGTCCATCTTGTCGCACATGCAAGCCCTAACGTTGCACCCAGAGGGCTCCTATCCATCAACCGCGCTCAGTAACCTTGGTTCTTCGGCAAGCGAAGGGGTCGCGGTAATTCCTGCCTGGGCATCTGTGACAACACTTCTCGCCATATTTGTTGTGGCGGTTGGCCTGTCCGCGGTGTGGTTCCAGCAAAGCGAGTACGTGCCTCGTGAGGACGCGGAATAGCTAGGCGGCCTTCGGAAGAGCTTGCGTTTTGGCCGAAAGGAGGTCATCAAAGAAGACCACGCGCTTGGCTTCTTCGAAACTAGTTTCGCCGGAGAGCACACGCGCAACCGCATCGTCCTGCATGGGCGTAAAGCCATGCACCAGTCCAGCTTGTCGGATGAACTCCAATGGAGCGCCAGTCGAGATCATCTGCTGGATCTCGCTGGGCACCGGAAGGAGTTCATTGACAGCGAGCCGACCCTTATATCCCGTACCGTGGCATGCATCACAGCCGCAGGGCCTCCATACCGAGACTGGGCCAGGATGATATGGTGACAAGACTTTGGCTTCATCGGAGGTAGCGACATCCTTGGCCCGGCAATTGCGGCAGAGCAGTCGAACAAGACGTTGGGCCATGATGCCGATGAGCGAAGTGGACAGAAGTGTTGGGCTGATGCCGATATCGATCAAGCGGTTGATCGCGCTCGGAGCGTCGTTGGTGTGGAGGGTGCTCAGTACGAGATGCCCCGTCATGGATGCGCGGATTGCGATTTCTGCCGTTTCTTGGTCTCGCACTTCGCCGACAAGGACAACATCGGGATCTTGACGCAAGATCGCGCGCAATTGGCAGGCAAACGTTAACCCGACTTTCTCGTTGACTTGGGACTGGTTGATCCCCGCGATATCGTATTCGATGGGATCCTCGCAGGTCATGATGTTGCGCGAGACATCCTTGATTTCGTTGAGTGCGGCGTAGAGACTGGTCGTTTTCCCGCTACCCGTGGGGCCCGTGACTAGGATTAGGCCGTACGGCTTGGTGATGAGCTTGCGGAACAAGCCAAGGTTATGGGCGCTAAATCCCAGGCCCTCCAGCGGGAGCAAGGCCGATGACCGATCAAGGATGCGAAGGACGATCCGCGCACCGTGGTGGTTCGGGAGGACACTCACCCGCATGTCAATATCACGCCCGTCCAGTTGAGCGGTGATTCGGCCATCTTGAGGCAGTCGGTGTTCGACGATATCCAACTCCGACATGATCTTGATACGGGCCGTCACCATGGGGAGGAGCGCTCGAGGGAACTCTTGCACCTTGGTTAGCTGGCCGTCGAGCCTGACTCGGACTTCTACAACACTTGCTCGGGGTTCAAGATGAATATCGCTCGCCCGCATGCGGATCGCATCAGCCAAGATCTGATTAACGAGCGAAACCACGGGCCTCGTGTCTATTTCACCAAGCGCATGGGTCTCCTCATCTTCCAAGGAGGCGCCCTTGACCTCTAGCATGGCTTGGGCAACGGTCGCGCCGACATTGCCATGATTCCGCCCATCCAGTAGATTGTCGATCGCGCGACTGAGCCGGGTCTCGTTCGCTAAGACCGGTTCAATTCGATAGCCGGTTACCGCACGGGCCGTTTCGATAGCGGGCATATCCTGCGGGTTTCGCATGGCGACCATGAGGAGGTCGCCCCGCACCTGCACGGGGAGCATTTGATATTTTCGACATAGCTCGATGGGCAGCTTTCCCATTGCCTCCTTGCTCGGCAGTTCTTGGCTGAGATTCCATGGGGCTACGCCTGCCCGTGCAGCGAGCACCTTCAGGATCTGAACCTCGCTTACAAACCCGCGTCGAATCAAGAGGTCGGCTAAGGGCTCTAGGGTAATTCGCTGAGACTCACGGGCTTCCCGCAATTGTTCGACCGAAACCAAGCGATGGGCTAGGAGAAGGTCTTCAAGCTGCTCAAGATGCTTTTCCATCGCCAAGGATGTTTTGCCGTAGTTAATGCCGGTTCGCCCCACGATGGAATACGGGGATAACCCTATCTCTTTAGGACCCAGAGGAGCGCCGGAGCGCCAAGGACGGCCGTTACGGCTCCGACGGGGAGTTCTTGCCCGGGTAAAGCACGCTGAGCAATCAGGTCAGCCGCGAGCAAGAGACATGCTGCGAGGCACCCGCTAAGCGGAACCACAAGGCGGGCATCAGGGCCGACGATTCGCCGACTGATGTTGGGGGCGATGATACCGAGGAATCCAATGATGCCGGTCGCCCCGACGGCAATGGAAGCCATTACGGTAACCGCGAGCAGAACGGTCCTACCGCTTCTTTGGGGATCAACTCCGAGGCTCCTTGCTGATAACTCCCCGAGCGATAGGGCATTAAGCCGTCTACACTCGCGAAGGAGGGCCCAGCCGCCACTCATTAATGTGACGAAGAGGATGGCTACCCTGCTCCAATACATGGGAGATGCGCTACCTAACATCCACCGTACGATTTCTGAACTATCCTTACCAGTTGATAGCAACACGACAGTCATCAAGCTCAGCAGCATCGAACTGACCACGGCTCCGGCGATGAGCACGCTCTCGGATCGGAATCCGCGGCGCATCGAGGCCAAGGTCAAAACCAGGGACAAGGCACCAAACCCACCGATAATCGCGGCAAGAATAGAACCTAGTTCAAGGGTCAGACCCGTCAGCCCCAGGCTCATAAAGGCAGTGACCATGACCGCCGCGCCCCCGCTCACACCGATCACGAATGGTTCTGCTAGGGGATTGCGGAATAGGAGCTGAAATGCGGCTCCGCTTGATCCAAGAATTGCGCCGACAAAGACGCAGGCTAGGGCGCGAGGGAGCCGGATATCCCATAGAACGCTACTCCACACCGAATCACGTCCAAGAAACGCCCGCCAGGCACCGGTAAGGTCAGCACCCATTGCTCCGCCGATTACAATATGGGCGAGGAGCGCGACGCCCAAGGCAACACTCACTGTTGCCCAAGCGCGTCGAGAAGTGCCCACGACGGTCAAGGGTACCATCATGGCAACGTGAGACCGCTTGCCGACCGCATCTCCCTTATCAAACCTTCCCCCACTTTAGCGATTACGGCGAAAGCCCGACGACTCAAGCAGGAAGGGCACGATGTGATCTCATTTGGTGCTGGCGAGCCTGATTTCGATACTCCCAAGCCCATTTGCGAGCGGGCGATCGAGGCAATTCGCCAAGGTGAGACCCGTTACACGCCATCGGCCGGCACGATGGCCCTTCGAGAGGCAGTGAGCCGCAAGTTCGAACGGGAAAACGGCCTTAGCTATAGCCCCGATCAAATCGTTGCCAGTTGCGGGGCTAAGCACTCAATCTTCAATGCTCTTCAGGTCACGATAAATCCCGGCGATGAGGTGATTCTGGTCGCGCCCTATTGGATGACCTACGCAGATCAGATTAGACTTGCCGGGGGAGAGCCAAGGGTGATTCATACCGATGCGCAAACCGGGTTTGTTCCAACGTTGGACCAATTGCGAGGGGCAGTTACCTCGAAAACGAGGGCCATGATAGTGAACAGCCCCAGTAATCCGACCGGGGCTATTCAAAGTCGCGAAACGATGAAGGAGATCGCCAGTTTGGCGATAAGGCACGACTTTTGGATCATCACGGACGAAATCTACGAGCGCTTGGTTTACGGAGTAGAGCATCAGAGTATCGCCAAGCTCGGTCAAGAGGTCTATGATCGAACCATCACGGTAGCGGGTTGCAGTAAGACCTACGCGATGACCGGATGGCGCATTGGGTATGCGGGGGCACCGATCGACGTAGCTCGGGCCATGTCCATGCTACAGGATCAAGTCACCAGCAATCCTACGGCCTTTGCCCAGGCCGGGGCGATTGCTGCCCTTGAGATGCCCGATTCGGCCATTGAGGCCATGAGGAAGGAGTTTGAAGCCCGGCGTGATTTGATCGTGAGCAAACTTAACGCTATTCCGGGGGTTCGTTGCCCGAACCCAGGAGGTGCATTCTACGCCTTCGCAGACTTTAGCCAGTGCCTTCGAGGTGATGAGAGCGACCTCGAGCTTGCAAACGAGCTTCTAGATCAAGCCTACTTGGCGGTCGTGCCAGGTTCGGTCTTTGAAGGACCGGGCTGCCTGCGGTTCAGCTACGCTACAAGTCGCGAAGAAATCGCGAGAGGCATTGATCGTCTTGCTGAGTATCTCGACGCGCGCAAAGCATGATTCCCAAGGCCATCCCCCTCAAGAGTAGGCAGCAGTTCCAGTTGGCGATGACGCATCGATCTGCGGCAATCGAAGACCCCGTCCGAGATAGTTATGAGCGGCTGGAGTTCTTTGGAGATTCGGTGCTGGGCCTCGTCATTGCTCAGTACCTCTATGAACAGCACCCCGATTGGGACCAGGGCATGCTCAGTAAGGCCAAGTCTTATGTGGTGCAGGAGGCACCCCTCGCCGAAAGGGCTATGGCTTTGGGTTTGAGCGATTTCTTGGTGTTGAGCCCAAATGAGGAAGCGACTGGCGGGCGGCAACGGCCCAGCATCTTGGCAGATGTTCTTGAAGCGCTGATCGGAGCCATTTATCTTGAATCGGGCCTAGAACAGGCCCGCTGGTTCGTCCTAGAACAATTACGAGTTTTTCTGGATGAAATCAGCGGTGGAGACGTGAATCCGAACGACTTTAAGTCCAGATTGCAGGAAGTGGCCCAATCAATTTGGAGAAAAACTCCGAACTACCGCATCA
>JADZDX010000003.1 GCA_020850835.1 Fimbriimonadaceae bacterium
AATGCCCTCGTTGACATCTACGACGGCGGAATCCACAATTGTCTCGTCTTTAGGCTTCATCAGGGTGAAATTGAACTCAAATTGTACCTGATTGGGCTGGTTCAATTCCGGTACAAAACTAGGGACGAACCGACAAAGTACAATTCTCCCGTGCGCGTTCCATTTCTCGACCTTCGCCGCCAGTACTCCGAACTGGAGGCGGCTATTGACGCTGATGTCAAGGAGATTCTGTCCACCGGCGCCTACGTCATGGGCAAGCACAACAAGGGCCTCGAAGACGAGGTCGCTCGCTACCACGGCGTCAAGCACGCGATCGCCGTCAATTCCGGCACCGACGCCCTCCGTATCGGCTTAGATGCCCTCGGAATCGGTGCCGGCGACGAAGTCATCACCGTAGCGTTCACCTTTGTTGCCACGGTTGAGGCTATCGTACAAGTCGGGGCGAAGCCGGTCTTCGTTGACATTCGCCGCGAAGATCAGATGATTGACCCCCCGCTGATCGAGGCCGCGATCACGCCAAACACCAAGGCGATCATGCCCGTTCACCTTTGGGGGCAAATGGCGGACATGGCCGCGATCAATGCGATTGCGAAAAGGCACAACTTGCACGTCATCGAAGACGCGGCGCAAGCGATTGGCTCTAACCAGGGCGGCAAGGGTGCGGGCAACTTCGGCCAGGTCGGGGGCATCAGCTTCTATGTCACCAAGAATCTTGGCGCCGCGGGCGACGGCGGCATGATCGTCACCAACGACGACACGGTAGCTGAAACTTGCCGATCCATGCGGATTCACGGCATGGGCAAGGAGCGCTACTACTATGACCACATCGGCTACACGAGCCGCCTCTCAGAACTCCAAGCGGCCATCCTGCGGAACAAGCTCAGCAAGCTTGACGAGTGGACGAGCATGCGACAAGGCGTTGCCGCCAAGCTCATCGCCGGCCTCCAGGGATCAGGCGTCGAATTGCCGATTACTAGCGCGGAAAACAACCACACTTGGCACCAATTTACGATTCTTACAGAGCGGCGAGATGAACTGCAATCATTCCTCAAGGAACGCGAGATTGACTCGATGATCTACTATCCGGTGCCACTGCACTATCACGCACCGTACAAGCACCTCGCGCCAAAAGGCTCCCTCCCCGTAACGGAACAAGCCAGCCTCGACGTGCTGAGTCTGCCCGTGCATCAGTATCTGCGCGACGATGAGATCGCTTGGGTTTGCGAGAGCATTCATGCCTTCGGTAAGTAGTTAGCGTCATTGCTGGTAGCCCGTTCGGGCTCTGGACGTGCGATAGTTCAGACAATCGTTCATCGGAAGCTGACGCCGATGGCGTCGCCGTTAATGCTCAGGTTCTTGTACTCTTCGATCCTGCCACCAATTTCAGTCCAGCGGTTAAGGCGATCTTCGATCGCGGATCGCAATTCCCCGTGTTTCACACTCATCGCGACCAGATCATCGCCCGCTTGTGGCCGGGCCAAAAGTCTCTCATGGGCTTCGAGGTCAGCCTCTAGTTTGGTGATTTCCTCTTCCAAGCCCGACACTTCCTTTTGCATTCGCGCGATCTCCTTGCTGAGTTCACGGGGTGAAAGCATCGGCGTTTGCTTCGGCGACTCTTTGGATGTCGCTGTGGCCTTTGTCGGCTGCGCACCTTTGGCTTTCCAAGCGCGGTACTCAAGATAATTGCCTTGATACTGGTTCGAGCCGTCAGTTCGAAGTTCCAGCGTCTGCTTGGTCACCTGTTCCAAAAGCCAGCGATCGTGACTCACCAAGATGAGTGTTCCGTTGTACTCGTTGAGCACTTCGGCAAGGGCCTCGCGGCTGGCGATGTCGAGGTGGTTCGTCGGCTCGTCGAGCACCAAAACATTGGGATGCATGCTCGTGATCGCCGCAAGGGCGACTTTGCCCTTCTCGCCTCCGCTGAGCGTCTTGATCGGGCGCATCGCGTCGTCACCGGAAATCAAGAACCGACCCAGCAGGTTGCGGGCCTGCGCTTGATCCATGCCGAGTTCATAATGCATTGTCTCAAGGGGTGACATGTCTTGATTGAGGAAACTCGCGTCCTGCCTAAACCATCCTAGTTCGACATTCGAGCCCAGCTTCGCCTCGCCGGACACTGCCTCTAAATCACCCAGGGCAACACGCATGAGCGTAGATTTGCCCGCGCCGTTCGAGCCGATCACGCCCCAACGGTCGCCCCATTTCACCGTCCAATCAAGGTTCTGGAAAAGCTCTTGCGCACCGAAAGCCATACTGAGCTTCTTGCAGTCGAGCACGACGTCGCCCGCGCGTTTGGTGACCTTGAACCCCGCCTTCATCTGCTTGTCTTCGCGATGTGGCACGATGCGCTGCGCTTCCATGCGCTCAAGCATTTTGAGGCGACCGCGGGCTTGGGCAGTTCGCTGGCTATTGATAAAGCGCCGAACAAACTCGTCGAGTTTCGCCATTTCGGCGGCTTGGCGGTCGGCGTTCTTGGCGAGCAGCTCGTCGGCCTCCTTCCGTAGCTTCAAGTACTTGTCGAACGGCCCGGGATAGGCATCGACCTTACCTTCACGAATTTCAAGAACCCGCTCGGCGACACTTTGGAGAAAGGTCCGATCATGGCTAACGATCAGTACAGCTCCGCCGTAGCCTCGAATCCACGATTCGAGCCACTCGATTGCTTCAAGGTCGAGGTGGTTTGTAGGCTCATCGAGAATCAAAAGATCGGGCTCTTCGAGAAGGAGTTTCACCAACGCGAGACGTGTCTTCTCCCCTCCGCTCAAGGCATGAACAGGCTTGCTCCATTCCTCTTCTTCAAACCCAAGCCGCTTCAGAACGAACTTTAGGTCATTCTCGACCGCATAGCCGCCTTCGCTGTGAAAGTGCTCCTGCAGGCGGCTGTATTCTTCGAGGTCATCTTCTGTGGCGTGGTCGGCCATTTGCGACTCCAGCTCGCGCAGGCGTTGCTGCATCTTGACCAGCTTTTCGCGGGCTTCGGTCGCCACTTCAAGAACAGTCTGATCGGTGTTGGGCAGGCTGACTTGGCTCAGGTAACCAAACGTGGCACCCCGGGCCCATTGAACACTGCCGCCGTCGTGCTGCATCGCACCCGTGATGATCTTGAGCAAGGTGGTTTTGCCGGCCCCGTTTCGCCCAACCAGCGCCACCGTCTCATGCCGTTCGAGGCGAAAAGTGCAGCTTTCGAGGACGACTTCGCCCGCGAATTCTTTATGGATGGCGCTGACGGAAAGAAGCACGAACTTCTATTTTGACAGGTTGCTATCTAGCAAGCCCAAACTTCAGTTGTGCATACCCATCTATTTCGAAGTGCTCAATGCGGATGCGGTGCGAACCGCCCAACTTGACCCTTCGCTCGTAGGTCGCTGGCGGACTGTAATGCCATTCGTCAATCAGCAACTGATCGTCAAGCCAAAGTCGAACTCCATCGTCGGCGCCTAGAGATGCTGTGTACTCACCGGGACCAATGGTGAACCGTCCCTCTGCAACTGTGGCAAAGTGGTCCTTCGGTCCGCCGCTATAAGGCGCCCCCGACCAGCCGTAGTCCAATGCGGAAACATGTTCCTCTCGTGGCGGGGGCGTCGAGAGTAGGTCACGGAATCCGGTTTCCATGCTTCGCGGCTCTTCCTTGGCCGGATCATAGGGCCAGAAGCGCACGTGCCAATCAATGGGTACGCTGAAATCACGCCAGCCAAAGGACTTCCAGTTTCCCGCCGGGGTCACAACCCCGCGATAATCCACTGTTTGAGCCCCTCGGTATTCAAGCTGAATCGAAACATCCGCTCCGGTCAGCGCAGCCCTTAGGCTCCCGGGAACTGATCCCGTAGTCGTCTCCAAGGTTGCACCCCTAACAGACTTGACCCGCCAGCGACCCCGTGGACCAAGGACTTCAAAGACAACTGCACGTCGACCAGAATCCACTCTTGTTTCGCGGGGCCATAGGATCGGCGATCTAAAGTCGTAGGGCCCCCACTCATCCACCAAGATGTACCGACGGCCTCGCAGCGTTCCGTCACGTAAGAAAGGATTGTTTCCATAGCTATCGGGCGGAACAAAAAAGCGTTTCAGCTCGGTAGCGACCTTCTCTTTGATCGGATTCCACCCTCGTACAAAGCGTTGCAAATACTCGCGGGTGCCTTCCTTGAGCTCGGTGCGCACATTGCCATCGGGGCGCATCAGGGCTGGCTTGGGCCGCGCGCTAGCCGATCTTAGTGTCGTGTTTCCCTTGCCGACAAGGGAGATGGTTGAGCTGTCGTTGACAGTCCGAATTGTATTGCCCGAAAAGATGAGGTCTGAGAACTTCGCATTCTGACCGAGAACACGACCATTTGCACTAAACGTGTTCTGCCAAGCATTGAATCCACTCACTCCGCCAAGTTCAAAGACAGCCGATACTGTGTCCCGAAAAGCATTGCCCCGTACTTCATACCCCTTCGATTGGACATCACGACTCTTGGCGTAGCCCCAGCCACTAGGCTGGGATTCGCGTTCCCAAATCCTCAGGCCAACCAAGTTGCGGTCGAATTCGTTATGGGTGATGGTGTTGTTCTGACCTTGCTCGATCGCGATGGCATCTGAGTTCAATGTAAAGTGGTTCCCGACGATTGATGAGTCATAACTGTATCCCCCCCAGAGCCCGTGCCAACACTCTTGAACAAGGTTATTAGCGAAGACGTTGCGGCTGAAAGTCGCTTCAATGCCATTTGTTGGGGCATGGCTGAAGTCGTTACCGTAAAACAAATTATCATTGCAGCCCCCTTGCCCCGTGTCCATGGTGGACTGTCCTGCCCACAAAAATAGCCCGTCACCGCCATGGGTGATGCTGTTATACGCCACAACATTCTTGTTGCTCTGCTCATAAACGAGCAACCCGGCCGAGTCTTGACCGCGATTCCATATGCCGTGGCTGTAACCTCGCACACACCAATCAACCTTGTTGTGCATGATCGTATTGTTCGAGCTACGGTACAGCCCAATCCCCACGCCACTCAGAAACTCAAAGGCGCAATTGGCGATCGTGCCCTTGTTAGTTTCGGACAACATCGCGCCACATTGCCCACCTGTGGATTTCACATTCCGCAATTTGAAGCCGTCGCTTTGCTTGATATAGATTGCGGCCCCACGATCAAGCCACTCATCCTTGTCGTTTTGGTGGAAGCTCATCCAATCAGCGGGGCCCTCTTTGTCCAAGGTGCTCTTCAGACGTGGCTTCCAGTTGTAGCTCAAATCACTGTCCAAAAGCATGAAGCCAGGACAGCCATCTACTCTGACACCGACCTTATATCCCCGCACTCTGAGGTTCTTCAGAACGATCTTTTTTCCCTGTACAACGATTCCCGTTCCTTGCCTTTGGTCAGGCTCAACCGTGATGGGTGTTCCGAGAATCTCGGCATTCTGGAAGTCCACCGTGATGTTCTCGCCACGGATCGTGAGCGCGGGGTGGTTGCCCTCACTCCGGCGGTGGTATTGCCCCGGTTGAATGGTGCAGCTTTGGGTGATGATGCCATCGCGGGGGAGCGGAATCGCATTTAGAGCCACCAGCCAAGTCAACACCATAGACTCTATTATCCCGTGGAACTAGAATCCTTCGTATAAAGGGGCTGACTAGAACCATTCGCCTCGGTAAACTATGAGCATGCCTCTCTCCCGAGATCAATTAGCCATGCGAGCCGCACAGGAACTGCGCGACGGGTTCTTGGTGAACCTAGGAATTGGTATCCCGACGCTGGTCGCGAATTATATTCCGGCTGGCATGGACGTTGTGCTCCAGAGCGAGAATGGGATGCTCGGTATGGGGCCCTTTCCATACCCCGACGAGGCTGACCCCGACCTGATTAATGCAGGGAAGCAGACGATCACTGAGATTCCTGGTTCAAGCTACTTCAGTAGTTCGGATAGCTTCGGCATGATCCGCGGAGGGCATGTGGACCTATCTGTACTCGGAGCGATGGAGGTCAGCGAAGAAGGCGACCTCGCCAATTGGATGATTCCCGGCAAGATGGTCAAGGGCATGGGTGGCGCCATGGATCTCGTGGCCGGAGCAAAGCGAGTCGTTGTGGTAATGGAGCACACGAACAAGGCGGGTGAAAGCAAGATTCTGAAGCACTGCACCCTTCCCCTCACCGGCAAGAGTTGCGTAAACATGATCATCACTGATCTAGCCGTGTTTGAGGTCACCCCAGATGGGCTCGTCCTCAAAGAACATGCCTCTGACGTGAGCTTGGATGAGATTGACGCAAAGACTTCCGGAACCTACACGGTCTCGCCCGACCTTCGGCCGATCTCCTTTTAGTTTCCGATAAACCGAAACAAGAACTGGGCTAAGTGGCGGTCACCGACATAGCTATGCCCGCGATCTGGACCCACTCTGAGTTCGTAATCTTTACCCAAGCGCTCTAGTTCTCTAATGAGTTGCAAACTATTGCTCGGGTGAACATTATCGTCGCTCGTTCCAAAATAGAGTTGTAAGGCACCCTTGAGATTGGCCGCATAGGTCAACACGTTTCCAGCATCGTACGCCGCCTTCTGATCTTGGGGTAGCCCCATGAACCGCTCGGTGTAGATAGAATCGTAGTTGCGCCAGTCGGTTGGCGGGCTACTTGAACTTGCCGCTTGGAAGAGATCCGGATACCTCAGCAATGCCATGAGTGAGGCATAGCCACCGTAACTCGTACCGAAAATCGCGACTTTGGATGAATCCACATAGGGGAACTCCCGTAACTTCTTTGCGAAAGCCGCAAAGTCATCAATCTCGGCAATGCCTAGGTGAGTGTAACCCGCATCTCGAAACGCTGCCCCACGTCCAACCGCGCCGCGAGTCTCGGCCTGAACCACCAAGAATCCCAGTGCAGTAAGGGCGCGATAGGGCTGATAGGCGAGGCTAACATCGCTTCGTTCCGGTCCACCATACACATCAAAGAGAACGGGATACTTCTTGGATGGATCAAATCCTTTCGGGAAGGAAACTAGGCCCGTGAGGCCGGTCTTACCATCAGCACTAACAAACGGAACGATCGCCGTGGCCGGTGCGGGGAGCATGGCGACCGCTGGCCGCTCATGCTTACGCAGCAGCCTGGCTCCGGCCGACCCGATCTTAAACAAGCCCAATTCTGGAGCGTGATTTGGATCTTGCGCCGAATCAAAGAAGTACTCACCATTTGGTGAGACCGAGACATTGTGGTGCAGGCCGGGGTTAGTTTGCAAGGTCGCCTTCTTCAATCTAAAATCATAGCTGTAGAGTTGATTGGCAAGAGCATTTGCCCCCCCTCGCCCCCCGTAAACCATGCTTCGCTGGTTGACCGCATAAAGCGCGCGTACATCAAACGGATGTGCTCCCAACGCCTCAATAGCTCCGGAACGAACGTCAATGCGAGACCAGTTAGCAAATCCGCCCCGGTCACCGGGGACAAAGACTTTGTCGGCAATCGGTGTTGGAGACCAAGTCGAAGGGATGTAACCTGACTCATCCGACTCCTTGTATAGGGTTCGAATGCCTCGCTTGGCCGTGTCGTAGACGGCAACCTCACGTTGCTTGTGCAGTCGGTCCATACGCGAAAACATGAGCCAATCCGAACTAATCCACCGAACGTCAAAGAGGTACTCAACCCCCGGACGGGGTGCCATGTCAATTTTGTGTGCCTCTCCGGTAGCGGCATCACCAACCCATACTTCAACCAAATGGTTATTCGCACCCGCCTTCGGATAATCCAGCTCCATCAGCTTCGACTGAAGGTCAAGCTGCTGTGTGAGGAAATAGGTCGTGACCGGTTTGGAATCGAACTTGTAGAACCAGAAGTGGTTCCCGGAGGGTGCCCAGCCCATTCCCGCGTTCTGACTGAGTTCCTCCCCATAAACCCACGGCACATTGCCACAAAGGACCGTTGGCGAAACCTCGGCGCCGGGCACCAAGGCAATCGGATCGCCCGAGCCTTTGAGGTAAACCCGATTGCCTTGCGTGTACAGGCGGTAGTGCCCGTCGGGAGAGTCAATCGGTCGCCCCCGTAAGCTTTGGAAAGACTTGGCTGGCGTGTACGGAGCAGGAGGGTCGATGACCTCACCCTTTTCACATCGTCGCCACACCCGATTCCGCCCTTCCAGGACTCCATAGGCCGTTGAATCGGCTGACCATTGAACATTCGGCTGCCCAGCTTGCCGATAAGCCTGCTCCAGGCCTTTTCCCGACTGAAATGCGGTCCATCGAGGATCCTTATCAATTTGGGCGAGGGCTAGCGTCGGAAGGAGGGGGAGAAGCCAAATAAGTTTCATGAGTTTGCGATTTGAAGCGAAGTCCGCGCTCGGCGGCTAATGAAACCGCCGCAAGCAACATATTTTGACGGCATTCGAGCTCTTCGCGATAGGTGTCTATTGCGAAGCGGGCCACCACTTGAACAATAGCACCAGTTTCGCGAAGCTCGAACAAGGCTACAACAACGGATTCTGGCTGAACATGGGACATACCCCTTATGGCTTCCGCCAAATTGGCCGTGAACCCTTCAGCTTGGGCAACCGAGCCGGGAGCCTCAAGGTGGATGGAAGTCCGGATCCGACGCGA
>JADZDX010000004.1 GCA_020850835.1 Fimbriimonadaceae bacterium
AGACAACATTGAACAGGAAGATGGAAACTGCCAAGGCCTGCAGGGTGCAGGCAAGGACCCCGACAGGAACCCACAAGTCACGGTTGGACATCACCATGGGCTCAGCGACGAATCGAAGCGCAATCCCCGTAGCCATGAGCAGGAGGCATGCCTTCGCAAGCCGATTGTAAAGAGCTAACCGGCCAATCATTGGTGCGTGTTGTTGGAGAGCAAATCCCAATACGAAGAACCCAACCCACCCGAATAGTTGTGAGTTGGCATGGGCGAGAATGTACGGTGTGAAGCTGGAACTGGTGTAGGTGCCGCTACTACCAATTGCATAAAGCGCGATTGCTCCCAATAGGCACCCCACAGTGAGCACGCACAGGATACCAGCGAGGAAGAACGGCCGATAGATTTCAACGCTGGCGCGATCGGTGGGTTGTGCGACTCGAGGAGCCACGGGAAGACTGGCAAGGTGGGAGAACTCTCGTGCCTTCATCGCCATGAGTGTAGGCGGCGCTTTGATCCGAGTACCATGACGACCGTCATATTCAGACCTTAGATTTCAGGTCGAAGCCAGTGAAAGCAAGCCTTAACTAGCCCAATGCTTAAGGTCATCCATGCGAATGCAGCAACCCAGATGGCTACCTTCGCAACGCTAAGGAAGCCGGGCCAATGCCACACTTGGGATAGGGCAAGGGTGCTTGCCGTAAACATGCCTAAAGGGAAAACAAGGGACCAAATTCGGGGGTCATAGGTGAGCGGTAGCCGCTTGATCCCGTGCCGCCAGATTCCTAGCGAAACTAGGATGGGTATCCACCAGACACCGTAGGACCATACAATGAGCCCAAGGAACTTCAGCGGTGCCTGAGCTTCTGGGTCCGCAATGACGGATGCCTTGGAAAGGGCAAGAGATGTGATCATCGCGGCCCCCATGTTCACCCAATAGGGAGCCGAAAAGTCCACTGCCCTGGTTGGGTGAACAACTAAGCGATAGAAGATGCAAGTTATTAGCACTAAATATAACATTGCTCCCGACCCAGCGAAAAATACCGACACAAAGGACCCGAGTCTTGGCTCAATCAGCTGCTTCGTCACAAGACTAGAAGCCAAAACGCTCAAGCCTTGGGTCGCCACAACTGAGGTAAGCCAAGCGCCGTTGATTGCGTAGTGAATATCAACTTGATTTTCACCCACGATCATTGAGCAAAAGAAGGTCAAGGTGACGAGGAACCAACATCCGAGGGTCAGCCACCAAAGGGCATGGCCAACCACGGGCGCACCACCAAACTCTAGCCACTGGACTCCAAACACGGCACATGCGGCGGGAACGGTGAAGAACCCTGCCCCTTTCCAATGGTCTAAGATGTCAGCCCTTACTGAGTCGTGGAAGAGCCAGAGTCGGCAGACCAAGAGTATCCAGAGGAACGGGAAAAGCCCGAGGTTGACCCAGAGCAAGGCTTGGGCGGGGAGTTCGTAGCCGAGGCGTTTTGACGCGATTGATACAATGCCCGTCGCCATCACCATGGCGAACGACCCAGGGTACATCGTCTTCAACGTTCCAAGACACTGTGCCTTGAAGCCCATTTAGTCTGGTTGCACGACCCGGTCGCCTTCGTCAACATTCTTGGCCATCTTGAGCACCACGATATGCATCCAGACGATGCTTATCAGCGCAATGACAGCAAAGAAAAACCAGCAAGATGTCCATAGCCCTACCGACTTGAGGAGGTACCCAAAGATGATCGGACATACAAATCCTCCAAGTCCGCCGATGACTCCAACGATGCCACCGACCGCCCCAACATCATTCGGATAGTAAGCGGGAATATGCTTAAAAATCGCGGCCATGCCGATGCCCATGAGGATGCCAGCGAGGAGAACGAGTGCGGTGAAGACCCACTGGTTAGCCTGAAAATAGACATGGGTGATGCCTTTCGCGATCAACTCCTTCTTCTTAACCTGTTGCCCAACCGACACGGCGGGCTCATGCCACGACTGGAACGTGGGAAGGATAAGGTTTCCCTCCGCTTGCTTGTCGGTAGGTTTCGCGCCTTTCAATGGGTAGCTTTTGGCCCCCACCGTCACCTGCTCGGCGGAAACGGCCGTTACGACCCCAGGCTGATCGGCCATGATCCCTTCACCTGGGGATCGAATCTCCATCCTTGGGGTGACGAGGAAGAAGAATAGCACCGCGCAGCCGCTCAATACCCAGTAGAGGGTCGTTCGGGCGCCAAAGCGATCTGCAACGAAGCCACCGACGGCGCGGGTCATAGCTGAAGGCAAACTGAATGCAGACGCTAAGAACCCGGCAGTGGCCAGCGACATACCGTATACGTTAACGTAGTACGGAACTAGCCATTGGGCCAAGGCAACGAAACCGCCAAACAGTAAGAAATAGTAGAGCCCAAACCGCCATACCCTGGCATCCTTGAGTGGCTTGAGCATATCAGCTATGGTCCGAGTTCCGGCACCCGCCGACTTTCGATTCTCCGTGAACGCGGCAAAAATGATTGCGGTAACCACAAGGAGTACCGCATAAATCTGGGGTAGTTGGCGCCACCCGTTCAAGTTCTGCCCATTGTTGGTGAGTTTTTGAAGGAGCGTTGGTACGCCAAGTGTCGTCAAAGCCGCGCCAATATTGCCCATTCCAAAGAGGCCGAGCGCCGCTCCCTGCTTCTCCTTTGGAAAGAAGAGGCTTGTGTAGGCTACACCGGCCGAGAACGATGCCCCCGTAAGTCCAAACAGGAGCCCACTGATGAGAAATGTAGCGAAGTCATTGGCAAAGCTGGTCATGAAGACGGCGGCCGCTGAAAACAGCATGACCCCCAAGAAGACCGTCCTTCCCCCAAGGCGATCGGAAAGTATTCCGATCGGAAGCCTCATGATTGATCCGGTAAGGATGGGGACGCCGATAATCAGGCCCACCTGCGACTTATCCAGTGCGAGGACCTTATTGTCCACCAGAAAGGTGATGAGGACACCGTACATGGTCCAGACCGCAAAACATGCAGTGAAGGCCAAGGTATTCATGAGTAAGGTTCGATTGGGAT
>JADZDX010000005.1 GCA_020850835.1 Fimbriimonadaceae bacterium
AGACAACATTGAACAGGAAGATGGAAACTGCCAAGGCCTGCAGGGTGCAGGCAAGGACCCCGACAGGAACCCACAAGTCACGGTTGGACATCACCATGGGCTCAGCGACGAATCGAAGCGCAATCCCAGTAGCCATGAACAGGAGGCATGCCTTCGCTAGCCGATTGTAAAGGGCTAACCGACCAATCATGGGTGCGTGTTGTTGGAGAGCAAATCCCAATACAAAGAACCCAACCCACCCGAATAGCTGTGAATTGGCATGGGCGAGAATGTACGGTGTGAAGTTGGAACTGGTGTAGGTGCCGCTACTACCAATAGCATAAAGAGCGATTGCTCCCAACAGGCACCCCACAGTTAGCACGCACAGGATGCCAGCGAGGAAGAACGGCCGATAGATCTCAACGCTGGCGCGATCGGTGGGTTGTGCGACTCGAGGAGCCACGGGAAGACTGGCAAGGTGGGAGAACTCTCGTGCCTTCATCGCCATGAGTGTAGGCAACACCTAGTTCTGCGTACCATGACGACCGTCATATTGAGACCTTAGATTTCGGGTCGAAGCCAGCGAAAGCAAGCCTTAACTAGCCCAATGCTTAAGGTTATCCATGCGAATGCAGCAACCCAGATGGCTCCCTGCGCAACGCTAAGGAAGCCGGGCCAATGCCACACTTGGGATAGGGCAAGGGTGCTTGCCGTAAACATGCCCAAAGGGAAAACAAGGGACCAAATTCGGGGGTCATAGCTGAGCGGAAGCCGCTTGATTCCGTGCCGCCAAATTCCTAGCGAAACTAGGATGGGTATCCACCAGACGCCGTAAGACCATACAACGAGTCCAAGGAATTTCAGCGGTGCCTGAGCTTCGGGGTCTGCAATGACGGAGGCCTTGGAAAGGGCAAGCGATGTGATCATAGCGGCCCCCATGTTCACCCAATAAGGAGCCGAAAAGTCCACTGCCCTGGTTGGGTGAACAACTAAGCGATAGAAGATACAAGTTATAAGCACTAAATATAACATTGCTCCCGACCCAGCGAAAAATACCGAGACGAAGGACCCGAGTCTTGGCTCAAGCAGTTGCTTCGTCACAAGACTAGAAGCCAAGACGCTCAAGCCTTGGGTTGCCACAACTGAGGTAAGCCAAGCGCCGTTGATTGCGTAGTGAATATCAACTTGATTTTCACCCACGATCATTGAGCAGAAGAAGAACAGGGTGACGAGAAACCAGCATCCTAGAGTCAGCCACCAAAGGGCAAGGCCAACCATGGGCGCACCACCAAACTCTAGCCACTGGACACCAAACACGGCGCATGCGGCGGGGACGGTGAAGAACCCGGCCCCTTTCCAATGGTCAGAGATATCAGCCCTTACCGAGTCGTGGAAGAGCCAGAGTCGGCAGACCAAGAGTATCCAGAGGAACGGGAAAAGCCCAAGGTTGACCCAGAGCAAGGCTTGGGCGGGGAGTTCGTAGCCGAGACGTTTGGACGCGATTGATACAATGCCCGTCGCCATCGCCATGGCGAACGACCCAGGGTACATCGTCTTCAACGTCCCAAGACACTGTGCCTTGAAGCTCATTTAGTCTGGTTGCACGACCCGGTCGCCTTCGTCAACATTTTTGGCCATCTTGAGTACCACGATATGCATCCAGACGATGCTTACCAGCGCAATTACAGCAAAGAAAAACCAGCAAGATGTCCATAGCCCCACCGACTTGAGGAGATACCCAAAAATGATCGGACAAACAAATCCTCCAAGGCCGCCGATGACTCCAACGATGCCACCGACCGCCCCAACATCTTTTGGATAATAAGCGGGAATATGCTTGAAAATCGCGGCCATACCAATGCCCATGAGGATGCCAGCGAGGAGGACGAGTGCGGTGAAGACCCACTGGTTAGCCTGAAAATAGACATGTGTGATGCCTTTCGCGATCAACTCCTTCTTCTTAACCTGTTGCCCAACCGACACGGCGGGCTCATGCCACGACTGAAACGTGGGAAGTATAAGGTTTCCCTCTGCTTGCTTGTCAGTAGGTTTCGCGCCTTTCAGTGGGTAGCTCTTAGTCCCCACCGTTACCTGCTCGGCAGAAACGGCCGTTACGACCCCAGGTTGATCGGCCATGATCCCTTCACCCGGGGATCGAATCTCCATCTTTGGGGTGACGAGGAAGAAGAATAGTACTGCACAGCCGCTCAATACCCAGTAGAGGGTCGTTCGGGCCCCAAAGCGGTCCGCAACGAAGCCACCGACGGCGCGGGTCAAAGCTGAAGGCAAACTGAAGGCAGAAGCTAAGAACCCGGCGGTGGCCAGCGACATACCGTATACGTTAACGTAGTACGGAACTAGCCATTGGGCCAGCGCGACGAATCCGCCAAACAGTAAGAAGTAGTAGAGCCCAAACCGCCAGACCCTGGCATCCTTGAGTGGCTTGAGCATATCAGTTATTGTCCGTGTCCCGGCACCCTCCGACTTTCGATTCTCCGTGAACGCGGCAAAAATGATTGCGGTGCCTACAAGGAGTACCGCATAAATCTGGGGGAGTTGGCGCCACCCGTTCAAGTTCTGCCCATTGTTGGTGAGTTTTTGTAGGAGGGTTGGTACGCCAAGGGTCGTCAGAGCTGCGCCAATATTGCCCATTCCAAAGAGGCCGAGCGCCGCCCCCTGCTTTTCCTTTGGAAAGAACAGGGTCGTGTAGGCTACACCGGCCGAGAACGATGCTCCCGAAAGTCCAAACAGGAGTCCACCAAGGAGAAATGTATTGAAGTCGTTGGCAAAGCTGGTCATGAAGACGGCGGCTGCTGAAAACAGCATGACCCCCAAGAAGACGGTCCTTCCCCCAAGACGATCGGAAAGTATTCCGATCGGAAGCCTCATGATTGATCCGGTAAGGATGGGGACGCCGATAATCAGACCTACCTGCGACTTATCCAGTGCGAGGACCTTATTGTCCACCAGAAAGGTGATGAGGACACCGTACATGGTCCAGACCGCAAAACATGCAGTGAAGGCCAAGGTATTCATGAGTAAGGTTCGATTGGGAT
>JADZDX010000006.1 GCA_020850835.1 Fimbriimonadaceae bacterium
AGTATCAACAGTTCGCCACGAACTTCGTCACCGTAGGCGACGATCTCGGCTTTCCGCCCGAGGACATCGCCGCCGTGACCGCCGCCGCCAATGCCTTCAGCACCGCGCTGACCGCCAGCAATGCGGCAAAGGACGCCAGCAAAGTGGCGACCGAAGTGAAAAGGGAGCAATGGCCGGCCACCAACACCGTGATCCGCAAGTTCGTGGACCTCGTGATCTTGGACGATGCCGCGACGCCCGCCCAGTTTGCTCTGCTCGGCATCACGCCCGCCAGTTCCTACGCCGGTCCGGTCGTGCCGCCCGTCAGCTTGGCCTCGGCGCCCAAGGCCGATGGCTCATGCCGCCTGACCTGGAGCCGCGCCAGCAATGCGCCAGGCACCGTCTGGGTGGTCGAGGTCGCCGTGGGGAGCGGCTCGTTCACCTACCTGGCCACTTCGTCCCGAACCAGCTACGTGGATGACGACGCCGATCCGGGGGTTCAGCGAAGCTATCGCGTCAGCGCCCAACGCAATGGCGAGACCAGTTTGCCGTCCTCTCCGACGACAATCTATCCATCTGGTGAAGGCGAAATCTTGAGTTTGGCTGCCTAAGTTTCCATCAATGGATGACCTTGCCCGGGTCGCGGAGTGAATCCGCGCCCGGGTTTTCCTCGTAAATAAAGGCGTATGGACGCCGACGCCTTCCACGCTCAGGTTGTGGATCAATATTCTCAGCACATCAATCCGGCCCTCGCCAAACTGATGAACTTTGCCGGCTTTGGCGTCGAGGTGCGCGGGGAAGGCTGCTATCTATTCGACCACGAGGGCCGCCAGTATCTCGATTGTTTGGGCAGCTACGGGGTGTTTTCTTTGGGGCATCGGCATCCAAAGGTGGTCGAGGCCGTCACCGCACAACTGAACGCCCTCCCGATGTCGGGCAAGGTGTTTTTCAACCCCAGGCAAGCCGAATTGGCGACCCGTTTGGCGGCGATTTCACCAAAAGGTTTAGAGCTTTGCTTTTTTTCCAACTCCGGCGCCGAGGCCGTGGAGGCAGCCCTGAAATTTGCCAAGGGCGCGACCGGCAGAAGTAAGATTATCAGCACCATCGGGAGCTTCCACGGCAAGACTTTGGGCACGTTGAGCGTCACCGGGCGCGAGAAGTACCGCCGGATGTTCAACCCGCTCATGCCCGGGGCCGAATTCGTGCCCTATCCGGTGCAGGGGGGGCCGGCCGACGCCCTTGAAACCATGCTCAGGGCCATTGACGACACCACCGCCGCCGTCATTATCGAGACCGTTCAGGGCGAAGGCGGCATCCATCTGGCCGCGCCGGGGGCTTTGGCGGCAATCCGAGCGCGAACCCGAGAAGTCGGCGCGCTGATGATCGTGGACGAAGTGCAAACCGGCATGGGACGAACGGGCCGACTGTTTGGCTGCGACCATGAAGGCATCGAGCCCGATATCATGACGCTCGCCAAGGCGCTGGGCGGCGGCGTTATGCCGATCGGCGCGACCTTGTTTACGGAATCCGTGGGCTCAGCGATCTTTAGCGAGAATCCCTTGATGCATACCAGCACCTTCGGAGGGAATCCGCTGGCCTGCGCGGCCGCCATCGCGACTTTGGACGTGATCGAGTCCGAGGGCCTTTGCGAACGCGCTGGGCTTATGGGGGAAAGAATGATGGCGGGCCTGCGTGAAATGCAATCGCGGCATAGCGACCTGGTCTCCGAAGTGCGCGGCATCGGCCTGATGATCGGCGTGGAGTTTTCGATGGACGAAGTCGGCGAACTCGTCATCGCGCAGATGACCAAGCGTGGAGTGATTGCCGCCTACACCTTGAATAATCCGCGCGTGATTCGAATCGAGCCGCCCTTGATCATCAGTGAGGCCCAAGTGGACGAGGCGGTGCGCGTCTTTGACGAGGCGATCACGGAAACCGGCGAACTGCTGGCGATGATCGCTTGAGCGGGGAGGTTTCGCTTACCGGATTGGTGCTCCGGCGCTGGGATCAGGGCGAAAATGACCGCCGCCTGAGTGTCCTGACGCGCGAGAAGGGGCGGATTTTGGTCACCGCGAAGGGCGCGCGTAAGTCGGCCTCGCGCCTCGCGTCCTCGTCAGAACCGCTCGCCCTCGCCACCTTCCAAATCGCCACCGGGAAAGTGAATAGCTTCATCACTCAAGCCCAGCCGCACGCCGGCTTTGGAAAACTGCGCGCCGATTATGACCGGCTGATTCTCGGCCTAAGCTACGCGGAACTGGTATCAGCGGTCGCTCCCTTGGAACATCCCAATGCCGACCTCTTTGATTCGGCGGTCATCGCCCTGAAGACCATAGAAACCGCCGAGAATCCGTTGGTCGCTTCTCTTTGGTCGCAGTTGAAACTCATGGAGGTCGAGGGGATCGCCGCGAATTGGGTGGTTTGCGCGCAATCGGCAGGGAAGTTGAACGAGGATCCGGCTTGGGTCTCGCCAACCGCGGGGGGCTACGTTTCACCCGCCAACGCGAATGACTATCTTGATTGTTTCCTAGCCTCGTCGGAGGTGCTAATTGGACTCGATCGGCTTTCGGGACTCGAGTCTCCGCCCCCGCACATGAAACATGCCGCCGAGGCGTTGCGGCTCCTCGCGCGCTTCTGGGAACATCATGCGGGACGAGACCTTCCGGCTACCGAGGCCGCCATGCAGGCCCTGCATGCTTCAAAGTGAAATGTCTAGGAGATCCAGGATCCGCTGGAGATCATCGTCGGAATAGAAACTGATCTGAATCCGCCCTCCTTTGCCATCTTTCTGGAGCTTGGCCGGGGAGCCAAAGTAGTCACCGAAGGCCGTCTCCAGCGCGCGCCAATCGGCGTCCAGCGATTGCGGCTTCTTCTTTGGCGAAGGGGTGGAACGCTCGACGGAACGGGCCGCCTTCTCGGCCTCTCGGACGGTCAGCCCCTGGTCAATGATTCGGAAAAAGAGCTCCTTGAGCTTCCGCTCATTCGGGCAGGAAAGCAGGGCCTTGGCATGCCCTTCGGTGATCAACCCGGCACCGAGCGCCTCCAGCACCTCGTCGGGGAGCTTGAGCAAGCGCAGGGTGTTGGAGACGGCTACGCGGCTCTTGCCAACGCGCTGGGCGACTTGTTCCTGCGTCAAGTTGAATTCATCCACCAACTGCCGATAGGCCAAGGCGCACTCAACGGGCGAGATATCTTCTCGCTGAATGTTCTCGATAAGGGCCAATTGGAGGACCGACGCATCGGACGCCGAGCGTACACTGATTGGAACGCTCGTGAGCCCGGCGCGCTGGGCGGCTCGGAAACGACGCTCACCGGCAATGATTTCGTACTTGTGCTCAGCGATGGGGCGAACAACGATGGGTTGAAGAAGTCCAACCGCCCGGATCGAATCGGCTAACTCATCAAGAGCATCTTCATCAAAGTGCTTCCGGGGTTGATCCTTGTTGGGCACGATTTGCCCAATCTCAAGCTCGTTGGGCTGAACATCTGACTGCTCCCCCAGGAGTTGGGCCAACCCCTTTCCGAGTGCTCTTCTCATATCATCATCCTACCTACGCCAAGACCTCGGCGACAAATCGCATGTAGGCGTCCGCCCCTTTAGACTCTGGGAACAGATCAACGGCGGGCGACCCAAAGCCCGGGGCCTCGCTCAAACGGACATTGCGTGGAATGGCGACCTTGGACACCTTCTCTCCAAAAAAAGCGGTTACTTCGTCACTGACTTGCTGAGTGAGTTTGTTGCGAGGGTCATACATCGTGAGTAAGACTTTTGCGATTTCGAGCCTTGGGTTTATTCGCCGTCGCACAACGTCGATAGTCTTCATGAGCTGGCTGAGTCCTTCTAAAGCATAGAACTCGCACTGCATCGGCACCAGTACCCCGTGACATGCGGCGAGAATGTTCACCGTGAGGATCCCCAACGAGGGGGGAGCATCAATGATGATCCAATCATACAGGGGTTCAACGGTCTCGAGAGCGTCGCGCAAGACGAGTTCCTTTCCGACGGCATTGAGAAGAACAGGCTCTGCTCCGGCGAGATCAAGGGTAGCTGGGATCAGATGCAGATTGTCACTAACTTCAAGGATTGTTTCGTCGCTGATCTTCGCGTTCTCAGCCCCGTCAATAAAGGCCTGAAACACATCAAGAAGCGTGCTCTTAATTTGGGACTTATCAATTCCGAGGCCACTTGTGGCATTTCCTTGGGGGTCTGCATCTATAAGTAGCACCCGCAAGCCCCTCGCCGCCAATCCCGCGGCGAGGTTCACGGCAGTGGTTGTCTTACCGACACCCCCCTTTTGATTAACCACACCCCAAATCGCCACGTCCCTATTATGGACACGAAGCCCAGGTTGAAACGTGGGCCAGCGGTAATCCGTATATCAAAGCGATATCACAGCGATATCATTTAGGATAATGGACGAAAGAAAAGGTAGGACGCTCCCCGGAGCATTCATGTTGGTGGTTGACTTGCTACTCATTTTGGGTGGCCTAGGCTTGTTGATTTGGGGAGCCCAGAACCAGATCAAGGGAGGCGCATGGATCGGGCTACTTTCCATGATCATTGGCTTTCTGGTTGCATGTGGATTTCTTGTGATTGAACCCAATGGTAGCAAGGTGCTGATTCTCTTTGGAAGTTACAAGGGCACGGTCAAGGCAGCGGGCTTCCACTGGGTCAATCCCTTCACGATTCGGCGCGAAGTATCCCTTCGGGCTCGCACCCTTAATGGTGAGCGGCTCAAAGTGAACGACAGCATGGGTAACCCAATTGAGATCGCGGCCGTCATTGTGTGGCAGGTTGAAGATACTTATGATGCCTTGTTCCGAGTTGATCGATATGAGGAATATGTTGCCATGCAAAGCGAGACCGCCCTTCGACATAGTGCCAGCATCTTCCCCTACGACGCCGGTGAAGACCAGATTTCCTTACGTCGAAATACGACGGAGGTGGCTGATCATCTGGCAACTGAGTTACGAGAGCGACTTGAGATCAGTGGTGTAAAGATTCTTGAAGCCCGACTGTCCCACCTAGCCTATGCCCCCGAAATCGCTGGTGCAATGCTTCGAAGACAGCAGGCTAGTGCCGTCATTGCCGCTCGGCAGATCATTGTTGATGGAGCCGTTGGTATGGTGGAGCTAGCCTTAGCGAGGATTGAGCGCGAAAACTTGGTGAAGTTAGATGAAGAGCGAAAGGCCGCCATGGTGAGCAATCTGATGGTCGTGCTCTGCAGCGAGCAAGCGGCTCAACCGGTCCTTAATACAGGAAGCCTCTACACCTAAGATGGCGGAGCGGAAGGCATACCCGTTGCGAATCCCGGCGGACTTGTGGGCGGAGATTCAACGTCTTGCGTCCGCCGATCTGCGCTCGGTGAATGCCGAAATAGAGGCTCTGCTACGAGAAGCGATTGATCGGCGAAAGCGGGGTGGCCGGGAACCGGGGCGAAAAGAATCTAATTCTTAACGGTGCGAATCATGCGAGTTGGCCGATCACCTCGACCTTGTACTCATTTGTACTCGCTTTACCGCCTAGATCAATCGTCAAGCACTTGCCATCGCTGCAAACTCGCATGACAGAGGACAAGATTCGGTCGGCGATGTCGTGGCGGCCAAGGTGCCTTAGCATCATGATTGAGCTCATGACGAGGGCAGTTGGATTCGCAACCCCCTTTCCAGCAATGTCGGGCGCTGAGCCATGGACAGCTTCAAATACGGCGCAGTTTTCCCCAATGTTTGCGCCCGGTGCCAATCCAAGGCCACCGACTAGCCCTGCACAGAGGTCGCTGATGATGTCGCCATAGAGGTTCTCGGTAACAAGAACGTCAAACTGTTCCGGGCGGGTGACGAGTTGCATGCAGCAATTATCGACGATGATGTCATCGCATTTGATCTCGGGAAAGTCCTTCGCCACGCGGTAGAACGAATCAAGGAACATGCCATCCGCCATCTTCATGATGTTGGCTTTATGAACGGCGGTAACTCGCTTTCGGCCTTGCTCCCTAGCCATGACCAAGGCGTACTTGCAAAGTCGCTCGCTACCTTCCCGGGTGATCACCTTGATCGCAAGAGCCGTGTCCTTCTGAGGCATGAATTCAATTCCTGCGTAGAGGTCCTCCGTATTCTCTCGTACGATGATGAGATCCAGATTCCGATCACCAAACACAGTCTTAACACCAGGAAGGACCTTGGCGGGTCGGACGTTTGCAAACAAGTCGAGAGCCTTGCGTAGGGTTACGTTAGCACTGCTGTGGCCCCCTCCAGACGGTGTCGTGGTTGGGCCTTTGAGTGCCGTACCAATCTCCCGGATCGCCTCAATGGTCTCCGCTGGAACTGCAGGCTTACCCTTTTCCACGGCAGTCAAACCGGCTTCTAGGTACACCCAGTCTGCTTCAAAGCCGGCGGCCTCCAAAATTGCGATTGTAGCCTGAGTAATTTCGGGACCGATGCCGTCTCCAGGAATGACGGCAATGCGCTGCTTGCTCATGCCTCCATGGTGGCTGATTTCAGCACGATTCTGCTTGAAAACACGGTAACCGTGACCTTGTCCATCCGTATTGATGTATATAAGGAGTAGGACATAAATGAAAGTTCGCATTCTTGGTTTGAGCATTGCTTCGCTTGCGATGAGCGGTATGGCATTAGGTGATGGCCTCCTTGGCGGTGGCAAAGGTAATGGCGGCGGAGGTGGTGGATCAAATTCCGGAGGCTCTGGCGGTTCGGGTGGCGGCAAGGGTTCCGGAGGCGGATCTGGTCCAAGTAGAGGATCGGGAGGTTCCGGCCCGTCAAAGGGTTCGGGCGGAGGCTCAGGTCCAACAAGAGGCCCAGTTGGTGGCCACAGCGACAATGGCGGAGGAAGCCGAAGTGGGTCACAACCGACCACGGTTAGCTCACGGCGAGATCCAGGAACGCCTCTAATTCAGAATCAACGAATTGGTCGAAGTGGGCGTAACACCTCTACATCCAATAGCAACAACCCTCGAGATTCTCGAAATCCGATCATCGTGTCTTCGATTCCAAACCGAGATGTACGACATGGGAGCAATGGGTATGGCAACGGAACGATTGCGCAGCAAGCACGCCGCGAGGATCGCTCATGGACCAACTATCGGACCGGGTACTACCAATACAATAGCCACTGGCAGGATTGCAACTTCTGGTACCCATACTATTCTTACACGCCGTCCCAGCATTGCATCATTAGCCCGTTCTACTGGTATAGCAACCTGCCAGGGTATCTCAGCATTACCCGCATATTCTGGACTGATTCATGCGTCCGGTTTGATGACTGGCGTGACTATCGGTATAGAGGCTACGATCGGTACGATAACTGGTCCAATGACCGCGTCAGCGAAGCGGTGAGCGACCTTGAAGAAGCCTTCTTGTCTCGCGACTTGAGAAGCCTTGATCGTCTGATTCCGAGGAATACAACGATTACCATCGACGATCGCTCGTATCGCAACTACCGAGTGAGAAGCGACGACTTCTATGACATGATGGCTGATCTCGTTACCAATACTAGGACACGGGATTTTGACATCACGCGAGTTCAAACTCGTGGCGATTACGTTCGCGTATACGCCAGACATTCTTTTGAAGATGCTTGGCGCCGGAGCAATAATGTCTACATGACGTTCATCTTGCGCGAAAGCCGCTTCGGATACGGGATCGTTGAGTTTGAGACATCCGGCAACCGCTACTAAGCGGTCCTAGATCATTCTCTCAAAGAGCCAAATCTCATAGAGTCCTTTGTGGGGATTGGATTCTTCGTAGCTAAATTGATCTTGCCAGAAGACAAGTCCAATGATTTCTTCGGGAAGGGCTGGATTCGTTCCGACGATGGAACCAAGATAGCCATCCAAATACCGCAGGGACTCAACGATATCGCTCATCTCCTCAAGGAGCGTATCCGAGTAGCCGGGATCGGCCCGTCGCATGCTTAGGGAGCAGCACTGTCCCACTTCAATCTTGCGAGCCGGTGACCCGTGGATCCGATGCGGCAAGACTGGGTGAACGTCCGGTGCGCCGAAAGCAGACTCAATCCGGCCCTCGCCAGCCAGGGTGATCATGTGAGTCCATGCATTGTCATCGGGCGAATCGACTAGACACGACGCGATCGCGAGGTGATTTCCAGGGTTCATGGGGTCGACCCATAAGCTTAAGGCTTCATTGCGATCGCCACTCATGGCCGACTGGGCAACCTGTTGAGCGATCTCGTCCACGAGACCAAGGGACTCGTCCGCTACGTAACAGCGGGCTAGGGCAATGCTGGGATACATGCTGTGTTCCATCTTACGCCAGATTGGGAACATTTGCTTAGGGATTTGCAAACTACCCTGAAGTTTGGGTTTGGAAAAACCAAGTA
>JADZDX010000007.1 GCA_020850835.1 Fimbriimonadaceae bacterium
CGTGCGAGTTCATTATTGAACATGCGCCGCAAGAGGAGAATGCTGTCATGAGTACAATTCCACCCGAACAAGATCCTGTTCAAACCCCGGCACCGCCGACCCCTTCATTTCCAGCCGCCGGCGGCGCATCCCCCGAGGAGAAGCAGCAAGCCATGCTCTGCTGGATACTGTCCATCTTTGCCGGCTTCATTCCAGGGCTGATCTTCTTCCTCATTGCAGGAGATGCCAAGCCATACCTTAAGCGGCAGGGCGCACTCGCTCTGACCTTATCAATCATCACCTTTGTAGGGTTTATAGCCTCGGCAATTTTGATGATGATTCTTATTGGCTTCCTTACCTATGCCGCATTCGGCATTTGGGCTCTGTATGTATGCATTACCGGTGCGATCGCCTGCAACAAGGGCGATAACTTTGATCCGGCGATCGTCAGCAAGGTCTGCATGTCTATCTTCAAGCTCTAAGCGATACGGAGTTTTTCATCATAGCCCCCTCTGATTCGGTGGGGGCTATCTTGTATACTCGCCTTGGAGCCCGGGTGGCGGAATGGTAGACGCAGCGGACTTAAAATCCGTTGGCCTTTGGCCGTGAGGGTTCGAGTCCCTCCCTGGGCACCATGAGACTTTTTGTTACCGGCTTTGGCCCATTTGGGCCCGTTATCGAGAACCCTTCGGCTTCTCTGGCCCAAAGTTGCGGGCTATCCCACCAAATACTTGAGGTCAGCTTTCAAGCCGTGGAACGATTCCTCAAACGAGAGTTGCGCCGCAGCCAGTTTGACGGATTGCTCATGATTGGAGTCAGCGCTAAAGCCAACTCAATGCGGCTTGAGAGCCGAGGCTTCAATGCTTGTGGACCCCATCCTGATGTTCGAAACAAGTTTGGCCCGAAAATTATCTCACCACAAGGCGCCCGGACCAGGCGATCAACCCTGTGGCGGCCCTGTGCATTCGAGCTTGATGGATTCACGCGGTCCACGTCGGCAGGGCGATATCTTTGCAACTATGCCTTGTACCGAGGACTTGAGGAACTCCCTCGTCATCGGGTTGGATTTTTACATGTGCCGCCCTTCGAAACGATCCCCCAGAGAGAGCAAGCCGCTAGACTCGATCGCTTGCTCAAGTGCCTCCTTGCTACCGATGGGTAAGGCTAACTTGCGGTGACTCTGGTTCACCGCTAATAAACTTCGAAATGGGAGTTTGTAGGAGCATCAGAAGCACAACAATTCCGGTACAGGCATAAACGGCAAACTTCGCACTGGCAGGTAGGACGGTGCGCGTCGTGATCTCCCCGACTGGTTCGTCCACCCAAGTCGCGCGGATAATCTTTAGGTAGTAGCCAATCGATACTATCGAGGTGATCGCAAGCACAATGGCCAACGGAAGTTGTTCGGCAATAATGGCATCTTGGAATACCCACATCTTGCCCCAGAACCCGGCAAGCGGCGGGACACCAATGAGGGAAAATCCACAGATCGCCAGGCATATCGCCGACATCGGCTCGCGGTGATAGAGGCCGTTTAGATCCGCCAAGCTCGTACCTTCACGCCCGTTCTTGGCAGCAAGAGTCAGCACGGCGAACAGGCCGAGAGTCGTCGAGGCATACGCAACAAGAAAGAACAGGGTCGTCGCGATCGAAACCTGGTCTGGGGCCTTTACATGAGCGATGATCGCCACCAGAAGGTATCCCGCATTGGCTACCGACGAGTAGCCCATGAGGCGTTTAACGTCCGACTGGGCCAAGGCGCCAACATTTCCAACGATCATCGTCAGCATCGCGACGATGGTCAGGATTGGTAACGTAAAGTCCTTGAGAGGTAAGGCATGGTCTAGGACCCGCATTAGTGTAACCACGGCGGCAATCTTGCTCACGGTCGCCATGAAGGCGGTCACGTTGATCGGCGCGCCTTGGTACACGTCGGGCGCCCACTGGTGGAACGGGGCGAGGGCGGCTTTGAACATCAGACCAATAAGGAGTAGCGAAAAGCCAAACAGCAACGGGCCCCTTACCATCGGATCGGTAACGGTTGTCGCACCTGGGATTGCTTCAAGACTCAGAGACCCGGTTGCACCAAAAAGGTACGCCACGCCGAGCAAGAACCATGCGGAAGCGAACGAACCTAGCAGGAAATACTTTATCGCAGACTCTTCCGAGCGATGTTCCTGCTTCGCCATGCCTGCCATGACATAGAGAGCGATTGACAAGACCTCCAGGCCGATGAATACCATGAGGAGGCTCTTTGTACTTACCATCATCAGGGCCCCCGCTGTAGACCAGAGGGCCAGCGGATAGAACTCCGAAAATGGAATTCGGCGAGCGCGGAGATATTGCTCGCTGAATAGAATCACAACAAAGGTACAACCAACGATTAGGAGCTGGGAAATCAGCCCAAGCCGGTCCCGATACAACATGTCGCCAAATGTTGAGGCTTCGGGCAGGGAAAGTTGGGACCCAAGCGATAAGCCCGTAGCAAGCAAGGACAGCAGGCTTACCCAAATGACCAATGAATTGTCGGCCTTCGGACGGAACATGGCCAAGAGCAAGGCCACAATGCCACCTAGAGAGATAAGAAGAATGGGCGAAGTGATAAGCCAATCTATCGCGGGTGGCGTGTAAAGTGGATTCACGCTGCCACCTCATTCCCGCCATTGCTTGAAGGCAAGAGTGCAATGTCGCCAAGGCCGTCAAAAGAAGCATAGGGACCTGGACGATTAGCGCTCATCATTTTTGGTGTGAATCCGGTCGCTTGGATCCGCCACCCAAAGGCATGGGCCGGCAGATCGGAAACGGTGTCCAGATATACCTCCGAATTGCCTTCTACGAAGATCAAATTGAACTTCAGGTCCATTGCGAGGGCCAGCAATTCGCGATCACGCTCAAGGAACAGTCCACCATATTGCATCGGCGTGGTCTGCTCGGGGAAGGCACCGTTAAGCACATAGGCAATCCCTTGGGCGCCGTTGGATATGGCACTTTCAATCTGCTGCGCAACTTCGTTAACCATCTGGTCAAGAACTAAATTGCCAGCGGGAGGGTCGGTTTCGCAGACTTTCGGAAGATCCATACCCCGTATGATAGCCAGAGTTAAGGGAGATTGAATCGGTGCCAACCAGAGTGGCTTTCCCTCACCACCACAATCCGTAATGCACGCATCAGCCTTCGGGTCCCAGTGCCCCCAAGAGATTGATTTCACTAGTGGTGTACCTCCTCCTTGGGGGCTCCACCTAGGGACAAATTTTGCACCAACTTTCCCTCAAGGCTTACTTCGTGAGCGGAATCAGCCCAACTCGGACGCTGGCCAGCGGGACTTGTTGCCATGAGGCGCGCTGCATTCAAAGATACATCCATTCGATCAAGAAAGATCTTGGGCTGCAACCCTCCCCAAAGGATCAGGAGAATGAATGGAGCTACGAGAACAACCTCCCACGGCTTGATATCCTTAAGGCGCTGGTTCTCCGGATTATGGTTGGGGCCGTAGAACATATCTTTAAACAAGATGAGGAGGTAGATGGCAGCTACAATGACACCGGTCGTTGCAATAGCCGGCAGCACGATCGTAAGGCCGTTCATCCCCGCAAAACCAGCCTGAAACGCTCCCATCAGGGCCAAGAACTCTCCCACGAACCCGTTGGTGCCCGGTAACCCAACACTACTTAGCATCACGATCAAGAATAGGGCGGCATATATTGGCATCTGAGCCTTAAGGCCGCCAAAATCCTTAAACAGACGGGTGTGCCGCCGCTCATAGAGCAGGCCAATCATCAAAAAGAGAGCGCCGGTGCTCACGCCATGATTCAGTTGCTGAATGGCCCCACCCTGCATCCCAATCTGGGTCAGGGAAAAGATGCCTAAGACCACGAATCCCATATGCGCGACAGAGGAATAGGCGACCAGTTTCTTGACATCCGGCTGGACAGCCGCAACGATTCCGCCATAGAGAATTCCTATCACTGCTAGCACCATGACAGGCAGGACAAACTGCCCGATCACATCGGGAAAGAGCGGCATGATGAACCGGAGGATGCCGTACGTTCCCATCTTGAGCAGGACACCCGCCAAGATGATTGAGCCCGCGGTTGGAGCTTCAACGTGAGCATCGGGTAGCCACGTGTGGAACGGGAACATTGGCATCTTAACCAAGAAGGCCAACATGAAGAACCAGAACAGGATCGCCTGCAGTTGTATATAGCCGACCCAAAAGTCTCCTCGAGCAATGCTCGACTGTAGCTCAACGAGGTCAAAGGTCATGGAACCGTACTGCTGCTGATGAATCCATGCGAGGACAACCATGCCGACAAGCATCAGGATTGAGCCGGCCGCAGTAAAGAGAAAGAACTTTAGCGCGGCATAGGCTCGGCGCTCCCCGCCCCATATATGGATGAGGAAGTACATGGGCACGAGCGTTGCTTCGAAAAATACAAAGAAGAGGATGAGGTCCAAGGACAAAAATACCCCCAACATTGCGCTCTCCAAGAGTAAGAGGAGGGACATGTACGCCTTAACCTTTTGGTTAACATAGGTGCTAAACCACACACTAACCACCATCAGGAAGGTCGTGAGAAGCACTAGCCAAATGCTGATGCCATCCACACCAAGATGGTAGCTAATCC
>JADZDX010000008.1 GCA_020850835.1 Fimbriimonadaceae bacterium
GAGTTTCAGCAGATCATTTGGCGCATGGTGGCCTTGGTGCCTTGGGGGGCGACGAAATCTTATAGCGAGATCGCCCGTGAACTTGGAGATGTTCAAAAGACGCGCTCGGTCGGGGCGGCGGTCGGGGCGAACCCGATCCTGATACTGATTCCATGCCACCGGATTGTGGCGTTGGATGGTGAACTGACCGGATACTCGGGCGGGATCTTACGCAAGCAGGCGCTATTGGAACTGGAGAGTGGTCAGGGGGCCTTGTTCTAGGTCAAAGCTCGGTATCCCACGCTTTCTGTAATTGATCGTAGTTCAGAGATTTGGCGTGGAAGTCACCAAAGAGGCAGTTGTAGCGAAACTTAGCCAATTTGTCAAAGACGCCTTGGGGGTTATTCGTCACTTCGTTTCGCGTGATCTTTGGGGCGGCTCCGTGCCAGTGGCCTGCGCCATCAAACATCACATTGACATCGGCGGGGAGTCGGAAGGATGTTGATGAGAAGTACTTAAAGGCAATTTCTGTCCGGAAGAAGTAGCTCGATCCATAGGTGTCCCACATGCGACTGGTGCGGAAGTCTTCGGGCGAGAATGGGTGGTTGTCTAGGACCTCGGTGCCGTTGTCGCTAGGGCAACGCCATACGTCTTTACTTTTCAAATAGGAGTTGAGGGCCTCTGGCATGAGAGGCATGTCCGGGATTCGGGCTTGGAAGTCGGGATACTGTGACCATATATCGGGGCGAAACTTATCGCTTGCGTCCACGGCTTGGGGAAATTGGTCGTCATTGTCAGCCATGTACATAGCGGTGGCGGCACCGATTTGACGGAGGTTGCTAATGCATTGCGTTTGTTTGGCAGAAGCCTTCGCCCGTGCGAAGACGGGAAAGAGCAACGCGGCTAGGATCGCGATGATCGCGATGACCACAAGTAGTTCAATCAGGGTAAAGGCCTTCCTCATCCGGGCAAATCCATGCAAGTCCGACGCCAATCGCGGCGTATAGTTACTAGCTAGTACGACATTTGCAACAATGGGGATGCTCCTTTCGTCCCCGAAATGAGACCTACGGAAACTCCGATGCGGCGGAAAACGGTTATTGCTAGAGGTACCCTCTACAACGTTCCCTCATGAAAGTACTTGGTTACATCGCTTACGCCTTTTGGTGCGCCGTCATCATGGGCGTTGGCGTCGGAGCTGGCTGGATTGGGCTGGGCAAGGATACGGTCACCAATTACCTTCTCATTGACCGCATTCCGCTAATTGCGAAGCCAAAGACGCCGGAAGAAGTCTTTGGGACAAACGTTTTTTACCTACTGGTATTGGGTTGTGATGAGGACCGGAGCTTCATTGATCAAGGAGTGACACGGCACAAGGCGCGTAGCGACATGATGCTCTGCATGCGGCTAGACTTTGATCAGAACCTGATCACCGGCATCTCGATTCCGCGCGATACCTTGGTGGAGCTCCCCGGCTACCGGAGACAGAAGATCAATGCCTATCATGTCTTGGGGGGGGCTGACCTTGCGGAGCAGGCCGCCGAATCTGTCCTGGGCGTGGATATTGACCGGACGGTGGTGCTCGACTTTGATGCCTTCCAGAAGATGGTCAATCTCGTCGGCGGAGTCGAGGTGTTCGTAGCCAAGAAAATGAAGTGGACCGACCGCGCGGGCGACTTGTATATTGACCTTAAGCCAGGGCGGCAGGTGCTCAATGGATACAACGCGATGGGCTTTGTTCGGTTTCGGCATTCTGATAGCGATTACGAGCGTCAGAAACGGCAAAAGGAGCTGATGGTTGCCTTTCAGGATGCCTTAATGGCGAACAAGCTGGCGGCCCCGGCGGTAGCGGATGAGGCGGTAAACCTTTTGGGTGGCGGGCTCAAACCGATTGAGATTGCCGCGCTGATGAAGTTTGGTCAGAAGGTGGGGCAGGACAATATCAAGATGGGCATGGTGCCCGTTACCGAAGGCAGAGATCGGGCTTACGGATACTACATGCTGGTGGATACCAATAAGATTGATGGCGTGTTGGAAGAGTTCTTGTTCAAGCCCAAGTCGTTCGCGGCGGATAGCAATTGATTACCCTCTTCGCCGAACCATTTGAAGCCGACGAACCGGAAGGTAGTGTCGTCCGTGGTAGCCAGTACATGAGTCGCAAGGACCTGCAGCGGATCGGCCTTGCTCTCGTCGTTTTCGGCATCGTTGCCTTCCCTGTGTATCAGCACTATAAGCGTCAGGGCGAGAAATCGGTTTGCAGTAGCAATATGAAGGCTATGGGGCAGGCACTGCTGGCTTATGGCGTGGACAATGACGAACGACTTCCGCCCGCCTATTACCCCGATGCCAATGGCGATCCGACCCTCCATAATGGCTTGCCCGTGACGTGGGCCACACTGGCGCAAAGCGGGATGAGCAAGCGGAGTACCTTCCGGTGCCCTTCGGCAACGGCCGATGAATCAGCGAAAGTGACCCCGTATTTTGGGAGCGATCCCATTCAACTGACCTATGGCATGTTCGCCGGAGCCGCGGGACGTACGGATCGGCAGTATGAACGACCGAATGAGTCGGTCTTGCTGGGGGAGACCTCGAACCATGGGGCGCACGAAACGTTCGACCCTCTGCCATTGGGGGCGAACGATGGCTTTTTGATTGGCTATGACGTGACCAATGCCCAGGGCCCAGATTTGAAGGCCGCCTTGGACGAAATCAAGCTGGATCTATCCCGGAACGCCGGGGACTCATCGAAGCTGGGACTGAAGGAGCCGTCATTCGTTACGCGACTTGCGTTTTATGGGTCCAAGCAAGGTAAGTTCGATGCTGGCGCTGTGGCAAGGCACGACACGGGAATCCATGTGATTTTTGTTGATGGGAGCCTCGGCGTGATTCGGGCACCGGCGGCAGAAGTCGGCGATCGATACCGATGGAAGAACCCCTAGAGCAAGCGGATTGGTCTATAGTCTTGAACAACCCACATCTTGCACTCTATGGACGAAATCACCGCCCCGTATGCTGTTGCTGAACTCACGGAAGCCGTGCCTCTTCGCATAAAGTTGAGCACCGATGTTGCGGCCAAGACAGACCTTGGGCGCGTGCGCGAAAACAACGAGGACAAGTTCGAGTTTTACATCCCGGAGTCGGAAGATTTGCTGGCCCGGCGAGGGCATGTGTACCTTGTTTGCGACGGAATGGGGGGACATAGCGCGGGGCAAATCGCCAGTGAACTGGCGACCAAAACCTTTATCGAGGTGTACCTTCATCACCCGGCTATTGATCCGAAGGTTGCAGCCTTGGCGGCGGCGCAAGCAGCCCATCGGTTCGTGCTGGATGTGGGGAGGGCGGTTGTCCAACGACGTGGGATGGGCACGACGTTGTCGGCGCTTCTCTTGATTCAGGACCGAGCCTGGGCTGTGCAGGTAGGCGATTCTCGGGTGTATCGCTTGAGAGGTGAGGTGCTGGAGCAGATCACCACCGATCAGACATGGGTGGAAGACGTGGTAGCGAAGGGCGTTATGGACCGAGAAACGGCCGAGCAACACCAGTACCGGCATGTGATCTTGCAGGCAATTGGGGGGGAGAATGAACTGTTGCCGGACGTGTACGAGTTGGACCTTGCCGAAGGGGATACCTTCTTGCTATGTAGCGATGGCCTCACCAACCATCTGAGCAATGGGCAGATTCATGAGACCTTAGCGCAGAACGGGCTCAGCGAGGCATGCTGGCAGTTGGTGAACGCGGCTTTGGCCGGGGGCGGGAGCGATAATTGCACGGTCCTCGCAGTCAAGGTTCGCTCCATGGACTCGGTGGACTGAGTGAGGTCATATCTCCCGTTTGCCGTTTGGATTGATGGACAGTGGGAGCAGGGCCTGGAGGTTGAGTTTTCCGAAGGGCGCATGGTGGGGCACCGGGCAACCAGCAAGGCCCCTGATCCGATGTGGCTCTCGCCCGCCTTTGTAAATGCCCATTCCCACCTTGAATACCGGGGCTGGCAGGGCCAGCTTGAAGGTTTGGAGTATTGGGATTGGCTGCGTGAATTGACCTTACGCAAGACGCAAGAATCCGACGACGCGGTCCGCGAATGGTGCCGGGTGGCGGCGCGAGAAAACTTGGCGGCTGGGGTGGGGCTAATCGTGGAGCATTCGGATCGCCCTTTTTCGGCAGGGGCTCTGCGAGAGGTTGGGATTGAGGCGAGGGTCTTGCAGGAGCTCATCACCTTCGACGAAGCCCCCGAAACGGCCAGCAAATGGCAAGCCGTGGAGGAGCGGCGGGAGCGGCAAGGAGCCGAGGCGATCACGCCCCACGCAACTTGGTCGGTGGATCGCGAATCCTTATCGCGGTTTCGGGATCAAGACTTTGTCAGCATTCATGTGGCGGAGTCGGTCTTCGAGACCGAACTTTTCGAGTTCCATTGCGGGCCGATTTCGGATTTCTATCGGCGTCGCGCCAAACCTTTGCCAAGGCAACAGCCGATTCTGGACTTGCTGGACGAGGTGGGACTCTTGCGGGCGGGGGTGCAGTTGGTTCATATCGGGGGGTTGAAGGTCAGTGAATACGAGCGGCTGGCGGAGTCGGGCGTGATGATTGCGCATTGTCCGAGGTCAAACATGAATCTCGGGTGCCCGTTGCCGGACGTTCGGCGACTGTTGGATTTGGGGGTTCCCGTCGGTCTGGGATTGGATTCGGCGGCGAGCAGCGGGCCCATTGACATGCTGGCGGAGATCAGGGCTATGCGGACACGCGAGGTCGGGGGGGAGGAGGCTTGGCGAATAGCCACCGACGCTTCCGCCGTCGGAATGGCGGGGGCACGCGGGCCTTGGATGGCCTTGATTTCACCGGCCCAAACGCTTGAGGAACTGATTTCGGGACAGCCGGAGATTCAACTGAACCCATGAACCTTACTGCTCTTATCGCGATTGTGAACGCCATTCCGCCTGGACGAGTGCGGGGATATGGGGCGGTCGGCCGGGATATGCCGAACCCGGTGAGCGGATTACTGATTGGTCGCTGGATGGCGCACGTGAACGACGAGGTGCCTTGGTGGCGGGTGATCGGGGCGGATGGCTCGATCAAGACCTTCAAACGAGGGCCCGAGCATGGACTTCGTCAGCGGCAATTATTGGAAGCGGAGGGGATCGTTTTCGATGGCGAAGTCGTTCCCCATCGGTATTTTGTCTAAGGAGGCTCCCCAGTACATCTACGGTATTTGGGCTTAATGCCCCGCAGAAATGTAAGTTCATTTAGGTTCAAATAGCCAGAAAAAGAAAAAGAGAACAATAAGAATTGCATTCAAGTCTTGTCAACTGGCATAAGCCCTGCTATAATGACTTTCGATGTAGGAGCGCGGCTCGATTCCCCGATGAGGGGTGGAGGGCTGTGAAGCC
>JADZDX010000009.1 GCA_020850835.1 Fimbriimonadaceae bacterium
CCGACAGCCTGCCCGCTATCTACAACGCGATCACGATCAAGGACGAAAGTCGCGGAATTGACATGACCTGCGAAGTCGCCCAGCACCTCGGCGATGACATCGTTCGCACCGTCGCCCTCAAGAGCACAGATGGCCTTGTCCGGGGCATGCACGCCAGCGATACGGGTTCGCCAATTACCGTTCCCGTCGGCGACGCCACCCTAGGGCGCGTGTTTAACCTGTTGGGGCAACCCATTGATATTCTCGAAACGGGCCCGCACGCGGGCTCCCCAGAAGAGCGCAAAGCGAAGGCCGAAGGGATTGCCGCCTCGCCCCGCTTGCCGATTCATCGCCAACCTCCCGCCTTTGTGGACCAAAGCGTGAAGGTTGAACTCCTCGCCACTGGCCTCAAGGTTGTCGACCTGTTGATTCCGTTTAACAAGGGTGGCAAGATCGGCCTCTTCGGTGGAGCGGGTCTCGGCAAGACGGTTCTCATCCAAGAGCTCATTCGAAACATCGCGGTCGAAGCCTCCGGTGTGTCGGTGTTCGCCGGCGTCGGCGAGCGTACCCGCGAAGGAAATGACCTCTGGCTTGAAATGTCGGAAGCCACCTATGCCGACCCGAACGGAAAGATTGAGAAGGATGGCAAGAAGTACAGCCGCGTTATTGATAAAACCGCAATGGTTTTCGGTCAGATGAACGAGCCACCAGGAGCCCGACTACGCGTCGCCTTGACCGCCCTGACGATGGCGGAGTACTTCCGCGACGAAGTTGGTACCGACGTGCTGATCTTTGTGGACAATGTTTTCCGGTTCGTGCAGGCCGGTTCCGAGGTGTCCGCGCTTCTCGGCCGAATGCCTTCGGCAGTGGGTTACCAGCCAACGCTGGCCACCGAAATGGGCTTCCTGCAAGAGCGAATCACCTCGACCAACAAGGGGTCGGTGACCTCGGTGCAAGCCGTCTACGTCCCAGCGGACGACCCAACCGACCCGGCTCCGGCCACCACGTTTGCTCACCTCGATGCTTACGTGTATCTGGAGCGATCGATTGCCGCGAAGGGCCTCTTCCCGGCGGTGGATCCGCTTGCTTCGACTTCGAAGAACCTTGACCCGCAAATCGTGGGCGAAGAACACTACGCGGTCGCCCGAGGAGTACAGCAGATCCTGCAACGCTACAAGGAGCTACAAGACATCATTGCGATTCTCGGCATTGACGAACTCAGCGACGACGACAAGCAACTCGTTGCACGGGCACGGAAGATCGAGCGCTTCATGAGCCAGCCATTCTTCGTTGCCGAGCAGTTCACCGGAAACAGCGGTAAGTTCGTCTCACTTGAAGATACGATCAAGGCCTTCAAGGCGATCATTGATGGCGAACTCGACGAATTGCCCGAACAAGCCTTCTTGTACTGTGGTGGTCTGGATGACGTTTACGCCAAGGCCGAGAAACTCAAGGCCTGATCTCCTCACCGTCAAACTAAGGTTGCCAGTTGGACTGCTGAATCTCATTCAGCAGTCCTCTTGATTTAAGTAGATTCGAACGGTGCAATATCGTTATGTCACGTATTTTTACGTGGCCGTTTTTATCATGCCGGACGACACAATGGTACTTATGAAACAGCTCCCCCTCATCGCTTCCATTTTCGCCCTTCCTCTCGGTAATGCCCATGCCGCAACTGTGCAAGTCAAGGTTCTCGCGACCGTCGATTACTGCGTGATCGCTGGCGGGCTTGCCTCCGTTCCCGACAATGCCCCGGTCGAGATGACCTTCAATGTTGATACGACTAATTTCCTTGACAGCACCAACTTTCCGACCCGTGGTTACGCGGTAGATCTCGCATCGTTCAATCTCAATGTTGGTGGCGTCAGCGTGCCCATCGTAAACCCCCAAAGTCCACAGTGTTGGTTTGTCCTCCGCGATAATGACCCGGCAGTGGATGGCTTTTTCATTAGCCGAGGGGGGGTGGAACTCCCGTTCAATTGGCAAGTCACCATCCCTGGCCTCGCGGCAGTGCATGAACTGGACTTCTCACGAGGTTTTAACGACGCCACACCGTTCTCGTCGCTCAACATCTTAGGTGAGCTCGGAATCTACGACTTTTCGAACATGGGCTCCTACCAGTTCACGATTGGGCGGTTTGGTAATCCCGGCGCCGAGTTTGTATACCAATCCACCGAGTTTTCACTAGTTCAATCGAACATTAACCTCACCGGTAACTTGGTCCTTCAGGACACGGGCGTGTTTGCCGCCAACCGCACCATTGGCTATCAAGTGGTGCAAGGGACGGAAAATCTTGGCTCCGGCACAGTGGTCGCTGGTTCAAGCTCAACTGCCTTCACTATTCCGGTCCCCGCCAGTGCCACGGGCAGCGCCACCATCGTGTGGGATGGCAGTTCCTTCCTGCGTCGCAACACCGATATTACGCTAACCGGTAGCAACGTCGCCGTTGGAAGCGCCAGCCTCCAAAACGGCGATACCAATAATTCCGGCGAAGTGGATGCCGGCGACATTGATGCGATCATCGCCGCCTTTGGTGATCAAACTGTGGGTGATACCGACCTCGATGTAAGTGGAGAAGTCGATGCTGCCGATATTGACATCGCAATTGCCAATTTTGGGGGCCAGAACGACTAGGTCCCTGAGAGAGCGATTTGGGGTATCTTTTCACTTCACCCGGTCGGTTAGCTCAGTTGGTAGAGCACTACAATGACACTGTAGGGGTCACAGGTTCAAGTCCTGTACCGACCACCATTATTTTGAACCCAAATAGTTTCGTTTCGACGCACTGTTGGGAATACACTTCGGCGAGGTCTCTCAGTTAGTCTCTCAAATGGTCTCTCAATTGCTCCTCAGAAAGTTGAAGGCCGGTTGAGCAGAAACTCAATCCTAAGGCATATCGCCCTCACTGTAAGGAATGGCCATTACAGCATTGGCCCATGGGTCAAGCAAAGCTGTGCTACACCGTTGAGGAAGCAGCCAACCTTCTTTCGATAAGCCGTGCTCAGGTGTACCGCTTAATTGATAGGGCCGAAATCGCCTCGATAAAGATCGGACGTTCTCGGCGGATTACCCATGCTCAGCTGATTGAGTTCTTGAAGGAGCTTGAGGCAAGGGACAACTCGACTTTGCTCACCTGGCATGCGATTCGCACGACACCGCAAACTCGGCAACGCTAGGAGTATGAGACATCGAGCCGATAATAATGACGGCTCATGCCGTGAAATCTTAACAGGAAAGCACGCTGGTAAGTGGCGCGTCCAATTTACCCTCCGGACCGACGCCGGGGGAAATAGTCGCTTGTCCCGGATCTTTCGCACCAAAAGTGAGGCGAAGTCGTTTCTTCACCAGCTCTTGAGAGGCGAACGCATTGAGGCAACCTTCGCCAGCAAGGAAACAACAATGGGAGACTGGTTTGAGTGGCTAGCTGTAAATGATTGGCCGGAATCCATTGCCGAGGTCACCATAGCTCAGCGAAAAGCACGGTTCAGAAAGTATGCCCAGGCACACTTTGGACGGATGCCCTTGTCCTCAATCGATGCGGTGCGCGTTAGAGCCTTTTATCAGGAACTTAGAGCGCAAGGAGCAAGTGCGTCGCTGATTGCTTCCGTAAAGAGTGACCTTGTCCGAGCATTTGGGCAAGCCATCACGCCTTACCAGAAGGTGCCGTCATCACACGCCAATCCGTTCCGTCTCTCCCTACCGGCATCCCAGCGCCGAGTGGCGGTTGCATTGTCAGTTGACGAAGTAAGAGCCGCGATTCAAGCGCCAATGCTCGATGCAAGTCAACGAGCTCTGCTCGGTCTCTTGCTATTGGCAGGGCTTCGACTAGGTGAGGTCATGGCCGTGACTAAGCAACAACTAAGGATCGATGAAAATCTCATTGCTGTCGATAGGGCGGTCAAGGTGGAGTTTGGCGGCAAGCAGAGCATTGGACTTCCGAAGAAGGACAAGACCCGCAATGCAGTGATGTGCCAAACACTGAAGTCGATCTTACTTCCACATATTGCGGACCTCGAACCGGAGGCACTTCTGTGGCCCGCGATAAGTGAGAACAAGCCGCGAATGAAAAAGCGATTCTATGAGTTTTGGAAGGCTACCGCAGCCTTAGCTGGCCTACCTGCGGAAATGTCACCCCACGACTGCCGGCTAACACATGTAAACCTTATAGAGAAGCTGATGCCATTGGTTTCAGTGACCACACTTAAAGAGCATGTGGGCCATGCAGCGACAGGCGTAACTGAAGCCAACTACACCCGGCCGATCTCTGCCTCGCAGAAAATCCTAATAGTTGAACTTGACCGCGTCTTTGGCATTGCCAATTTCTGAGCCCAGCACATGCTGGGCCTTTTTTCAGTTCCAGGCATCTCGTTTCAAAGGAGGGCGCTTGCCCCGAAAGGAAACCCATAGATCAAGAACCTAGCGCAATGCGGCCTGGGAGGTGATAGTGGACGCCTGCCGGGCCTTGCGTTTCCCAATATTGGCACGACTTTCCAAAACATATCGGCGTCCTAACGTTCATCCCAGCATGAAGTTATATGCAGACATCTGTCTAGTATGATAAGCTGCGATTGCCTGCACACGAGGTAGCATGCTGGAGCCCCTTAAACAAATGAATCCAAACCTTACCGAACGCACCCTACTTCCCACACCCTTGGCTAACGAGATGATTAGCTTTATGGGCATTTCAAATGTCGACCTCTTGGATCGAATTGAGCAGTCCGGGCTCCTTTCCGACCCGAACACGTATGCCGCCCGTAAGTTGGCATTCGACTCCATTACCTTCCTGGCCTTTAGGAATGGCAAGGACACAATCCGCATCTTCCTTTCAAGGGAGTGGCTAAACGATATCGAAGTAATGCGGCCCGAAAGTATCTCATGGCAAGGAGATCACCAGGGAGGCTAATGCGCGCTCATCTCTATCGAGACCTGATTCACGGGCAGATTCGATTTCCAAGGGTTGAGCAAGGCCCAACCCCGCAGGATTCTTCAAATGCAATCGGGTATCTCGTTCCCGGGCTAAGGAGTACCCCGGCTTTTCAGCGTCTCAGGTCAATCCGCCAAAACGGATTGACCAATTTTGTTTTTGCTACCATGGAGCACTCGCGATTTGTGCATAGCATGGGTACTTATTGGATGTGCAATCGAATGTACGACGCCATTGTTCGCAACTCGGGCTTGAAAGTCGACGAACGGGACCGCACTTTAGTTGCCATCGCTGGACTACTTCATGATATTGGGCACGGCCCATTTTCGCACTCATTTGAGAAGTCGGTGGAAGGCTTCGATCATGAGGCCATGTCAATCAGGTTGCTCAGAGAGTACGAACCAATTGCTTCGCTACTCAATGAAGTTGATGATGAGTTCCTTGAGGACATGATCCCTTATATTGACAAGTCAGCACGAACTGTGGATAAGTGGTCCTACCGCATAGTTTCTAGTCAACTAGATGCAGACAGGCTTGACTACATGCTTAGGGATTCAAGACTTGCTGGCCTCGATGGGCACGGATTTGATCTTGAACGACTTCTAGACATGCTTACGATTGAGAACGGCAGGATTGCAATCGACGATCGGGCTACTCCTACCATTGAAGCTTATCTAGTGATGAGGCTCCACTTGCACGAGATGGTTTACTTCCACAAGGGTGTCAGAGCGTCTCAGTCACTCTTAGTGAGTATTTTAAAGAGGTGTTTTGATCTGATTCGAAGCGGAAGCTTGCAGCATTTAGATTCCCTTCCCTGCGTTGCGTCCCACGTCTTTCAACGCGTTGCTCGAGCCGAGGAAGTACCAATTGACGCTTATGTTCGTTTTGGCGAGCACCATTGCTGGGTGGCTTTTGACATCTGGGCAACCGAAGCACAAGATAGCATCTTGCAAGATCTTGCTCAAAGGATCGTTAGCCGCAGGCCATTTAAAGCGATCACCCTTTTGCCAATGGCAAGCGAGGAATCAGAACGGCAGCAAATGAACAAAGCAGTTTCTAGGGTCGCGAAGGAGCTGAATAGGACAGAGGACGAGGTACGACGTTATTACTGCTCCATTGACGAGCCTCAAACATTAGCCTATAAAACATTTGACCCTGACGGGAAAAAGCCTGAAGAAGAGATTTGGTTCAGAGGCCGGGACACCACCATCAAGCGGCTCAGCGAGTATAAGGACAATTCCATTTTCGAAGCCACAAAAATACCGCGGATCAGCCAATTCTTCATCTTTCCCGAGGAGGGGAGGAGTATCGCTCAGGACACCTTCTCATACAAGGAATATGCTGGCCAATCACACTAGACCTACCTATTTCAAGGATCAATTCCGCTGACCTAAGTGACCTAAGCCAGGAGGACGGCATCGAAAACCGGGTGATCCCATATCAGTACAGAGGAGAGCCCTTGAATGCCACCGTAATAGTCAGAGAGCTTATGACGGAGTTGAAGGTCACTTGCCCTGACCTGGCTCTCTGCAGTGCTCGCGGCGATTGCGGAGAAACTGACGCCATGACGGTGTTCCACGAAGACATCGAGTGCGATGAAGAGCTTCAGCCCGAGGGTGCGAAGTCTCCAACTCAGCTCTAGATCGTCCGCCCCTAGGTATAGTGCTTCGTCAAGGAGACCGCACTCACTCAGCGTTTCTCGCTTTAGCGCAATGCAGAAGCCAATGAGCATAGCGGTTTCTTCAACCTCCCTATAAAACTGGGCACAGAATTCGGCACTCTCTTGTGCGCTGGCTTCGTGGTCGTATCGAGCTGCAAAGGACTGCCTACCCATTACGCGATCGGAGATTGGTCCTACGGCACCACAACCTGGTAATTCGAGCACTTCTACAAAAGCTTCCTTCCAATCGCCTACAAAAGTCACATCTGGATTAGCTAACACTATGTATTCGCCAGAAGAAATGTGCACGCCAGTATTGGCAGCCCTAGCGTAACCCAGGTTCGACTTCATTCTGCGAAGCTGAATTTGGGGCCACTCCCGCCGAATATCCTCAATTTTCTCACACGTTCCGTCGCTGCTGTCGTTGTCGACGACGATGACTTCATCTGACTCCGTAAGGCTCCCTAACACGCTCAGAAGGCACTCTTCAATCGTCGACTCGGACTGAAAAGTTACAATGACGACGGACAACTTGCCTACAACCGCATCGCTAAGAGGAACCCTGGATCTGAGAAGGAGTTCGCGCTTTTCGGGTTGACGGTCCAAATCTGGTTGCATCTCAGCAAACGCCAAGACCTGATATGTGGATAGCCCCCGCGCCGCAATCTCAGTTCCTACACCCAAGTCACTAGCCGCCCTTACAATTGCATCACATTCTGTCGAGCCCAGTAATGTCCTTCCTTCACCCTTTACGGTAAATCCGCATCTCCAAAGGGCTTTCCGAAGCGAGGCGGGAGTGAAGAACCTTCGGTGAGTGCGATCAAGCAATCCACTGTCCCCATATTCAAACTCACCGTGCAGAAGTTCAAGTACAACAGTCCAGTGGCCGATGTTTGGTACGCTCGCAATCAGGTGCGCCCCTATCTTCAAGTGCGGCTTCAGGCGTACCAGCACACTTTCTGGATTGACAAGGTGCTCTAAGGTATCTCCAAAGATGAGGCAGTCGAAGTGATCAAGGGGAAGAAGCGATAAGTCTAGTGCTTCAATATCTCCATTAAGCACGTGTGTCAATCTCTGTTTGGCGGCGGCGGAAGCACTCTCATCGAGTTCGATTCCCCAATACTCACACCCTCTTGATTGAATGACTTGGGCACCTAACTCACCATTTGCGCAGCCCACTTCCAATATGCAGCGAGCTGTTTTGGGCACAACGTTTAGGATTGCCTGATTCACACCATCGTAATAATCTCTCGGCTTCAAGTCCTTACATCTTACGCGTCTATCGCAATTCTTGGCACAGCATGGGTTAGAATTCGATTTGTGATCTGCGCCGCCTATTGTGTTCACGATGACAACACGTTCTTGAGGGCGTCGTTGAACTCAGTCGTAGACATCGCTCGATTTGTTTTCGTTAGTAAAGTTGATTGGACGGGCAAGGAGGGCGGCTGGAAGAGGACCATACAAATCGCTGAGGGAGCAGGAGCGGAGGTGGTGGTCGGTGAATGGGACGACGAGACATCCCACCGAAGAGCAGCCCTTCAGCACCTTCGGGATCTCGGTCATAGCCATGCGATTACAATCGATTCAGATGAGGTTATCGAGCCAATCCTGCTCGACCACCTCGTGAGAATCGCGGAAAGTGACCTGGCTGACCGAGTTCACATTAGATGGGACACGTACTGGAAAGATGCTGAGCATGTCGTGCGCCCGCGGGAGCCCTTCTCTCCCTGCATTATGGTTGCCCTCAACAGAGTTGAGCACCAGTTCATTCGTGAATACACAGGTGGTAGGCAACTCTTTCTGAACGAGAGCTTTGGGATTGTTCATCACCTTAGCTACGCCGGTGGTGATGAGCGTATTTGGAAAAAGATAAATACTTGGAGTCACCGGGATGAGATCACTCCACATTGGTGGCAACGGGTATGGAAAGCGTGGGACCAAAATCCGCTCTTGCAAAACTTACACCCCACTCATCCAGAGAACTACAAGTTTGTCGAGCACATTCACTTGCCAGAAATCCTGAAAACGCATGGATTGGAGGCGGCAGCCATATCGCAACGCAACCCGAGTGCCGGCAAGTGCGACATCATTATTCCAACCTTTGGCCAGCAAGAGTTACTAGATGACTGTCTTGCAAGCTTACGAGACTGTGGCGACAACATCTCAAACGTTATCGTAGTCGACGACGGTTCGCCGGAGCCAATCACGGTGCCCGATGGAGTCGTACTCGTCCGATCAGAGGAAAACCATGGGTTTGCGGCAGCTTGCAACGCGGGTTTTGAACGGAGCAACGCTGAGCTGATAGTTTTTCTCAACAGTGACACGGTCGTGTCTCCGATAGCCCTGGCGCACTTGCTTACATCGCTGGAGGCATCAGGATCGATTGGTGCGGCCGGACCCTTCACCAACTATTCGAGCCACTTCCAGCAAGTGGCGCCCACCTACACTTCGCTTGAGACAATGGGATTATTCGCTCAAGACTTCGCTCGTCACGGGCGAGACGACATCGAGGTCGACATGCTGGTCGGATTCTGCTTTGCTGTGAAGCGCAGTGTCCTAAAGGAAGTCGGCACCTTTGATACTGGCTTTGGCATCGGGACTTTCGAGGACAACGACCTTAGCTACCGCATTCTCAGAGCCGGCTACCGTCTAGTGCTTAGTGCCAAGTCGTTCATTCATCACGTTGGATCGAAATCCCTGCGGTCCACGAACCATAACCTTAACCAGCTTCTCAGCAGGAATGAGCAGTACTACCGGGCCAAATGGCAGAACGATATTGAATGTGGCTTTGCCTCTCATTTGAGTGGGGTGTCCACTGAGCGTATCCGCTTCAACCAAGATCGAAAACCCGAGAAGCGAATTGCAAACGCACAGAGCCTTGCCGAGGCCGCAGACATTTCACTTTGCATGATTGTTCGGGATGAAGAGCAGAACATCAAAGCATGTCTTGAAAGCGTTAAGCCGTTTGTTCGGGAGATGCTCGTACTGGATACTGGTTCGAAGGACAAGACCCGTGAAATTGCTGAGCAATGCGGCGCTACAGTCAGATCAATCGACTGGCCCGATAGTTTTGCTAAAGCAAGAACTGAGTCCATGAGGGATGCGAAGGGCAAGTGGATTCTGTGGGTCGATGCGGACGACACAATGCCAATCGCATCTGGAGAGACGATTCAAAACGCTGTCCTCTCCGCGCCAGAAGAAATCATGGGCTTTATCGTCAAAGTCCGCTTCTTGGAGTCCCAAGGATCTGCAACCGAAGTAGATCACGTCAAGGTCTTTCGCAATTACCCTGAACTTGAATGGGAAGGTTACATTCACGAGCAAATCATTGCGTCCCTTCGGGTAGCAAACCCGGCGGGAATCTTGGCGTGGACTAACGCCCACGTGCTTCATTCGGGCTACGATAATTCACATGAGGGCCAGGAAAAGAAGAGGCGGCGTGACAAGCATCTTTTGAAGCTGGACCTTAAGGAACGACCTCGCCATCCGTTTGCCCTATTCAACCTTGGAATGACGGCTCACTATCTGAAGCGCCATAGGGTCGCGTGCGGATGGTTCAAGCGATGTACCGCTGTCAGCGGCGATTCAGAATCACACCTTAGAAAGGCTTACGCTTTGTGGGTTGGCTCACTGAAAGAGCTGGGCAAAGTAGACAATGCATGCAAACTTTGCGAGGAAGCGCTTCATCGCATTCCCAATGACCCCGAGCTACTGTTTCTTCTGGGCCAACTCAAGGCAACCAAAGGCGACCACCAGTCGGCCATTCAGCACTACCAGGCTTCATTGAAAGGCAATACAGATGGTGTCTTCACGAGCGTTGATCCAGGCATCAGAGGATGGAAGGCACTCCACAACGTCGCACTCTCTCATATCGCTCTCGGAGATTGGCCCTCGGCAAAATCAGCCTGGCTTGCAGCCCTTAATGGCGAGGGGCGTCTCGAGGCTGCCGCACCCCTATTTAAGTTTGCCATCGACTTCGGAGACCTCCAGATGGTCCGCAAAGTAATGGATTGGGTTAGTACTTTTCAGGGCGACGCGGGCCTGCTACCGGGCATGCTCGGGGAATTATCCCAGGCAGTCGGTATTGAGCCAACTCAACTTTGGCATGGGTTGGTAAACGAAAACCCATACAACGATGAAGCCCGTCGCCTGCTAGCTTTATCCCTCCTAAACTCTGGCAGAGAGCAAGATGCGATTCCCCACCTAGATCTTTTACAGAGGCGGGGCCATCGCCAAGCAGCAGATTTGCTATCCGCTCTGGCAAGAAATCAAGGTGACATTGAACTCGCGGAGCGATGGCAACTCAGAGCGCGCGAGCTGCAATCGTAGTTGCTATTACAAAGCGTGCAAACTTCTGCACAGCTACTTCACTCGCTTATACCTAATATTTAGGTGTAACTCCCCCTTAGTTGCAACCACCGAGGCCGAGTCTTCGCTGGCCCACGGGTATAGCTCATACTCTCTTGTCTTTCCCTGGCTTGTCACGCTCAGGTGGTAAACCGGCTTTGTTGGATATAGCCTTTCACTTCTCACGATCTCGCGCCCATCAAGTCTTACGACCTGGGAAGTGTCGCTTCTCGCAATCAACACCGGATTTCCGACAAAGAAGAACCCATACACGGCCACGATCAAAATCGCGAGGCCCAAGAAAGTGGAAGCGTATGTTCTGCGCGAATTCACAGCAGGTACCCCTGATTCCACAGAGCCCCGCATGTTTTGTGGCAATCGACTCTAGGAACTTGTGATCCAGCCCAGAATCCGTATCCATTGTTTGTAAGGTCCTTAGTGGAATCCTTCAGGCCTTCGATGCTCCGCCATGATTGAGGCTCATGCAGGTATACAAGGCGAGCACACTTTGGCCCGCACCTATGTACAGCTAAGCAACTTCCCACGCAGTGTCTCATTGCGTTGTTAAAGCCCTTCGAGCCGTTGTAAGCTTGGCCCACCGAATCGTATAGTTTGTTTAGGCAGGATATGCAGTTACATAGCCAGTCAGTAACATTATCCTTCGTCGTCCAAACTGGCGTAAAGTCTGGGGTCCAAGAAGGGTCGATGGCTTGTCTGCCAGTCGGGTCGACCTTCAATGTTGGGTTTTCGTATGCGTAAACAAATGCAGCCTCGCCTGGCCAAAGCGGATCAACGGTCATCCAGCGCGAAAGATTCGGCCTGTACATCCTTGCTCGCACATAAAGCCGAGAAGTGATGTCGGCATAGTAGCCAAGAGTACCAACAAAACCCCAAGGGCTAGGATTCGTGCCGGACGAGGTTCTCACTTCTCCAAACGGCCAAAACTCAGTCGAAGACGTGAGCGTGCCAGATGAGTTCCTAGTTTGAATTACACTCCCTAACGGATCCGAAACATAACGAGTGATCACCGAGTTACGAACCTCTCG
>JADZDX010000010.1 GCA_020850835.1 Fimbriimonadaceae bacterium
CCGCTTCATCAAGGGGCACATTAAGTCGTTGGTTCTTGATTGAGCGTGCTTGTTGGATGCTCCGGTTCACGGCAACACGGTAGATCCATGTGCTGAACTTGCTTCGCTTGTCAAACTTCACCAAGTTACGGTAGATCAGGGTGAAGATTTCCTGAGTGGCGTCGGCGGCTTCATCGGCGCGCAATAGAACACCTTGGGCCACTGCATATACACGATCGTAATACTTAGAATAGAGGAGGTCAAATGCCTCGGCCTCGCCTCCTAAGAAGCGATCCACAAGCCGCACATCCTCATCGAATGAATCGGGCCGCGACTGGTCAAACGCCGATGACATCACCAGTTAGTTTGACGCGAAAGCCACGGGTCCGGTTACCGGGCCTAGCAGGGTCAAACCCCCTTACCGGGTATCCTATAAGGAACTCAACAATAATCCGGCGCAAGGGTGCGCCGTATCCGAAACTCTTATGGCTGCAGTAACTCCGAACACCACTGGATTCAATGTGGAATCCGCGAAAGACGTTTATCGAAATCTAACTACCCCCGAGTTAATCGAACATGCTATCCGTCACGGGGAAGGCGTTCTGAGCGCAGACGGTGCCTTGGTCGCCTACACCGGGAAGTACACGGGCCGAACGCCCAAGGATAAGCGCACAGTCCGTGAGCCCAGCAGCGAAGCGAACATTTGGTGGGAAAACAACATTGCGATGGAAGAGTCCGAGTACTCAATCCTCCGCGAAAAAGCCCAAGCTGCTCTCGCGACGAAGGATCGGCTCTATGTCGTGGATGCCTTTGGGGGTGCCGACCCCGACCATCGCATTAATGTGCGCGTGATTACGGAAAACGCCTATCATGCCCAGTTTATCAAGACGATGCTAATTCGGCCTTCCCTTGACGAACTTAAGAGCTTTGCTCCCGAATGGACGATTGTCAATCTTTCGCGGGAGAAGTATGAGCGTGACGTGAATGGCGAACTCCGGGATGCCGTGATCGCTGTCAATTTCGCGGCCAAAGAAGTCTTGATTTTCGGCACGATGTACGCGGGCGAGATGAAGAAGTCGGTTTTCTCGATTCTGAATTACCTGTTGCCCCTCAAGGGAGTGATGAGCATGCATTGCTCCGCGAATATCGGTAAGGGTGGCGACACCGCCTTGTTCTTCGGGTTGAGTGGCACCGGAAAAACAACCCTTTCGGCTGATCCAGATCGGTTCCTGATTGGGGACGATGAACATGGATGGACCGACAAGGGCGTCTTTAACTTCGAAGGCGGTTGCTACGCGAAAACTATCAAGTTGAGCAAGGAAGGAGAGCCAGAAATCTGGAACGCCATTCGGTATGGTTCCGTCCTTGAGAACGTTGTCTTGGATGATCAACGAGTGCCGAATTACGACGATGTATCCCTGACGGAGAACACCCGATGCGCGTATCCCCTTGAGTTTATTGACGGCGCTGTTTCGCCGAGCATGGGCGGACATCCCAAGAATATTTTCTTCTTGACTTGCGATGCCTATGGCGTTCTGCCCCCGATCAGCAAGCTGACACCAGAGCAGGCCATGGAGCATTTCTTGAATGGATACACGGCGAAGGTTGCGGGCACGGAGGCGGGAATCACGGAACCACAACTCACCTTTAGCACTTGCTTTGGTGCGCCATTCCTACCGCTTCACCCTTCCAAATACGCTGCGTTGCTGGCTTCAAAAATGAAGGAGCACAGCGCCAATGTGTGGCTGGTGAATACGGGCTGGACTGGCGGCGGCTATGGAGTTGGGCGTCGGATGAGCCTCAAGCACACGCGGGCCCTGTTGAACGCGGCCCTAGCTGGCTCGTTGGCAAACGGAAATTTTGAAGCTGATTCCATCTTTGGCCTTGCGATTCCAAAAGCATGCGATGGCGTACCTTCCGAAATCTTGAATCCGCGGAACACTTGGACAGACAAGGATGCCTACGACACCGCGGCCACAAAGCTGAAGGGCCTGTTTGACGCTAACTCGGCTAAGTTTAAGTAAGGCATGAGATTCTTGGTTTCACTGCCGTTGCTGGTGCTTGCTGGATGTGCGGCATCACCGGTTACAGAATCGAAAACTCCTGCTTCAACAATGCCAAAGACCCTCAAGCCTGCTGAAGGTCAGTCGGTCTCGCTTGCTGATCTTGAGTTAACGTTGCCTTCGAGCTGGAAGATCGCTGACTTTTCGAATTCAGAATGGAAAGCTAAAATGGCTGAATTGGCAAAAGGGAATGCCACGGTTGCTAGCATGATGTCAATGATGGAGGAAGCCAGTAGATCGGGTTTTATCAAGCTAGTGGCCTTTGACCTCGCGACCGCTGGGAGCGGATTTGCCGACAACATCAATGTAATCGTAACTCCTGGACAAGGCCTGCCTTTTGCCAAGCTTGTTGCGGCCAACGATGAGCAGCTTCGCACTATTGCCACGAAGGGACACGAGCCAAAGCTTGAGCGCAAGATGCTTGCCAATGGCCAATGGGCCATCTTGAGTTCGCACGTGCCAACTGGGCCGAATGGAAAGGATATTGCGATCAAGACCTGCCTAGCCCTTCATAGCGATAAGGCATACACCATTACGTTTTCCACCTTGCCGGGCAAGGAAGACCAGGCCGCCAGTTTGGTGGAGCCAGTTTTGGACTCTGTGAAGTTTAAGTAGTCGTCAGTTTGCGGCCGGGATAACCAGATAAGCCTCTAACCGTGCTTCATTCCAATTGTCACCAAAGGTGATGTTGCGTGGACCAGGCTGTCCATTCATATTGTCATCGCCATAGGTGACATTTAGGGCAATCTGTGAAGCAGTGGCAGAGGATGAGAAGATAGCCGTGGGCATAAAGCTTCCCGCCATGAGTTTGCCTAATAGCCAAGTTGAATTCGGCCCAAAGAGAGTTACGCTTGAGGGAGTTGGGTCACTGATCGCGGTGAAGCTCAAGGCACGTTTTGGGTTAGCAAAATCAATCGCGGTTGATACATCCACGACGCCATTGAAGGCTGCAAATCGCCCAGGCTCAAACGGGAATCGCAGCGATCGTGCTGGATTGGCTTCAGGCTGTGTAAGGGGCGTTAAGGAGAGTTTGACAGACCGCTGTTCACCACTGCCGTACAGAAGGAGGCGAACTATGGGCCTCCGACCTTTGGCTGAGAAGAAGTACGGTACGGAAGTGAGTGGACTATTCGGAAGCCCTGCGTGCACGAATTCCCATTCTTTGGGAATAGATTTCCATCTTTCACCTTTGTCCTCAATGAGTGGGCGAGGAGAGGGTGGGGCCAAGAATGTCCACACCATTCGCACACTCCCTTGAGGTGCACCAATGATCGTATAGCCGCTCGTACGCTCAACTTTTTGTAATGAGACATCTATAAAGCGAAAACGCCCCATCTTCGGACTCGTGACCAGAAACTCGGTCCTATTCTTGGCAATCTGCTGAACTCCTGGGTTGCTATCGGAACCGGATCCGTTTGGGGCGCCGAAGTCGCGCCAGACTTGGAACTGTTCAATCGCAACACTGCTGGGGCCAGGTACCGTGTTCCTAATCTTGTCATAGAGTCGAACGGGGGGCATTTTTTCTCGCCGCAGGACATCCAAGATCATATGCGACCACCTGCGGACATCGGGATAGCGGTCTAGGCGGAATGGGGCTGCGCCACCGGGCGAGTGGCAGGGTAGGCAGTACTGCACAATGGTTGGCTTGATGTGCTTGAGGTACGAAACGGGACTATTGGGTTTCTCTATGAGTGGGTCGGGAAGTGTACAACCTTGAGGCTCAGATCTTGACGGGATCATCGGCTTCCCGGCGATTGCCGCCGCATAGCCCTCCGCGAGCAGGAACCGGGAGTCTGGGTTAGGAGACAACCCCACTCCCCCCACAAATACCGCTTGACTTTCCCGGCGGACGACCGCCGATGGGAAGCGGTCCAAGGCAAATTGAAAGGCGAGGTCCGCCCCTTGAGTTGCGCGGAGATCACCCGTCAAGCGGAACCGCTTGGCATAGGCTTGGGTCGCCGGCAAGGAGTCATTTGGGAACCACCAGATCACCTGCGCTTCGGGGTGGTCATGCTGCCAAGCGGCTACCTTTTGAACCCAGCGTTGGGCAACAGGGCAGTCAGTGCTCCAGATTAGGTCCACCTGAACCTTCGCTTGGTGTCCGAAGATGAAGGGAAGCATGATCAGGCTAGGCGTCGGTACATACGAAGGTTTGTATTGACACGGATCGGGATTGCTTTTTCGGCCGCTGTAACGTCGCTCCAAAAGGCCAGGGAGTCAAGTCGGCTGGGTGAAATGAGGCTCCGCCCAATATAGGCACCAAGGAAGCCCTCAATGAGCCAGAGCGAGTCCAAAATATACTTGGCTTCGTTCAACTCGTCGGAAACGTGCCCTGGTGCCGCAACATGGTGGTTGGTGCTGCAGTAACCATCAATGGGGACATCGACATGCGTGACTCCTTGATGATAGATGATCTCGAAGCGGTCAATATCTTCAGGAGCTTCGCCCTCCGCGACGAATTCTCTGAAGGAGCTGGACATAATGAACTTGTTTTCAGCCTCGTTGAGCGTTTCGAGGTCGGCAAACTCGCTGACGGCCAACACCCGAGTGCCAAAGATGCGCTTCCAAAAGGTTACTTTTGCCGGGCCAGTAGCTTCACGCAAGTTAGCGTACAACTCATTTAGAGTCTCGGGCGTATCGTCGGTAAGCTGCTGTACGGAAAGGTTCAAAATGCCAGGCACATAGTATTTTGGCAGGTAACAAAGTTGGATAGCGTCCGGTAGGCCCCGATGTGACCCGCTTGAAGTTTCCTGGCAGTTTCGTTCATCCTAGCTTCTAAATGTCCACAACACTTGATGCCATCAACGCGATCGAAGAACGGGCGTTGTCCGCATTAGGGTGTGCGTCAAGCACAAGTGCACTAAAGGACGTGGAGGCCGCCTATCTTGGGAAGAAGGGTGAGCTATCGTTGCTCATGGGTGAACTTGGAAAACTCCCGAACGACGAGCGGCCAGCTTTCGGCAAGGCAGTAAATGAAGCCAAGTTCAGGGTGCAACAGGAACTGGATACTCGCCACGCGACATTAAAGGCGGGAGAGCGGGCCGAACAATTTGAACGAGAGCGCATTGATATTTCGATGCCGGGGCGGCGATCGACGGCGGGGCGCGAACACATCCTGCAACTTACGACCAACAAGATCAAGGAGTTCTTCGTTGGGCTTGGTTTTGAGTACCGTGAGAGCCCCGAGCTTGAAAAGTTTGAATATAACTTTACAGCTCTAAATTATCCAGAAGATCATCCGGCGATGGATGAGCAGGACACGTTCTATGTGACGGATGATGTGCTACTTCGAACTCAGGCTACAGCCCTCCAAGGGCATGTTTTCGAGAATGTCGAGCCCCCTCTCAGGATGTTCACCGTGAGCCGTACCTTCCGTAATGAGGCGGTTGACCGGACCCACAGCCACACCTTCCATCAGGTGGACGCCTTTATGGTGGATGAAGGTGTATCGATGGCGCACCTGAAGGGCACGCTGAATGCCTTTGCCAGTGCCATGTTTGGAGGCGAGGCCAAAGTCCGATTCCGGCCTGATTTCTTCCCATTTGTCGAACCAGGGGTGGACTATGCGATCTCCACACCGAAGCTATTTGGTGGGCGCTGGGTCGAGTTGGGAGGCGCGGGAATGATCCACCCCAATATCTTGCGGCGGTACGGCATTGATACAGAGCGGTATACGGGTTGGGCGTTCGGGCTCGGTGTGGAGCGAATTCCGATGATGGCTACGGGGATTGATGACCTCCGGCACTTCCTTGAGAACGACCTTCGGTTCTTAGATCAGTTTGCCTAAGGTCTTCTGGATGAGTTGGTCTAGTTCTGAACGCACTGCGGCTCCGTGCGGCGGCTCGAAACGCATTGACCAATGGCGAGTTGGTGACGGCTTCGCCCTACCCCAAACCCCAAACCCCAATAAACCCTAAACAGCCTCGCCCAAGTAAGCCTTGATGACTTCGGGGTGGTTGCGAATCTCGACCGGAACACCTCGGGCGATTTCTTCGCCGTGGTCAAGGACAACGATGCGCTCACACAAGTTCATTACGAACTTCATGTCGTGTTCAATTAGGAGAACAGTCTTGCCAAAGTCATCGCGCAGCTTGCGGACCGTGTTCATCAGGTCCTCGCTCTCCTGGGGATTCATGCCAGCGGCGGGCTCATCGAGCAAGAGAAGGTCGGGTTGAGTGGCCATGGCACGAGCGATCTCAAGGCGGCGCTGCTTGCCATAGGGAAGATCTGCCGCACGTCCATCGGCCTCGTCGGCGAGGTCCATCACCTCAAGGAGCGCCATGGCTTGGTCCCGAAGGCGCTCCGTTTCACGGATCGCGCCTGGAAGGTAGGCCATGGATGCGAAGATGTTGGTCCGGTTACGCAAGAAGCCGCCGATAACTACGTTATCCAGCACGCTCAACGCTCCGAAGAGGCGGATATTCTGGAACGTGCGGGCGATCCCAAGTTTGGCGACTTTGTGGGGCGGGATCCCGTTGATACGCTTGCCCTTGAAGAGGATATTGCCCCCCGTCGGCTTGTAAACGCCCGTAACGAGGTTGAAGCATGTGGTCTTACCCGCACCGTTTGGCCCGATGAGGCCAAATAGCTCGCCGGCGTTGATATCGAATGTGACATTATCCACCGCAACCAATCCGCCGAATTGGATCGTGGCATTTTGAAGGGAAAGGATCGGCTCAGGCATTGGCCCTCCGGAAGAACGACTTCAAGCCAAGCTCTCGAACTCCGAAGATTCCTTGGGGTCGGAGTAACATCATGATTACCAAGACCGCCGAAAAAATCACCATTCTCAGCTCAGCGCTCGGAATGGTTCTATTGGTGAGGGCCGGAAGATAGTTGGCGAGAACAGAAACGACGACGCCCCCCGCTACCGCAATCCCAATCCCCATGTAGGTCTTGGGCATCCAAATTGAGCGGCCAAGCCCTTTGTGATCCATGGCAAGGCGAATGGTGCCGACGAGTAGCGCAATGCCGGCCAGCGTCCCGAGGACGGCGTTGAGTGGCATCGCCGGAGCATCGCGAAGCACTTCGGGAAGGATAAATAGAGTGAGGGCGGCAACGATGGACCCGGTCACCGAGCCTGTTCCACCGAGGACCACCATCGTCAGGATGATGAACGAAACATCCATCGTGAACGAATTGACATTAATGAAGCCTTCATTGAAGGTGAGCAGAGCTCCAGCTGCCCCGGCAAAAGCCGACCCAATAACGAAGGCCGCCACCTTAACTCGAGTGACATTAACGCCCATTGCGCTACTGGCTACCTCATCTTCTCGCACTGACAGGAAGGATAGCCCGTGAGCCGTTTGGAGGAGGTTACGGCATACGCCAACGCAAAGGAATGTCAGCATCCAGACATAAGGAACCACGAAGGCTTTCGGCGAATTGATCCCATACGATCCCCCCAACTGGGGCGTGTTTTGGATGATGATGCGCAGGATTTCGCCGAAGCCTAGCGTGACGATCGCGAGGTAGTCCCCACGGAGGCGTAGAGACGGCAATCCAATGAAGAGCCCTGCGATTCCAGCTGTGACTAGGGAGGTAGCGACGGCAACGAGAACCCATGGAATAGGCGTGCCAAGGTTACTGATGACACCCCTAGACAAGAGGATTGAAGCCAAAAAGGCGGCCGTATAGGAACCGACTTGGTAAAAAGCAGCGTGCCCGATGGAGAACTGCCCCGTAATACCGTTGATGAGGTTGAGGCTCACGGCCAGAGTGACGTAGAGTCCGGCAAGGGCAATGAGTCGTGATACGGTTCCGCTCGAGCCTTGCGCGATCATCCCGATGCCGAATGACACCAAGACCGCCAGCCCGATTGATCCTAATCTAACAGCCCAAAACTTCATACCTTCTCCACCTTGGCTGAGCCCAGAAGCCCGCCAGGTTTGACCAGCAATACAAAGATCAAGATTACAAAGGCAATGGCATCCTTGTACTGAGAGCCACCCGCCCAGACGACGAGAGTCTCGGCAACCCCGATGAGCAAGCCACCTAGCACTGCGCCGGGAATGTTCCCAATCCCGCCAAGAACGGCGGCTACAAAGGCCTTAACGCCCCACGTAACGCCAACAAAGCTGGTCAGTTGGGTGCCTAAGAAGGTGGCGCACATCATCGCGCCGGCCCCGGCAAGTGAAGACCCGATAAGAAACGTGATGGTAACGATTCGATCAACGTTGATACCCATCAGCGAGGCTGAGTCAAAGTCGTGGGCGACCGCCCTCATTTGGCGGCCAGTCTTCGTAAACATGACGAGGTAGGTCAGTACGCCCATTAAGCCAAGCGTGGCTAAGAACATGATGCCCTGACCATAGGGGACATTCAGGGACATCCCGCTCTCGTTGTAGCGATTTTCGGCATCGCGAGATACCTGAGCAGCCGCTTGGCTTGCGGCCCGAATCTTCTTACCCTCATCACTAAGATCGAATTCGCTACTTACCCCCTCTTGTTTGATCCGCTGCTCAAGCGCTATAGCTGCCAATTTCTCCTCGGCTTGAGCCTTATCCACGGAGGCGGCAAGGGAAGCATTTCGGGGTTTCAGCGGTATCGAGAGGTTGCCGTCATAGGGATTCACTTGCTCGAGAATGGATCGAGGTGGTGAAACGGGAAGGACCAGCGCGCCACCGTACTGCAGAAGCATGGACACACCGATCGCGGTGATCAGAGACGCGATTCTCGCTTGCTTTCGCATCGGGCGATAAGCAAACCGTTCAATGGCGACCCCGAGCAGCCCGCATACGACCATCGAGGCCACGAGCATCAGCAACAGGACCGCCGGGCCCGAGGCGCGCGTCATTCCGGGCGCACCTTGAAAATAGCCCATTTGCCAAGAAACAAATAGCGCCGTGTATGTGCCCACCATGAACACTTCGCCGTGAGCAAAGTTGATGAGCTTGAGCACGCCGTAGACCATCGTGTAGCCCAGCGCGACAAGCGCATAAATGGCCCCAAACATGAGGCCGTTTAAGAGCTGCTGCGGCAGGGCTGAGGCGTCCAGCCCTGCCGTCATACACGTAGGATCAATCACTCGAAGTGCTCGTAGGCTTTGCGGAACTTGATTCCGGAGGCGGTGACTTCAACGACCAAGGCTCGCTTCGGTGGGTTGCCTTGGTGTCCCTTCAGGGAGATGGTGCCGCTGACACCGTGGAAGTTCTCCGTGCCGTCCAATGCCTCAATAATCCCCTTTGCATTGGGTGTCGGGGCTCGCTTGACGGCGTCGGCCATCAGGGTGACTGCGTCGTAGGCCAACGCGCCCATCGTGGTACCTGGAAGTTTGCCGTTGTACTTAGCTTTCCACAGAGCCAAAAAGTCCTTGACTTCTTTGCGATCTTCGTTGTCGTTGTAGTGGTTGCAGAAATAGCCGCCCACAATGCCTTCGCCGCCGCCGCTAATGAGTTCTTGGCTATCCCAGCCATCACCACCCAAGAGCTTCACTTTTAGGCCAACGTCACGGGCTTGGCGAGCTATCAGGCCAACCTCCGTGAAGTATCCGCTCAAGAACATTCCGTCTGGGTTTAAGCCCTTTATGTTGGTTAACTGACCATTAAACTGCTGGTCGCCGGAGTTGTAAAACTCTTCCTTGACAATCGTGCCGCCGAGTTTCTGGAATGTCTTGATAAAGCTCTCGCTCAGTCCTTGGGAGTAGGGTTGCTTTTGGTCGGTTAGCACAGCTACCCGCCGCAGTCCAAGCTCGTCGTAGCCGAACTTTGCCATGACGGGCCCTTGAAAGTCATCGGTATAGCAAACGCGGAAGACGTTGGAGCCAATGTCGGTCAGGTCGGTACGAGTTGCGCCAACAGCAACTACCGGGACTCCCGCTTGGTAAGCAGAGTCTGCGATCTGAGCGGTGATCCCACTGGCTACTTCGCCAACTACTCCGACCACCCCCTTGCTGATGAGCCGGTCGGCGGCCGTCTTTCCTTGCTCAGGCTTTGAGTTACTATCTTCCACCAGAAGCTCGATCTTCTTTCCGTTAATGCCGCCGGCTTTGTTGATTTCATCAACGGCCAACTCGGCCCCAAGCTTGCTGTCATCCCCCCAGGGCTTCAGCTCTCCGTTGAGCGAGGCCACTAGACCGAGCTTGATGGTCTCACCTTCGATTGCCGGGCCATCCTTGGGTGGAGCGGGTCTCTTAGCGTTTGCGGTGGGTTTCGTTTCGGGGCTCTTAGCCGTGGATTCACTGGCGGAATTGCAACCAGTAAGCAAAGCGGCGCTGGCCGCGAGCGATAGCCAGACTCCTAGTAGGTTTTTCATTCGTATGACCTCGGACGATTATCAGCACCACTTTGATGTATGCACTGACAACGTGCCGCGATTTTTACCCTAAGATCAGTTTGGTATGATGGGGGGCACGCGAAACTCGGGGTCACCCCAGCGCGTTCCATCCTACGGCCATGTTTGTTCCTGCGGTTCTAGCGGTATCTCTTCTATCCCAATCCGACGGGATTGAAGTTCCATTCATCATCGGCGACAATGCAATCGTCGCCGAGGCGACTGTCAATGGCAGAAAAGTTTCATGCATGTTTGACACCGGCTTCTCCGGTTCCTTTGTGTTGAACGACAATATCAATATCGGGAAGGCGACAGGTTCAATGACTCTGCGCGACTTTGTGGGCTCATTCGCGGCCTCCACCGTTCCCATCAAGACTCTCGCCATAGGCAAGCAGAAGATTCGGACGCCCGATGACATGGCGGCCGTGCAGCAACCGGGCGGTAGCCAGTCCCTTAGCTACAACACGCACGCGAACGGCATCATGGGGATGGAAGTGATGCAGGACTTTGTTCTGGAGATCAATCTCCAGCGAAGTTGTTTTATCTTTCATCCACAGAGCTTCGATTTCACAAAGCGGGTGCCAGACAACAAGCGAACTTTCTTGGTGAAGATGTTGCCGAAAGGGGTCAACTCGATTGAACTTTCGACCGAAACCACGGATGGCAAGAAAATGACCCTGGCCCTCGATACGGGCAATTCGTTCTATGCGACAACCCATAAGGACGTTCTGGAGCGAATCGGCCTCTGGACGTCGGGCAGGAAGCCAGACTTCATGGGCACATCATTCGTGGCCAGCGGTGCGGTGGAGGCTTGGAACCTTGAACTCAAGAATCTAAAGATTTTCAGCGTCCCAACCCCGCAAAGTGTTTGGAACATCATTGACCGCCCCAGTAGTTCGAGTGACCACGACGGTACTGTCGGGTTTGGGTTCCTAAAGAACTTCAACATGATCATTGATCTAAAGCGGCGTCGAGTGTGGTTGGATAACTTCACCGGCAAGACCGCTGATGCGCCAAAGGCAGGGGTCGGGTTGAACGCATGGTACTACCCTGAATACCAGCGCTACATCGTTGTTAGCGTGACGCCTGGAGGCCCTGCCGAGAAAGCGGGAATCAAATCCGGAGATATGATCCTTGGCTTGGATGGACAAGATGCCCTGAACATTGGGTATCGCGGATTTGCCGATAAGATGGAAGGAGATTTGGACTCAACAGTGAAGTTGACGATTTCTCGCCGAGGAGTCTTACAGAACTTCGAAGTGAAGCGGGCTTACCTCTTCAACCAGCCAAGCTCGCCAGGCGGCTAAGCTGTTCCTCCAGCATCTCTCGGGTCAACCGTCCAGTGAAAGTATTCTGCTGGCTAGGGTGGTAGCAACCGATGATACGCCCATCTGTTGTGGCGCCGTGGCTGAAGGCCGGAAATGGACGAATGCCGAGGTTCCGATGGACTTCTCGCCAAGCAATTCCGCCTAGACATAAGATACCGCGCCATTCCTTGCTCAAGAGCTGCTGAAGATAGGGGCGGCAATTGGCAATTTCATCCAGGGTTGGCTTGTTATCGGGAGGAGCGCAGTGGACCGTTGCGGTGATGAGGACCTTACTAAGTTGGAGTCCATCGCGTACTGAGGACGCCTCGGCCTGATTCGCGAGGCCAACGGCATGGAGTCCACGGAAAAGCCAGTCGCCACTCCGATCTCCTGTGAACATACGTCCGGTTCGGTTTGCGCCATGGGCGGCTGGGGCCAGCCCAACGATCAAGAGGCTGGCCTCATGATCGCCGAAGTTAGGGATGGGTTTCCCCCAATAGGTCTCTTCTGCGAAGGCAGCGCGCTTCTCGTGGGCTTTCGCCGTGCACCAAGCTCGAAGGCGAGGGCAGAGCGCGCAGGCGATAATTTCAGCATTCAGAGCGTCCACGAGATATTGTGCCTGCTCCGAGCAAGAAAAAACGGAGCATGGCTCCGTCCTTCTTCTAGCGCTTTGCTCGTCGCCCCTGTTGTCTCAGGGCAAGCAGGGCATGCGCCATAGTATTGTCGGATAGTCGCGGCGATCCGTTCACGATATTTATGCTAGATTAGGCCTAAAGCTGGGCAATTTTCACCTCAAATGGAGTTTAAGAACTAATCCGTGCCCATTTACGAGTACGAACCTGTGGATTGGGACTGCATGATCTGCAAGGGTAGATTCGAAGCGTTACAGCGTGTTGACGAGGATCCCCTGACGGTATGTCCAACGTGCGGCATTGATTGCCGCCGCGTGGTGAGCCAGATTCAGGTCAGGACAAGGAAGCACCACGGTGCCGATCATGCGGGACAAAAGGGGTTTACCACCTACAAGAAGACCCAGAAGGGAGTTTGGGAAAAGGTTGGCGGCGAGGGCGTTGATGCGATTGTTGGACAACCCGAAGATGTTGCGGCCATTGAAGCAGAAAAGAAGCCTAAGAAGAAGATAGACCTTGATAAAATGTCGTAAAAATACGGGGAAACATTAAACAACGAACAAAAGGCCCCATTTTCGCCCTCTATTTCTTTGTTATGTTTGGCCGCCTGTTCTTGGTCTCTCTTGCCGTATCTGCCCTTGGAGCCGCGTTCGTCATCGGTCACAACCGGAATGTTTGCGGATCCGGGTGCGCTCAGTATGACGTGGAGCTCAAGAAGCAGTTTGCCGCAAAGCTTGCGAAGCGTACTCATGTGAAAGAGCTGGGGCCGGTATCGGTGTGCTTCGCTGAGGGAACCGATCCCCTGCTGATGAATGCCTTTCAGCAAGCCTTGCAGGACGCTCAAGATGGGGCTTGGCCCGATCCCAACGCACGATACCAATTGACGGGCCGATGGTCCGGTGCGGCGGGCTCGCCGCGCGTATTACGTTGGAGTTTTGTTCCTGATGGCCTAAACATCCCGAATGGTGTCGGGGAGCCCGCTGCCCCCAGCACTTTGTTCGCTTCCATGGATGCGAAGTTCGGCGGCAACCGTGCCTTGTGGATTGCAAAGTTTGAGCAGATCTTCCAGCGCTGGTCTCAACTTTCTGGCCTCACCTACGTTCGCGTAACCGATGGGGCTGATCCTTGGGACGATGGGGCGGCGTGGGGTACTGCTGGAGCGGATGGTCTCCGCGGCGACGTTCGAATCTCTAGCAAGAACATTGACGGTGCTAGTAGCATTCTTGCTTACAACATGTTCCCATCCAATGGGGATATGGTGATCGACTCATCGGATAACTGGGGTAATTCCACCAACGACTATCGGTTCCTTCGCAATACGCTTGGCCATGAGCACGGGCACGGGATCGGGCTCTTGCATGTTTGCCCCATTCAGCAGAGCAAGTTGATGGAGCCCTACCTTGCTACGGGCTTTGACGGGCCCCAACAAGATGATGTGCGAGCGGCTCAGCGTCAATATGGCGATTCGATCGAACCGAACGACAACATTGCCAGCGCGTCCACGGCCGGCGCGATTGCCCCGGCTTCAAATGTCACAATCGGCACCTCTGGGGCGCCCGCGAACGCCAGCACGGTTTCGATAGACCGGGATGGGGCACAGGACTTCTACAAGATCACGACCACGGGACCAGTAAAGCTGGTGACGACTGTGACCCCGATTGGGACGAACTACACGTCTGGACCCCAAACGAGCCAGTGCGATACCGGAACCGCCTTCAATGCGCTTGCCGCGGCAAACCTTGCACTGGAAGTTCAATCCGCGGGGGGAACCGTTCTTGGGTCTGCAACGGGTAACGCGGTCGGCCTAGCGGAGACGGCAACGGTGGACTTGCCAACACCAGGGTCTTACTATGTTCGGGTATACGAAACCGATAGCCCAACTCAGACCCAACTGTACAAGTTGAACCTCGTCGGGCAGACATTGCCTGCGATCATCTCCGGCCGAATCACGTTCTTGGACTGGGTCAATCCAAATCGAAGTCTTCCGCTCACGGTGACGGTTCGGAACTCAACGACTCAAGCGATTGTGGCCAGCTTCAATACGACGACCGACACGGATGGCGACTATTCCGTGAACACTACGGCTCTCACCTTTGGCCAGAACTACACTCTGCAGATTGATAGTTCGGTATGGCTCCGAAAGTCGGTGGAGGTCTTGGCAGCTCCAGCCATCACTCATGACTTCAGTGTTATCAATGGTGATGCTGATGGTAGCGGGGAAGTGGATGCAGCAGACATTGATCGTGTTATCGCACACTTTGGTTCTACCGGAGTTCCGCCAACTGATGGAGACCTAGATGGATCAGGCGAAGTGGACGCGGCTGACATTGACATTGCAATCAGTAACTTTGGGGGCACGGATAACTGAGTTTTTACTAGGGTTGACCGCTTTCGTTGGGATTTGGCACGATTGCTGATACACTAATTAGTTGAATACGCTCATGGTCAAAAGAACTTTCATTGCCCTTTCCGTTGCTGGGATTGCATCCGCTGGCGCGATCCTGGCGACTAATGCTGCCACCAAGGATTCGAACTGCGGCGCGATCAATACCGCCGCGTACAATTCCTTTAAGCAGAAATTGGAGGGAGTCCATCATAAGGATCCGGTCGCGGTCTGCTTTGCTCCGGGCACGGATCAGTCCGTGGTGAATGCCTTCCAAGCGGCCATGCAAGCCACTCAAGGCTGGCCGGCTCCTAATCAGTTCAACCTCGCGGGTCGATGGCCTGGAAGTCAGGGCGATCCAGCGACGATTCGTTGGAGCTTTGTTCCCGATGGTCTCAATATCCCGAGTGGCGCCGGTGAACCGGCGGCAGCGAGCAACTTGTTTGCTGGGATGGATGCGAAGTTCGGCGGCAATCGCGCGGCTTGGATTGCCAAGTTCGATGAAATGTTCGCCCGTTGGTCCCTGCTTACTGGCCTAAAGTACACGCGTGTTACCAATGGAACCGATCCATGGGACGACAACGGCGACTGGGGCCAGCCAGGCTCGGCTACGAGAGGCGATGTTAGGATTGCGATGCATCCGATTGATGGGCCCAGCGGAATCCTTGCCTACAACAGCTTCCCGACCAATGGCGATATGGTGATTGATGGCACGGAGTCATGGGGCGATTCAGCTAACAACTATCGATTCCTCTTCAACGTTATTGCCCACGAGCACGGTCATGGAATCGGCTTTGCACACGTATGCCCGGTTCAAGGCACCAAGCTAATGGAGCCGTTCTATGACGATAGCTACTACGGACCGCAGCAGGATGACATTCGTGGTGGACAACGAAACTATGGTGATGCTAACGAGCCAGACAACGATATGGCAACAGCAGCAAACGTTGGAGCATTCAACCCATCTTCCGACATCACGCTTGGCAATGTTGCGAATGTAAGCAATGCAACTAGCCTGTCCATCGACGCTGATGGCGAGGTGGACATGTTCAAGATCACGGTTGCATCAGCGACACGTTTGACCGCAACAGTAACCCCTGTTGGCACCACCTACCTATCTGGGCCGCAAACGGGTAACTGTTCGACAGGTTCTTCAGTTAATGCATTGAACCAAGCAGATCTCGCAATTGCGGTCTTGAACGGTGCTGGGACGACGGTTGCTACGGCAGCCGCCAACCCGTCCGCTCAAGCTGAGTCGGTCGCCATTGATCTTCTGGCCGCTGGAACTTACTATGTAAAGGTATACGAAACCAATGCTCCGACGAGCATCCAGCTGTATCGCTTGCGCCTCCAAGGTAGCTCGGCATCAGGGGTCTTGACAGGGACGGTCACCTTCTTGGATTGGGTTAGTCCGAACGCTAGCTTGCCGATCACGATACAAGTGCGCAATGCGACGACCCAAGCGTTACTGGCTACGATTCCGACCACGACGAACAGCCTCGGACAATACTATGTAAACGTTCCCGGGATGTTGTCAAACACGTCCTACAATGTGTCGGTGGACGGTCTGATGTGGCTGCGCCGCACCCAGACCGTAGTGACTCCGCCTAGCACCAGCATCAGCGGCCTCAACTTCACACTACCCAATGGTGATACAGATGGAACGGGCGAAGTGGATGCCGCCGACATTGATGCTGTGATTGCCGCCTTTGGGCAGACCTCGTCCTCACCCGGATTCCAATTCGCTAGGGATGTTGATGGTTCCGGCGAAGTTGATGCGGCCGATATTGATATCGTGATTGCGAACTTCGGACAAGTAGACGAGTAATCAAGCGTCAGAAAGGTCATCCAGGCGCCCTCCCGACTGGCTCGGGAGGGCGTCTTACTGAGTACACTCAGGTCATGAGTTTCGGCACCTTTTGTTACCCGATCCCTGCCAACGAACCCGTCTTGTCGTATGGCCCAGGTTCTAGCGAACGGTTTGAGCTCCAGAAGGCAGTGGCCGAGCTCAGGGGTCAGGAGAAGGATATCCCGATGTTCATCGGAGGGCAAGAGGTCCGATCCGGCAAGACCAAGACCATCCACCCGCCTCACGACATCGCTCACTCCTTGGGGGCCTTCCATGGGGGCGATGCAACCCATGTTCGGGCGGCCATTGAAGCTGGCTTGGCAGCGAAGGCGCAGTGGGCTTCAATGTCCTGGGAAAGCCGGGCGGGGATTTTCTTGAGGGCAGCGGACCTTCTCGCCACCAAATATCGCTTCCAGATGAATGCGGCGACCATGCTGGGACAAAGTAAGAATGCCTACCAAGCCGAAATCGACAGTGCTTGTGAACTGATTGACTTTCTTCGGTTTAATGTTCACTTTTTGAGCGAGATCTATAGGCAGCAACCCATCAGCGGCACTGGAATGCACAACCGCATGGAGTACCGCCCGCTTGAGGGCTTTGTCCTCGCCGTAACGCCTTTTAACTTCACGGCCATCGGAGGAAATCTACCCACCAGCGCGGCGATGTGTGGGAACGTCGTGGTTTGGAAGCCCGCCAACACTCAGGTCTATAGCGCATCTCTTTTTATGAGGATCCTGATTGAGGCTGGATTGCCGCCTGGAGTCATTAACTTGGTTTACGTAGACGGGCCAACCATTGGCGAGATTTGTTTCAGCCACCCGGACTTCGCCGGTGTTCACTTCACGGGGTCTACGGGAGTCTTCAACCAAATGTGGCAGACGATCGGGGCAAATATCTCCATGTACAAGAGCTATCCACGAATTGTTGGTGAGACAGGAGGCAAGGACTTTGTTATCGCTCATTCCAGTGCTGATCCAGACGTGGTCGCAACTGCGCTCCTTCGTGGTGCATTTGAGTACCAAGGTCAAAAGTGTAGCGCGGCGAGCCGCGCCTACCTTCCGTCAAACATTTCCGATCAAGTTAAGGAAAAGCTCGTCGCCGGGGTTAAGTCATTCAAGGTGGGACCACCCGAGGAGTTCACCAACTTCATCAATGCCGTAATTGACGAGAGGTCATTTGACTCAATAGCAAGTTGCATCGAGGAAGCAAAACGGACGGCTACCATCCTTGTTGGGGGCACCTATGATAAGTCTATAGGCTTCTTCATCGATCCAACCGTGATCGAAGCTCGCGATCCCAAGTACCGGACAATGTGCGAAGAGATTTTCGGACCGGTGCTAACCATCTACACTTATCCCCATGACCGCTTCGAGGAGACCCTAGCCTTAGTGGATTCGACCTCCGGGTATGCGTTAACAGGAGCAGTGATTGCTCAAGATCGAAGCGCAATTGAGCTTGCAACTAATCAGTTAAGGAATGCAGCCGGTAACTTCTACATTAATGATAAGCCAACGGGGGCGGTCGTTGGCCAGCAACCCTTTGGCGGTGCGCGAAATAGCGGTACAAATGACAAGGCTGGCTCCATGCTGAACCTTTACCGTTGGCTCAGCGCTCGTACCATTAAGGAGACCTTCAATCCTCCAACGGATTACCAATATCCATTTCATCAGTGAGCCTATCGCCCCTGCCCCAAATCAAGGTCCGCGAATCGCGCCGCACCAAGTGGCGAGCTGCGGTTCTGGTAGGGATTCACCTCATTGTTGCAGTTCGCGTAGCTTTCTATAACAAGACTGGGTCAACGGTATCACCGGTTGAGCCGAGCGAAGCGATGCAGACCCTCCAGACGGGACTCGTCAATGCGGGGTTTGTGTTCTTCGCCCTTGCTATCCTGAGTACCTTAATCTTCGGTCGGTTCTTCTGTGGTTGGGGTTGCCATCTCGTTGCGCTTCAAGACCTTTGTGGACATGTATTGACGAAACTGAAGATCAAACCCAAGCCATTCCGATCACGGTTCTTGGTATTCGTACCCATCTTCGCGTTCCTCTACATGTTTGTTTGGCCCACCTTCTTGCGAATTTGGGAGCGCCGGCCAATGCCAGCTTTTGTAGCCCACCTGCGTACCGATGACCTTTGGGCAACTTTCCCAACACCTGGCATCGCTGCCCTGACTTTCGTCGTGTGTGGTTTTCTTGCCGTCATCTTTTTGGGCAACAAGGGGTTTTGTACTTATGCGTGTCCATACGGAGCCGCCTTCTATGTTGCGGATCGTTTCGCCAAAGGCAAGATTAGGGTCACGGATGCATGCATGGGATGTGGACATTGCACGGCGGTATGCACATCGAATGTCAGGGTCCACGAAGAAGTTAAGCTTCATAAGATGGTCGTGGATGCAGGGTGCATGAAGTGTTTGGATTGTGTTGATGTGTGTCCTACCAATGCGTTGTACTTCGGTTTTGGAAAGGGCGCAGGAAGGTTACAGCCCCGTCGCCAGTATGATTTCGCGCTATGGGAAGACCTCTTCATGGTTGCCGTCTTTGCCTTTTGCTTCTATGCTGTGCGAGGACTCTATGAGCAGATTCCATTTTTGCTCTCGCTCGGGATTTGTGGAATCGTTGCCTACTTGACCATAACTTTTGTGCGACTTTTTACCAGGGCCAATGTGCGAATGCAACGTTGCGAGCTCAAGGAGAAGTCTAAGTTGACGACTTCAGGGCATACGTTTGCGTTGACGTTTCTTGCCTTATTCGCCCTTCTGATTCACTCAAGTATCGTGCAGTACTGGTCAAAGGAGGCCCTGAAGGACCTCAGTGTGGCCAAGTATGTGTTCGATAACAAGATTGAAGCACAGATTCCGGAGGCGGATGCTGCCGCACGCCGGAGTTACGAAAAGTATAAGCGGGCCCTCGCTATTGGACTCTTCAAACCGCCCGTCTGGGAAGCGAGGATGGGGATGATCCAAGAGTTCTTGGGGGATGATGCAACCGCAGAGCGGCATTTGAGGACTGCCTATGAAGGTGATCCGGATCTGGTCATTGCCATTGAGCACCTGTACAATTTGTGTGAACGGCAGAACCGATGGCCCGAAGCCGAACAGTTAGCCAAGCATTGGGTCCTCCTAAAGCCAAAGGAGCCGCATGCGTGGCGTGCGTATGGACTGGCCCTCTATAGCATCAATAAACTGGCCGAATCGGAGCCATGGTTGAAGCCGGCCTATCAAGATCACCCTGATGACCCGGCCATTGCGGCGGCATATGCGATGGTCAATGCAGACAAGCGGGACTACGCAACCGCGGAACGGATATTGCGCATCGCGCTTGCGTCGCATCCCGATGATGTGCGGATGGAATACAACTTAGCGGTCGTCCTGGCCATGCAAGGTAAGCATAGAGAGGTAATGACTACCGTGGATCACTTGCTATCCCATCAACCGGACTTTCTTCAGGCCTACCAACTTAAGGCCGAAGCTGCAGTGGCCGTGAAGGACTGGAAGGCGGCTCTTGCAGCAGCCAACACCCTTCGCCAGAGTGGGGCCGTTCAGCCGTCGCTGGGTGCCTTGTGGGCAACGTGCGTCATGGCTCTTCATCAAGAGAATGAAGCACTCAAGGGCCTTAACTCCACCATGCCGGACGGCTTCTTCCGGGCTGCTCTTTTGCATCAAATGGGCCGATCAGCAGAAGCTGAACGACTCATTGAGTCCTTAGAGAAGACAACCGGATCAAACCTCCCCCGACCATGGTGACTCACTTCTACTGAAGGGCACCAGGATTGTTCACGTTTGCAAGGGTCACGGGATTCCCATTGATCAGGTTGCTCAGGTTTGTCCACGAGGCTGTGGAGTTCGTATGGAACTGTACAACGTATTGCCCTGGGACATTGAACGAGTTCCCCTGAAGGTCAAGGTTCCAGCGATTGGTGCCGCTGGCTCCGAAGTACAGCGGCGCGCCGTACTCGTAAACGTTCTCAAAGGTTGAGTTGTGAATGGAAATTGTCGGCGAGTTTGTGGTGCGAGTGAACCTCAGATTAGACGGTGCACCGAAGAGGGTCTTGAAGGTCCAATTTCGAATTGTTAGGGAGCCCAGCATACACGGGCCATCGGGAGAAGATTCAACCATATACAAGTTATAGCCTTTGTCCGGGGTTCCGAGGCTGGTGCCATCTTCTAGTGTCAACGAGTGCACGAAAGAATCACCGTTCGGTATGCCGTTGCCACCGGTGACTGTGGTTGTAACGATCATCGGTGTCGTGGATGCCTGGCCCGAATACTTACCCTTAATCAGGACGTTGGAAGCACCAGCATTTACCGTGATCGAGTCAAATGCGGTGCAGTCCTCGATGGTCGCCCCATCAACGCCCCTACGCCACGCCGTGTTGGCGACGGCGAACTTATCGGCGAGGACGCGGCGATAGGTGAGACGTTTCTCCCCCTGTCCATGACCAACATCAAAATTGAGGGTTGGGCCAAGACAGTCTGCGACGAGCGCGTCCATTGTTCCCCCTTGAAAGAGGACGCCAGTGCGCGTTGTTGAAAAATTGGAGTTCCGTACCGTTACAAACCTACTCCCGACAAACTCAATTCCGTAACCCAAGGCATCGTTTCGCCCCAGAGATATGCGAGCACGATTTATAGTGACACCCTTTGAGAATAAAACGCTGATACCTGAAGTGGAGAAACTCGACACAGATACATCATCAACGTAGACACCGTTTGTGACCCCTATGACGAGAACCTTTGAGACCTTGCTTCCATCAACTGCCGACGTCCCATCAAGCACCAGGTTCTGCAGAGATATGCGTTGGCATACTTTTTTGTCGTGCTGAGCCGTTACCTGGGATTCTAGGAACCGCATTTCCCCGGTTCCAAAGCTTCGACCGATCGGGCCTTCGAGGGTCGCGACATTTCCCGCTACTGACAATACACGAACGAGTTCGCGCTTGAAGGCAAAGGTTGTAGCTCCGTCTGCGGTACGCACAAAGTCGTCTTGGGGATTGGTTCCAATCAGGCCATACCATCCAGGTACAAGAGCCTGACCACCAATTCTTGTAAGTGATATGCTTCCTTCTTGTGCTGGGGCTATGGAAGTTGCAGGTCCTGTAAACGCGCCGTTATCGTACCCATGTGCCCCATTGGTCCCAACAACTACCAGCGGAAAATCCGAACTTGAATTCCGGACTAAACGTGAGCCTGTCTGTCCCTTCAAGGTGAAGGAGCTGGTTCCTGGGGGAAGCCAGAGGCTCCCACTCAGATTGATCCGGCCAGGAGGAAGAGTATAGGAGGTCTGCCCTGCCGCAATCGCGGCGTTCAATTCCGATTGCACGACGCTACCGTCGTATATCGTCTGCCCAGCGGCGATGTTCGCTATTGCGACAAAAAGTAACGGCAATACTCGCAAAGACTCCATAGCAACATGGGGAGAGTTCCACATTTTTAGGGTGGAAGGGCCAGGTAATTCGATAGATTACCGCTCCTCAATTATTCTATCCATGGTCGGGTAGTTATCGTGGCTGATCAATTCGCGAAATTCGCCGCAATCTCGCCATACAAGCGACTCAAATCCTGCTTTACCGCTATTTCTGAGTTTTCTCTCGCTAGAGGTAATGGTAAAGGTTCGAGGTTGTTGAATTGCCCGGACTTCTTCATAAACACCCTTAGGCTCTGCTTCAGGGCTGGAGGACACGATCTGAAAGACAATTCGATTGGCTTCAACCTTGCCGGTAATTTGTACAGGCTGTTGGTACGGGTTACGAAATCTTAGGTCAATGTTTTCATAAGCAACAGCGGCATCGCGGCCTGGCGGCACATAGCTTGGGGCAAAGTGGTGGCGGTTACGTTCAACGATTTGCATGCCTGAGATCAGGGCTGCATTGTAGAGGGTTGTGCTAGCTTGACACACTCCTCCGCCCCAGGCAACTACTAGTTGACCGTTGTAACTCACCGGAGCTTTGCGATAGCCGCGATCCTTAGTCCAACCTCGCACATGTCTATTGAAGCTAAAAGTCTCGCCAGGTTGAACCCAGATACCGTTCACCTCTTGCACTGCCTGCACAGCATTGTGGCGTTGATTTGGAGTTCGGCCAATAAGGCTTGTCGAATACTCACCCGCAACGTGCATCCCTGGTGTTGAAGCTACATACCCCGTCGTCGCAAGCCCCAATGCTATGACGCCCACCGCCGACCACGTGGTCACCGACGAACCTCCAACCTTAAGTTAGCAGTTGAAGCTTGTCGGTCGGGCGAGTACATCTCAATGATCTGAGCTGGTAGGACGGAGGACGTACCAACGGCTTCGGCTCGCAAGTTGAACTCAATTACGCTTCGGCCAACTGGGATAGTGTTGGCAAAGTAAGCAATTTTATCGTCCAGGAGGTTCATGCCCGAGTACCAGAAGCTCCAGTCCTCATTGAAATCCCGCTCGCTGACCTTTGCATTGGATGGCAGAGGGATCTCCACCAACACATAATGCAAGGGCTTCTTTGTGTCAATAGTGACGATGCACCGGAAGGCTTCGCCACTTTGAACGCTTGTGACTCCGCTGGAGCTAGGGCGTAAGCTCATCGTGCCATCCTCCATTCGCTGGGCAGATAGCGTATGGAACGTTCGCTTGATCTGCAGGCGGTCTCCCTGAACGGCGCTCATTGTTTGGCGCATGGGTGTTTGGCTCAGGCTCCAGTTCATGAATCCAGAGCCATCACCAGTCCTACGGACAGTGACGTTGTTGGCTCCAGCCCGCATGGCAGAAATGGGTAGTGAAGCCTCTCGATAGGATTGACCGTGCATTGGAACTTCGGTGCCATTTAGGAGCACTCGGATCGTGCCGGTCCCAATCCCCCTGGATTCAATGTATGGAATGAGGGCTTGGACGGCGAGCGCCGTGTCCATCGTGGATTGCCACCGATCGCCTTTGCTCATGACGATCAGCCCGCGTGCGACTTTTGGAACCCGGGGGTCCTGTGCATCAACGTGCATCAGCGCCTCCAACGCCATTGCTGTGCTGCGGGCGCCCCAGGAATCATCCCAGATGATCATGTCGCGGCTCTCGTTTGCTCGGCGAGCGAGCTCGCGAAGGGCCAATGAGCGCTTCTCGCCTTCGCCGAGAGCGACGATCATTGAGCACAAAGCTGTCGTACCTAACTTGCCATCCTTCCATACCAGGGGTGCGGCTTGTAACGCCTTGGTAGCCGTAAGGTCAGGCCCCCACCGCAAAACAGCTGCCGCAAGCATTGTGCGGTCATCCAAGGTTCCCAAATCAGCTGTTCCAGCAAGCTGTTGTCGCGACCATTGTAACCCTCGGTCCACAAGGCTTTGATCTACAGGGACGCCGGCTCGCTTTGCCCTCCACAGACCATCCAAGGCATTTGCCGTTGTCCAGGCGGTCGGCGCATCGTGTTCAAACCATCCCCAGCCGCCTTGGCTGCTTTGCAGTTCCTTAACCCGAACTAGGCTGCGAGCTGTGACCTTGTCAATCTTTGCACTCAACTCTGGGTTGACGATTCCCATCCGCTTCATGGTCTGGCGCGCTACGGCTGCCGGGACAAAGCGGCTCATGGTCTGCTCAATGCACCCGTAAGGGTAGTCAACGAGTGCCTCTATAGTGGGCACGATTGCAGCGATAAGGTTGGGGGCAACGGCCAGCTTGAGCACACCATCCTTTGCTTGAGGGTCCACCTGGACTGTGAACTCGCTCCGTTCACCTAAGACCTCCATGGTTTCCCCTGTAACTTCAAGTTTGCCATGGACCTTCACGGGAACCTCGGCCCGCATGGCATCCTGGAGTGTTCCACTTGTTGCTGACACGGTGAACTCAGCTCCACCCGCTTCGGGAAGTTCCACTTGCCAGGACACCTGGGCGGCTTGTCCCGGTTCAACTCGAACGGACTTCTTGGCCTCATCCTGGATAGTCGCACCATCGGCCTTCAGTTCGGTCTGTACCTCAATGGGTTGATTCGTACTGTTGTTGACCGTTGCCGTTAGAGCCACTTTATCAAACTGGGTTAAGAACATCGGGGTGGCTAGGCGGACCATCAGGTCCTTCTTCACGACAATGTTCTGTGTCGCCTTTCCAACCTGTGTCGCCACTGTGATTCCCGTCGCAGTTGCCCGCCAGCTCGTTAGGTTGTCGGGGAGTTGAACCTGGACCTTGGCCGTACCGTCGGCATTGGTGAGGACTGTCGGTGTCCAGAGAGCAGTGTCTTGGAAGTTCTCTCGAACTTCCCGACCGCCATCGCCCTTGTCGCCGCCATCAAGATACAGTTCCGGGAATGAATTGTAAGTACTGATCATTGAGTAGCGCGTTGGGTAGAAACTATCAACCGGATTGTCTTCGTCCTCTGCGATGGCATAAACCGCCTCGTCCACAATGCCAAGGGCAACTTCAGCTTGAACCGGTAACCCCCGGCTATCCTTTGCGGTTACCGTGTATTGAGCCGTTTCACCCGGTTTGTACACTGGCTTGTCCGAGCGGACAGTAATGTTTAGGATCTCGTCTGTAAGCTTAACTGTTACCCGTCGTTGGGCAGTGCTCAATTGCTTCTTTCGAACTAAGCTAGCCGAAATGTAGGCGTTTGGCTTGAGTTCTTCGCTGACCGGGAACTCCACTTGGGCAACTCCTCCTTTCAAAGGAACAACTTGCTGGGCGACAATCCGGTCGGTCTCAAGGGTGACCCAGACCGAACCAGAGTCTTGACCACGGACGAGAGCCTTGATCGTATCGCCAGGCTTGTAGCTCTTCTGGTCAAGCATTAGCTGTAATTCCGGCGCGGGGCCGCCGAAAGAAAACCCTTCTCGAAATACTGAGACCCATCCACTGGCCTGCACAACCGAGCCCCGGCGATCGTGAGTTGATGCTCGAACGCGGAAGTCGCCTGGATTCGGGGGCCTTACCGTCAGGGTGGCGATGCCCTTCTCGTTGGACTTTACAATAGTCTTGCCTTCAGGTGTGAATACCGATTTCTGGCCCTGCCAAATCTCGTAGCCGGTTTCCACGACAATCTCCCGGTTCTTGATGGCCTCAGACCCTTTATCAGGGGTTGAGAGCTGGAACGTGAAGGTTGCGGCCTCACCAGGGCCAACAACCCAGCGATCCTGCGTGGGCTCAATGGACACATCGCCTTGGAGAAGCATCACTCGGCCCGTGCCATCAAACCAACGATCATCACCTTCCGTACCGGAGATGTCGAACACCAACTCCTGATCAACGGTGTCCCACTGGCCCCAAGTGATTTGGTGAGTATCTACCGTCAGAATGGCTTCGCCATTATTGTCGGTAACGGCTTTCGCTTCGGCCACATAGTCGCTCCAGCCGTCGCCATACGATTCCTCTTCGCCGGTCTCGGGATCCACCCAAGACCAAAGCGGTGCCCGCCCCACGCTGGCGGTGAGTTCTGCGCCGACGACCGGACCCCCAAAGTAGTACTCGCACTTGACGCGCATCTGAGCCTTTTCTCCGCGCAAGTAGAATTCCTTGATTGGTGCCGCAGTGATCTTGAACTCCGGCTTCCGATAAGCCTCAATCCTAATTGAGCGGGATTCCGCCTTTCCATCCAATTGCACATTGAGGGTGACCCCCTCAGTGCTGGCGGCGGGAAGGACGAAGTCCCCAGAAAACGTGCCAAAGCTTGTAACGGGTACCTGCTGGTCCTTGATGGTCTTGCCGTTCGAGTCCTCAACCTGGAACCTGGCGGTCGTGGCCTGTGGCATCGCATAGCCAGCTCCGTCGGGCCGCCGGGCTGCGGCGCGAAAGTGCACCACGTCCCCCGGGCGATAGACAGGGCGATCAGTCTGGATGAAGAACCGCATTCCATCCGAATTTCGACCGTAGTCATAGAAGGTAACGATGGCGCTTGAGTCGCCATGTTGGCCGATCAATGCACTTGGCATTGCAGAATTAGCTTCGGAAGGGGCCAGAGCCCCCTCCAATGTCCCGTCAGCCGACGTAACTCCAAGGTCGCGGACGGCGTCCCCGTGCGCAAGGCGAATGGGAACGCCTGCGACGGGTTCCCCCGTCTCAATGTTTGTTGCGAAAACGTGGACTTTGTCTTTGGCGCGCTTGGCCACCAAGGCTAAATCACTAATGAGGAGGTAGGTGCCACGAACCTCTGGTTCGCCCTTCTTTTCGAACGGGGGAGCAGAAAACTGTACGTAGTAGATGCCTGGGTCAAGGGACTCAAAGGGCATCGAGACCTTAAAGGTGCCCTCCGCATCGTCAGGCTTAACTTTCCAAGAACTCTCTCGCAGGATCGGCGCGTTAACTTTCCCTTTCTTCTGCGCCATTGGCGACAGTACGTTGTAGAGGCCCTTCTCGCGAATGACCTGCTCAGTGGATACTTGATACAGGCGCATGTCCAAGGTGTCGCTCCTTACAAATCCATGAATCTGTACATTGGCAATCTCGTTGGGCGAGAACACATGCTGGCTTGCGTAGAGCTCCAAATACTGGGGGATTGGATCAATCGGAAGGTTAACGCTCTTCGTTTTGCCTTCCTCTACCAGCAATGATCTCGCCGTCTTCTGCAATGTGTGAGCCGTTGCACTGACCTCAACTTCATAGAGCCCGGCTGGGATACCCACTAGGCTAAAGCGGCCATTCTCATCGGTGCGGAAGTATCGAACACGAGCCGTCTGAAGGTCATCGTTGGTCTTCGGGCGGATGATGACGGCCGCGTGAGGCAGGGGAAGGCCGTTTTCGGTCATCGTCACCTGGCCCTTGACGCTCCCGATCGGGACTTCGGTGGTAACGCCGTAGGCCAGTAAGGCTGCCGCCAAGGCCACCAAGACCGCCAAGGCCAACGCGCCGCCGTTCCGAAATGTACTCATGCCAATGCCTCGCTCTTCTGACGGCCCAGGAGGAAGGACGCTATGACCAAAATGAATACGCCGGCCGCGACCCCGGCCAACAGAGGTAGGCGCTCTTCACGGGTTAGGTCGAGCCGATCTTTGAGGAGGCTATATCCGGTGATCGTGATCCCCATAAAGCTCATACCGGCGGCGAGCGCATTTCGGTGGCCAATTGCGCCGGCAAAGCCAAGCCCAACGAGAAGTCCGACCGCACCCTTGGCACCAATAACGAGGGGGCTGAAGGCGCACAGCAAGGCCCCCGCGATCCATCCAAGGCCACTAGCGGGAAACGGCGTGTTTTCAGAGCGGCTGGCGCCGATGAAGGCAACGAGGATTCCCAACATCAGGCCGATCATGCCGTAGTGCTGTCCAATATCAAGGGCCTTGGCAGCGGCAGGATTGACCACCCCAAAGCCTCGGTAGACCGCGAGCACCGCCAGTGGGCTAATCACCGCCAGTACTTTGGTTCTTCCGCTTACGAGGCCTACCGCAATCGCCGCGATGGCGGCGGTCGCCATTCCGAGGCCGCGCGCTTCGGCAAAGGCGGCCGTCCCCACCGCGACCATAACAATCGCCCCGATCAACGAAGCAGGTTCGGAAGATTCGGTCTCCGGCAAGGCCCAAACGATCGCTCCCGCGGCAATCGCGCCCGCAATCGCCATGAAGCCTGCGCTATCTATGAGTAACAGCTTGTTGCAAACAAAGTATCCAAGCGCTGCCACCAAGGCCGTACCCAGGACGATCGCCTTCCAATCCGACTTTAACAACGAACGCAACCCCAAGGCCACCAGCAGGGGAGCCACGACCACCGCTGATAGGGCGAGCCCTGGCGGAGTTTGAGGATTGGTCAATTGGGCTCGGCCCAATGTGTCCGCTGCGCCGATGGTCAAGGTGGCCAACGCCACGCCGCCACCCGCCAAGGCTCGCCCCGTGAGCAAGCTCCCCATGCCGATTCCCGAAGCAAACAGAGCCGCCTTGGCGAAGAAGTCATGATCGGGCGTAACGCTGCCGCACACGACCGCAGAGGCCGAAATCAGCAAGATCGCCGGCACACCTGGGTTGTCGTCGGAGAGCGTCAGCAAAGGAGAGAGCCCAAGCCCGATCCCCAAGCTGGCTACCAGCGTGACCCATGCTGGGGCGCCCGTACTAAAGGAAAAACCCGTCGCCGCCAAGGCCAGGGCAAAGCCCAAGATCCCCGGGCCATTACGCTTTGCCGCCAACGAGACGAACCCCGCTAGAACAACTCCGATGATCAATTGCCAATTTGAGAGTGATCCCACGGCAATAAAGACGCAATGGTTCGGCTACAATTGCTGAACAAATGAACACGGCTAAGAAAATGGAGTTTCAGAGCCAATGCTATCAAGTTTTTTGGCCAGCGGTGTTGCTGAGCGAGCGCGCCGAGGCCAAATCGAAGGAGCTTGAGATCCTTTACGACGGGTTCGCCCGATCTTTCCAGGCCACCCTTGTTGGCGTGCTGAACGAAGTGAAGCGTTCGAGAGCCAAAGACAAGATTCAGGTCGTGGAACTCATGCACGACCAAAAAATGCCACCTGGCATCAAACTCAGTTACCGCATTGAGGGCCAAAACCTATACATTTGCGATATTTGGTTGCCAATCCAGCCAACTTTGTTCTAGCTCTCGGGTTCGGTGAGAGTAGCAAGCTGCCCGCACTCTAAACCGCGGCGTATTCGCGCCGGTCGTAGACCAAGTCGCTCGCCATTTTCCACACATCAGCGTCAATTTGGTTCTCTGGCTTGATCTTGCTGAAGTGCACGATGGCCGAGGATAAACCGGCTTCGCGGGCGTAGTGGAGGAAGGCCGAATTGACGACCATTCGGAGCGCGGGCTTGAGGCCGAAACTGATATTCGAGATGCCGAGGGTCGTGTTCACGCGAGGGTGCCGCGCCAGGAGCTCCGAGATGCCACGAATCGTCTCGACGCCGGCTTGCCGGAACTCCTCATCGCCGGAGCCCAAAGTGAAGGTGAGGCAGTCCACGAAGACATCGTGGTCGGGCACGCCATATTCGCGGGTCATGGCGAGGATGCGCTCGGCGATTTCGACCTTCTTTTGCCAGGTCTTGGCCATGCCGTCCTCGTCAATGGTGAGCGCGACGACGCCCGCGCCATATTGCTGACATAGGGCGAGAACCTTGCGCGTGCGCGCCTCGCCATCCTCGAAATTGATGCTGTTGATGATGGGCTTGCCGGCCAAACACTGCAGGGCGCGCTCGATAACGGGGACTTCGGTGGAGTCAATCATGATCGGCACCGTGACTTTGGTGTTGTAACGGAAGAGAACCTCGCTCATATCTCGGACTTCGTCGCGCCCGACGTACGCGGTGCAGACGTCGAGGACATGCGAACCCTCCCCTTCAAGCTCGCGGGCGAGTTCGGTGAGGCCTTCCCAGTTCTCCGCGGCGAGCATTTCCTTGAACGCCCTAGAGCCATTGGCGTTAGTCTTCTCGCCGATGATAAGAAAGCTTGTATCTTGATGATAGGGCTGGAATTGGTAGAGGCTGCTGCACCCAACGAGCGAGAGACCGGCCGCCTTCTCGTCCGTATCGAGCGAAAAATCAAAACCGGCGAACGTTTCGCGATGGCGAATCCAATGCGCGGGAGCGGTGTGCTTGGCTCCTTTGAGCCTTTCGCTCACTGCCTTGATGTGCTCGGGTGTGGTGCCGCAGCAACCGCCGCACATGGCGACGCCGAACTCACTGACAAAGCGCTCGTGATGATGCGCAAGGTCTTCGGGGCTCAGTTTGTAGACGGCCTTGCCCTTTTCCATGACCGGCAGGCCGGCATTGGGTTGGATGCTGATCGGGCGCGTGCTGTTTTGCCCGAGGAAACGGATGTGCTCGGCCATTTCGACCGGGCCGGTGGCGCAATTCATGCCGAGCGCGACGACTTCGGGGAAGCACTCGAGCATATTGAGGGCCGCGCCGATTTCGGAGCCGACCAACATGGTGCCGGTCTGCTCCATGGTGACCTGAACGATTACTGGCTTGAGCGTTTCCGTCTCCGCCATGGCACGCTTGGCCGCGACAACGCCCGCCTTGACCATGAGCAGGTCTTGCAGGGTCTCGAGCATGAGGACATCGACCCCGCCCTCGATCAGCCCGACAAAGCAGCGCTGATAGGTTTCGACCATCTCGTCCCACTTGGCCTGGCCAAGGCTGATGAGCTTCGTCCCCGGGCCTAATGCGCCGGCGACAAATCTGTTTTCGAACTGATCGGCGGCACGGCGGGCGACAATCGCAGCCTGTTTGGAGAGTTCGTAGTCGAGCTCGGGAATCTCGTAGTCGGCGAGGACAAGGCCGCTGGAGCCAAACGTGTTGGTCTCGACAATATCGCTGCCGGCGGCAAAGTAACGGCGGTGGATGTCCTCGATGAGATCGGGGCGACTGACGCAAAGGGCCTCGTTGCAGCCTTCCATGTCGGCGCCGTTGAGTCTTTGGGCCGCTTCTTTGATGGCTTGCGCGACGCCCTCGGTGGGAAGATCGAAATCCGCGCGGGTCAGCCCAGCGCCTTGGATCTGCGTGCCCATGGCGCCGTCCCAAATGAGGACACGCTCAGCAAGAGCATCAAGGAAGGCGGACTGAAACTTCACACCTTATTATGAGCCGTCGAAGGTCAAACTGAACTGATTACTATCGCCTTTCCCATAGAAACGGATGCGGACGATTCGGGTGCCTGAGACCTCGATGGTGCCGCCACCAAAGGCGTCTTGGTTGGTACCGGAGCGGATCGAGGTGACATTGAAGCCGTAAACATTGGGCTCGTGCTGCATCCAGCGGCCCTTGATCTCACGCCTTAAGCCCCGTTCGCCATCAAGAGTGAGGGTAAGGACACCATCCGCGCCGAGGGATACCGTTACTTTGTTGTAGTTCTCCATCGGCATGGCAGGCAGGTCAGCCCGGTTCGGGGTCATCTTAAACTTGCCCATGCCACGCTGGACGAAGAGCTGGGTAGTTGGTGTCTCGGTACCGGTCGCGTTCAGCCGCCATCGGAATCGAATGGTCTGAGGGCGGGCCGTGCTGGTCCTTCCCTCGAACGTGGAATCCACAACGCTGCCGCTGGCATTAACATATAGGATGCCGCGGAGGACAGCCTGCTCACCATTGACTTCTGTCAAGATGATGTTGATATTGCGGTCGCTTCCCTCGGCAACGGCGTAGCCAAAGGCGCGCAACGGCGAGGTCATAGTGACAGTGTTGTCGGACCGAATCTGCAGAGCGAAGTCGGCAAACTCATAGGTGCGGTCGCCATTCGTCATGTCGCCGCTCCCCGTTACGCGAACGCTCTTTGCCGTGCTGTAGAGCATTGACGATGCGAGTTCACTCCTCCGAACAAGAATCAGATTTTGGACTGGTTGTCCTGGAGCCGGGGTAAATCGCATGGAGCGGACTTCATCCTCAATCCGGACCAAAGCAAAACTGGCACCCTCCTGAATTGGAATGGTTGCATCTTCGACTCGAAACGTCGTGATGGAGCCTGCGCCGGACCAGCGACCAAAAAAGTATGCGTTCGAGTACATCTCACCCATGAGCCGAATAACGCCTCGTCCGCCTTCCTTTAGTTCGACCCTGATAGCCGTGGGACGACCTGAGTGACTTCCGATCCGGAACTCACCTCGACCTGTTGAGAACTCGGCCCTGAACGGTGCGGATTGGGCATACCCCATCGCGGCTAACGTGAGGAGAAGAACAAAAAGCATGACCCGTTGCATGAACTTAGTATAGAGGAGGAATGGGCTACGATGAAGCATGATTCAAACGATTGAGGAAGCCATTGCGAAGATTGCCCGCAATGGTGAGGGGCAGATTGTTCATGCGTCGAGCCGCACGTTGACAGATTTGCGCGTTGACCGGTTGATCCTTGGGCCTGGGACGAGGGAGGACGTGGACTGGTACTTGGTCGGTTGGCCCGCAGGAGCGGCCTACGTTCTTCTGTCGGCCCGGCCTGACCTTTTGGATCTGTCTCAAGGGGAAGCGCTGTTTCTTCCCGCACAGAAGGAAGCCATCCACCGGGGCGGTTTGCAGGGTCTCGCGGATGTCGTTGGTCGGCTCATGGAGCCCGAGACTGGCTGCCCCTGGGACCTAGAGCAGACCCACTTCACACTTAAGAAATACTTGATCGAAGAGGCGTATGAGCTCATAGAGGCCATCGACAGGGAAGACCGAGAAGGGATGATGGAGGAACTTGGTGACGTGCTCTTGCAACCCATGATGCACGCAGAAATCGCGAATCGCCGCGCCGACTTCAATTTGCAACAGGTCGCGCAGCAACAAGCCGAGAAACTTGTGCGAAGGCACCCTCACGTTTTTGGCGACAAAGTCGCAAATACGTCTGAGGAAGTGCTTGCCAACTGGGACAAGGTCAAGCGCACGGAGAAGGCCCGTACGAGCATTCTTGAAGGCGTCCCAATGGCGATGCCTCAACTACTGTGTGCCCTTGAAGTCAGCAAGCGCGCCGCCCGCGCCGGCTTTGAATGGCCTAACCTTGAGGGGGTCTTTGAAAAGCTCCACGAGGAACTGGCGGAGCTTCATCAAGCGATTGTAAGTGGTGGCAAAAGAGAGCAAGCCGACGAACTTGGAGACTTACTCTTTACGGTGGTCAATGTTGCTCGCTGGCTCAAGATAGACCCTGAAGACGCGCTACGAGTCATGCTGACACGCTTTACGAAGCGCTTTCAAATGATGGAGCAAAGCTCCGATCAGCCCCTTAGCGAACTTAGCCCAGAGCGCTGGGATGAGCTTTGGGAGCAGGCCAAGGCTGGGCCCTAGCTGGGTGTTGCTTGGTGTGGCTGGGAATCGTCGTCAACACCCAGCCATTCCAAGCTACTCCCAGCAACTCAGCCAACTAAGCGATCAAACTCGTTCACATCGGCCTCGATCATCGCCAGGCTGTTCTCCCAGAACTTGGATGTCGTGATGTCGATGTTGAACCGTCGCGCTAATGTAGGGGCGTCGGCGAGACCGGTCGAGGACAAGAGGTCGTCGTACGATCCCTTAAATGCTTCTGGATCTTGCTTGTAAATGGCGTATAGGCCAAGCGAGAACAGAAGACCGAACATGTAAGGGAAGTTGTAGTAGCTTCGACCGCCGCTATAGTAGTGCCCCTTGACCGCCCACATGTAAGGGTGCCGATTCTCGGAGAGGCCGTCGCCGTAGGTCTGGCCCTGGGCCCAAAGCATCATGTCACATAGCTCGTTCGGGCTCATCGCGCGAGTCGTTCGCTTCTCGAACACGGCTTGCTCAAAGAGGAAGCGGCTACTGATGTCAACCACCGTTTGGGTTGCTCTTTGCAGGCTCTGCTCGAGAATGCTTATCTTCTCGGCGTCGTTCGCCTCTGCCATAGCAGCATTTGAGATGATCGTTTCGCAGAAGATACTCGCGGTTTCGGCGAGGGTCATCGGTGTCTCCTTCTGGAGTTCAGTCCGACCATGCAGGCAGAGATTGTGATAGCCATGTCCGAGTTCGTGAGCAAGGGTGCTCACCGAGCCAAAGGAGGGCTTCCAAGTCATCAAGATCCGGCTCTCGTCGGAGCGAATTCCCATGCAGAAAGCGCCGTCTCTCTTTCCGGCGGCGGGCTGAGCGTCGATCCAGTTCTCCCGGAACGAGCGGTCGGCAAATTCACCCATGCGTTGTGAATAGGAGTGGAATTGCTTGGAAACGAAGGCCGCCCCTTGATCATATTGCCATTCGGTCGTTTCCTCGCCGACGGGTGCAAAGAGGTCATACCAGTCAAGGCTGGCTTCGCCGTTTATTGCGCGAGCCTTTGCCTTAAGATACTTCCGGAATGCCGGGAAGGCTTCACGGGCTGCACCAAGCATGGCGTCAAGCGTGGCAAGATCCATATTGGTGTCGTAGACCGCTGCTTCCAATGGGGAACCCCAGCCACGACGATTTGACAAGAGTCCTACTTCACCCTTGATGGCATTCATTGCCGCCGCCAGAGGAACTTCATAGTCTTTCCAACGGGCGAGTTCCGCTTCGTAAGCGAGGCGCCTCACACTCCGGTTCCGGTCATACGCAAAGGCCCGGCAAACTGGCATTGGCACGGTCTGGACGCCGTTGGGGAGGTCAATATCCACCGCTATCTGAGATGTGACATCGCCGTGAAGGCGGGAAAAGGCCGTGGAGCCTGTCCGGGTGAGATCAGCGGTCAGCGCTTCCTCAGCTGGGCTCATTTGGTGCTTGGCGAGGGTTTGACACCGTTTGATGAAGAAGGCGTGCTCCTTGCCAACGGGCGAGATGAGCAATGCGGCCTCGTCTTGGGCTCCAACCCAAGCAATGAGGCGATGCTTAAGCTTGGCGGCTTGGGAGAACATTGGCTCCATCTCACTCAATTTGGCTTGCGCCAGTTCATTCTTAGCGTCGGTTGAGACGAATTGGTAAATGTATCCGCGTACGGTCCGGGCGTCGGACTCCATTTGGTTCCACGCTGGAAGGAGCTTCTCAAGAACGATTTGAGCTTGGGCGGACGTCTTACCACCGTGCACGTCGGCAGCGTCAAAGTCGGCTTCTAGCCCATGCAAGGTTTGCTTCATGGCTTCAAAGGCGGCTACGAACTGGGGGCCATCAAGAGAAGGGAAGATTGACTGGGTGTCCCATTGGGGGGCGGATAATGTTGTTGACATACGGTAACTCTGTAAACGGGTGTAACCGTAGTATGGCTTGGAGGGAAGGAAGTTGGTATCACGAGAGGCAAATCACAACATTAGGGGAAAGTTGGACGAGACCGATGTCGCAATATTGCGACTCCTACAGAGCGACGGGCGAATTACGAATGCGGATCTAGCGCGAAAGGTTCAACTTTCACCTCCAAGTATCCTTCAACGAGTTCGTAAGCTCGAAGAAGCGGGTCTCGTTGATCGGTATGTGGCGATACTTTCTGCAACTCGATTGGGCTACCACATCACCGTTTATGCGCAAGTGAGCCTCCAGTTGCATCAGGACAAGCCCATTGAGGCCTTTCGCCAAGCCATTACCACGATCCCCGAAGTCTTGGAGTGTTATCACGTCAGCGGCGAGTTTGATTTCCTTCTCAAGATCCTCGTTGAGGACATGAACGCCTATGAGGCCTTGGTGCGTGAGAAACTGAGCACGATCAAAGGCGTCGGCAAGATCCAAAGTTGCTTTGTTTTGGGTACTTCAAAGCACACGACTGAGGTGATCTTGTGATTTATAGGTTATTATAGGGCGTTTTGAACAGAAGCGGCTTAGACCTTCAGCACCTCAAAGCTTGGGAGAGTTTGATACGAGCCCACGGCGCCCTAATCAAAGCTATTTGTAAGCGAATGGGCGAGGAGTGCGAGATTGGCCTTGATACATATGAAGTGCTTCTGAGCTTGGAGCAAGCCCCCCAACAGCGCTTGACGATGGGTGCCCTTGCGGACATCGTAATGTTGAGTCCGAGTGGCGTCACCCGGTTGGTTGACCGCCTCCAACGCGATGGCTACCTTGAACGCGCTTGTAACCCCGCGGACAAGCGTAGCTTCTTTGCGGTGCTCACCCCGTCGGGTCTGGCCGCCCGGGAAAAGGCGTGGCCAATGGTTCAAGAGTGCATCAGGGAGGGCTTTGCCTCAAAGTTAAGCGAGCAAGAGGCCGAGACGCTGACAAAGCTTCTCCAAAAATTTGTCAAGAGTGGTGTCGGAGCGAAGGTCTACTTATAACCGGCTTGACAAGCACCTCCCACCTGGTTCATAATCGCTGGGCTAAACACGAATTATGCCGACCGTAAATCAACTCGTCCGCAAGGGCCGCCAGACGGCCAAGGTGAAGTCCAAATCACCGGCGCTCAAGTCGAATCCATTTCGACGTGGCGTATGCACGATCGTGCGAACCCAAACCCCGAAGAAGCCGAACTCGGCTCTGCGAAAGGTGGCTCGTGTGCGCCTCACTAACGGGACGGAAGTCACGGCCTACATTCCCGGTATTGGTCATAACCTTCAAGAGCACTCGGTCGTCCTTGTGCGCGGCGGTCGTGTGAAGGACCTGCCAGGCGTGCGCTACCATATCGTTCGAGGAACCCAACAAACTGCGGGAGCATCCAACCGTCAGCAAGGCCGATCGAAGTATGGTGCCAAGAGGCCGAAGGCAGCTAAGTAAGGAGATTTAAGAAAATGCCACGAAAAGGAGCTGCACCAAAGCGAATCATTACCCCGGATCCTGTTTATAACAGCGAGATGGTTCAGAGGTTTATCAACCGCATGATGCTCGGCGGAAAGAAGACGATCGCCGAAAAGATTTTTTACACCGCCCTTGCTCGATGCGAAGAGCAAGCTGGTGTTCCTGCCATCGAAGTCTTCGATAAGGCCATTGCCAATGTGATGCCGAATGTCGAAGTTCGCGCTCGCCGCGTCGGTGGTCAGAACTACCAGGTTCCGATGGAAGTACGACCGGTACGCCGCCGCACCCTTGCCCTTCGATGGCTGGTCGAGAATGCTCGAAAGAAGAGCGGCAAAACCATGATTGATAAGCTCTCGGCTGAATTGCTTGATGCTTACAACGGCACCGGCTCCAGCGTAAAGAAGAAGGACGACACCCACCGTATGGCGGATGCGAATAAGGCCTTCGCTCACTACCGGTTCTAAACCTTCGGGTCTGTAAGTCAGTGAGTCGGTTAGTCTGTATGGGACTACCGTTTCTCAGACTCACCGACTTACAGACTCATTGACTAACCCTACCACGCCTGCCGCTGCGCCTCAGCTTGGCAGTAGGGGCACTGAACCCGGTGCTTGCCCGCCGGGAAGCTGATCAGACCCGCGCAGTTGATGCAGTTCACTTCCGGGTGCTCAATATCCACCACGGTTCCGCAGTCTTCGCAGACCATCTTCTTGCCGCCCTTCATAGCGTTCAGGTCGCCGCCGCAGCCGCAGCAATGCCTTAAATCTGTTTCGGTCGGTTCGAGTTTGCTGTACTCCCCCTTCAGGCCCGTCTTCTCGATCATCTTCTCCGAATCCGCCTCTTGCAAGGTCGGGAGCCAGCCTTGACAGAACATCGAGATCGCCATGCGGCGCTGGAGCGACTGTGGAGCCTGATCGGGATGCATGTCGATCACGCCCTGATCCTTTAACACATTGAAGCTATGATCAAGCTGCGCGATGACCGTGTCGAACATCGGCCAAAACGTCTCGCTCTTCGCGGTCACGCGAGGGAACATGCCCTCCCATTGAATCGCGCGCACTTGCTCGTTCACCTTCGCGGCGAGCTCCTGATACTGCGGGTCGAACTCGTTCACGGTCGCGCTGGTCGCCATGTACTTCACCAGTTGCGCGCGGTACTCGGGGTCTTTCTTAGCGCGAGGCGAAACCGCGTTTGGGCACAGCTCCACCCAGCGGTCGTAGAGCCGTTCCTGAATCGCAAAGAACTTGGCGCGGTCTTTAGTTTGCCGGGCCAGTTGGGCGTCGGCATTGGTCTGCCGCACGAGCTCCTCATAGGCCGGCCCCGGCATCGCCGATTGCGGGTTCTCGCAGGCTTTCTGAAAGTCGTAGTCAGTCAGGCTCCCGCAGAAGTCACAATACACATAGGCCGTCTTGGTGGGCAGCGTCTTCGCGCCGCCGCAGGTGTGGCAGGTGGTCTTCTTCACAAACGCCGTGCGCGGCTCGGCCTTCTGCCCGGTCAGCATCTCCATGTTCTGCGTAGCCGCCGCCATCATCTCGGAGTTCGACATCTGCGACCAGTCCTGCTTGGTTTGATCTTGAAAGGCGGCCTGCATGTCCTTGGCCTGCTTGATGATGTCCATCAATCCAGGGTCATTCTCCTTCCCGTCCCCGCCGCCAAAGATCTTCTTGAAGATGCTCATGGGGTTAGTATAGAGGAGTTGGCGGGGTGCTCAATCATCAACATCGCCGAAGCTGCCAATGACGATATCAATATCCGCCGCATCCACCTCGCCCGAAACGTCCACGTCCTCGGGGCGGTTGTTGGTCGCGCCGAAGGCCGAAATCACTTCGTCAATGTCAGCCGCGTCAACTTCGCCAGAATTATCCACGTCGCCATTCCGCATCGTCACCAAGCCGATGCCCTGATGAGAGCCGGTTAGATTGATGTTTCGCACGCGGCGAAGGAATGACGAGCCGTTCAGGATCAATTCGGCCGCGCCAGTCCTGGGAATGATCGTGAGAGAGAAGGGTTGCGGGCTGGCGGTGGCGGTAATCACGCCGCTACCCAGCGTCGTCGTTCCGACCTTCAACTGCCAGCCGATGTTGCGGTTATGGGCGAACGTGCCAACCGTGTCTTGCAACACCAAGTTCCCCGTGATGTTGTTTCGCGCGGGCCTACCATAAACGGTAAGGGGCATTGCCGTTTGCGTGGTGCTGTACATCGCTTGCGAGGCCACGTTGCCGTTGAGGTGAAGGGCATTTCCATTCGCAGGCGCAAAGGTTGGGCTGCCGGGCACCATCAGGTTCGGTGTGAACTGCGCGCCGAGGAGCGTATAGGTGACCCAATATTGCCCGGGAACAAGGCGCAAGCTAGGGAAGTGGGCGTCCGCGGTAAACACGGGGCGCCCGGCGTTTGTGAGGGTTGTATCCGTCACACGGTAAATGCCGGTCCAACGCGATTCTCGCAGGACGGTGCTCGTCGCGATGACCGTGCCCGAAGCTGCTGGCGACCCGTTCCAAATCTTCATCGTTACCCCGCTGATCGGAGAAACCGGCGGCGAGCCGTAGGTTCCCTGAAGGTAGCCGTAGCCGCTCACACAGGTCACGTCCCAGCCATCGCCCGGCGGCACGGTGAAGTCATCAGCGACACTATAGGGGAGAATTGATTGATAACCAAAGAGGCCGCCCGTCGTGATCGCGCTGGCGTGATCGCCGCCAAAGCCTTGGTTCGCCGCATTCACGATCGTGCCGTTGTTGAAGAGAATCGGGTCGAGCGCATCGTAGTCGGGGCTGATCACGAACTCGATGTCGGCGCCCAAGGCGTCTGGGAGGGAAGTATCGTCGTCGTCCTTATCGAAGGCTTCGATGAGCCAGGTCGAGCCGCTGCTGATCGCCGTTCCCTCCAGAAGCGTTGGAGCGACGCCCCAAGAGCCGGGGCTGCTTGCCTTGAAGAGCCGGTACGAGCCCGAGGTAACGACTTGCGTCGAAAACGTCGTGCCCGTGCCGACATGAAAGTAGGTTGAAAGGCCAGGGTAGCTGGAGTTCTCTAGCCGAAAACTGGCGTCCTCGGCCCATGTCGTGGCCGCGACCGAAGTCAGCTCGGCCGAATTGATCCTCACGCTGTCCCCAAGGGCGTACGACGATGTCTCGGTCACGCTGTGCGTTGAATTGGCGAACCCGCTCGGCGTCCCGGTGTTGGTCAGGTTCCCTGGGTTAGAAGAGAAGGTCGCCGATGCAATCGAGATCGTGACCTGCCCCAACGCGCCTGAAGGCAACGCAAGGCACGCGGCCATTGCGGTTGAAAAGAGAGAAAGCCGGGTACCCATGCCAAGACATTATAGTGGCAAATCGTGATCAAACACAAAGAGCCCGAAGGCGTCGCCTTCGAGCTCTCGAGCACACGAACTAAACCTACACCGCCTGTTGTGCAGGAAGAACTCGCCGCCGCTTGGGTAGATCAGCGCCTCGTTGCTGGGGCCGGAGACTTGCTCGTTGCGCGTCGTGGTACGGCGGCAGTTTCGCCCGGATAACTTCTATCGGGAGCCCACTGAGGGTGGCTAGGGTGAATTGGTGTGGGTGCAATGGCTAGTGGCTCGGCAGGAGACCCGTTTTTTTTGGAAGCGTAAGTTAAGACCCGATAGCCGTGCGCCTAGCCGTCACGTCATGTATGATATGAGGAGGCTCACCGAGACATCACGGCTATCGAATCGCGAAGTGATTCAGAGTGATATATGATTGACGAGCGAACCGCTAGCCATGGCACCCAAACCAATTCACTCGGGCCACCCGGAGGTAGGCTCCCGCCGTGAATGAAATTCGGCAAACGTAAATTAAACTGACTTCCATCGTCAAGGAACTGATTTGTTTTGTGAAGGAATCCCCACCCTCTGACGCCAGACTCCGAGCTCTTGAGAAGGAAGTAGTGTTGTCTCGGCAAGAGAAAAGATCATTCAAAAAGGAAGTGACCGTGTTTGATGCCGAGCTTCCTCCCGTCGTGCTTTACTTCAAACGGTGCACGCGGAATTCAGCAGACTTCTTCGTATTGATGCAATAAAGCACTTGGTCATGCCCCAGCATTCCAAAAGCAGTCACAAAAGTTTCGCCCTTCTTTGGATTTGCAAGTGAAGTCAGAGGAACCCGCTTCTGGTCAGACAACCGAAGGGCTGAGTCGCACCTCGTGTTTTGCTTGTTATAGTAGAGCGCATAAGATCGGGTCGCAGTGATGAACTGAGCGCCCGCCCAAGATGGCCTCTCGAATGTCCTCACGTGGCCTTTCAAATCCCAAACCCAAAAGCCAACACCAGAGATGTTCCGCAGTCGGTCCTCTTTGGAGTCAAACGCTGGCCGTAAGGAACCGAACGCCTCGTCCTGAAAGTTCAGATAGGTTTCTTCGTATGAGAACGCCTTTCGAGTTGGCTCCCCAATCACAGGCAGCTGTGGCGCGGGCCAATGAACTGGATTGTAATGATATCGCCCGTCAACTTCCAGGAGGAGACCCCCGACCACGCGGCCCCAATTATCAGAGACTAAGCGGTCAGTTTTGGCAAACTTGAGCTCATCTGACGCCTGGGCATCTGCGCCGGTGATTCTCAAGGGACTGAGCTTGCCCTTATAAACCACCGATGGAACTTCCTGGCCGTTGGTGCCTACTGGGTATCTGACCAAGTTTGGGGGCGAGGCAGGTTCAGTCCCGCCCCATCCATCATAAAACTCCCCCTTTCTTCCGATTGCAATGTTCCGCTGCCCCACAGCGTCTGTCCGGAACAGAAACCAACAGGAAGAGTATGCAGGGGGTTGTAAAGTGTCCCGAATAGCAGCTATTGGTGACGGCTCCCGACCAAGAACTGCATCTGGAGCGTCAAGAATGCAGGCGGAGATTAGAGCACTAACCATGTTACTGTGCCTTCCTCACGTCAATGGTGACTACTTCGGAAAACGGGTTCGTGGAGGAGCCAGATGACAGCCGCTTGCGGAAAACTGGCGGCTTGGCTAGGTTCCAGTTTGAGGGGAAATTCGCGGATGGATGCGAGAATCCGCCAGCAATGTCTAATGATTCAACCATCGGTCGTTCCGTATACGCTTGCGCGGGGAGCCCACCTAGGGTGGCCAGGGTGAATCTCTGGATGGGTGCCATGGCTAGCGTGTCGCCTTTCAATCACTTCTCCCTCTGGACTATGTCGCGACAGGATAGCCGTGATGTATTGGTGTGCATCCATTTATCATACAGGAATCTCCCCAGTCGCGCCGAGAACACATTGCTGTGCGTTGGCTTACGGAGACGACTAACGTGATTACAGCGTTCACGGCTATCGTGTCGCGAGGTGGTCTAGAGGTCGGTGATAGCCGAAAGCGACCCGCTAGCCATGGCACCCACTCACCACTTCACCCAGGCCACCCCAAGGTGGGCACCCCGCTGAGGAGAAGGGCGCCCAGAGTTAGGAACAGTAGAATATTCACGAGCAAGAGGCCAGTCGCCAGCTTCTTGTGGAGCGGGTAGGAAATGATTCTTCGAAGGTAGGTGAGAAGGGCAATGGCAACAGGCCCACCAAAGGCCGTAAAAACGATTCCGAAACCGGCCACAAATGGGTCTCGGCTCCAAAAGAGGTACGGCGTCCAAGCAAGAGGAACTGCCGAGCCGACAACAATCGCAGAAACCGTTGGGAAAGAAGGCTTTGTCACTTCCAAGGGTGTTCCAGCTGAGGCGGACCGCCTCCAAAGCTATTGCAAAATTGACCTGCCATAGTTCTGATGGCATTGCACTGCTTGAGGTCAAGAGGCCGCTTTACACAATGCTGGTTCCAACAAAACTTTAGGTCATTGCAGTAAGGCCCGCTACATTTGAACCAATTTTGTAGGAACGTACTTGCCGGCCCGACGCAGTTATCATGCTTTTTGCAGGCCGCATCTGCACAGTCAATGGTTTTCGAGAAGGGGCCGCAAGGCTTTGTGGGTCCACAGCAATTGCCATACGACCAGAACCCGGTGCTCCAATCGCCGGGAGGCCAAGGCTGAGGGGTCTTGTCGCGCGGACACGGGTTCCAGCCCTTCGGAAAAATCCCTTCAGGAATATACAGACCGGGAGGGAAGATCTTGTCAAACAAGTCTTTGACCGGGTCCAGCCCATCCGGGTTAATGAGCGTAGTTGGATTATTGTCAGCATACGCATATGGATGCTCACCAGCAAGAAAGTGATCTAGTCGCACGCCCGTGAGCCATCGCATCAGGCCAGGAGAGTAGGTGCGAGGCGAATATCGGAGATCCGACTGGTTCGTGGACAGGTGTGTAGGTGGCTGCCAAGCCTGTCCTTGGAACGGTGGGTTGGGCGAATTGACAATGAGTGGCTGCGGTGGCCCTGGCACTCTTTGGGGCCTCAGAGGAAGCATCAGCGGGCGACCCTGTTTCAGGACAAAGCCTCCAATAAATGATCCGTCCTCGCGTTCGAATTCAACGATCACGCGACCATCCGGCATGGTTTTCACTACTGGCGTGTCCGCTGATGTGGCCCCAAGTTTGGCCATCGCAACACCGACGCGGCACTTGTCGCGTACCGGCATGCCTTCGAGCCAATCCGGGTTCTTATCGAAACTCCAGTCTACAACGGGTTCAACGTTCCGAAGGCACGATGAGAAGTCCAGGCCCGGGTCAGTGAGGTTGAAAGAAGCTTCAAGCACCTGGTCGATAGCTGTACCCGCCGACTGCCGGTCATTAGGGAAATTGTCAAGAACGATTTGCGCCATTATCTTTGAGAGTTCATAGATTTCAGGCAACTGGGATGCGGCGGCGGGGAACAGCTCGGCGCTACGTACGGGCAGAAAGTCAATCGCTTCGTTTACAAGCTCCCGTGCGAGATGCGTAGCAATGAAAGAGCTTTCCTTGAGGTTTGCGAAACGGACGCCCTTCTGCAAAGCTAGGGCTAGCTGCTCGGACGCGATGACCTGATCCCTCTCAATTTCCTCTACGTCAAAACCCTTCTCCCGCAATACAGCGTCAACGGCAAAGTCCAAGACGAAGGACTGGATCATCATCACCTGATTGCATTTCGGAAGATCACTTTGATCATCCCAAACACGAGCGTCCTCAATGCCCTTTACTAGATCAATCCAAACGTGTGCTAGCTCATGAGCGAGGATCGTTTCATTGACATTTTCCGCATCGATGAGGATATGGATGTCTGTTGGGTGCGTCCAGGCATTGATAGAGAACCCATGCGGATGAGCTCTTGACGGGTTTGCAAAGGGCATCGTATCCAATGGCAAGATGACCTTCGGAGTGCACCGCCCCACCTCGTTGAGAAACTCCTGGAATAGAGGAGAGAGATTCGTTGGGAATATTACGGGATAGTGAGACAGCTCGTTCTCGCCCGATGCGCCTGGGGTAGACCGCGTGTAGTGACCATCAACGATCCACTCCATCCCTGACCGGCTTGCAAATCGGTGTCCAGCTACGGGCAAGTCCCTCTTTTCTGAGGGCAAAACCTGAGGCTTCCTCTGATTGACTGGTATAGAGACAACCGTCATTTCACCAGTATATAGAGAATCTCACCTAAATGCAAATGTTTGATGCCGCGACCAAAGACCTGCGCCTCAAAAAACCTTGCATTGAACCCAAGGCGCCTGCCATAATCTTGCATGGCAAAACACCCAAGTTCTGCCCCAGAAACCATGAAGGAGGCTGAGACCCAGGTTTTAGCGTAAGACAACGGCCCGAAAGCCGCCCTTGCCGATGGATCGGCTTGGGCTTTTTGTTGAACCGCGAAAACCGAAATCTCGAATCCAGAGAAACA
>JADZDX010000011.1 GCA_020850835.1 Fimbriimonadaceae bacterium
GCATGCCAACCGAGATTCTGATGCCCGAATTGGGCGAGGGCGTTTACGAGGGCACCGTCAGCCGATGGCTGAAGAAGGTGGGCGACTTTGTGAAGGAAGACGAGCCCGTTGTTGAGATAATGACCGATAAGGTCAATACCGAACTAGGCGCGCCAGCGAGCGGTTATCTCACTCAGATTCTCATTCCAGAAGGTGAGCCGGTTGAAGTTTTCAAGGCCATGGGGCTGATTGGCACCGAAGAAGAGGCCAAAGCGGGTGGTTCGGCAACACCCGCGCCGTCCGAGCCCAAAGCCGAGAGTCCCAATGTGGAGCCCATTGCTTCAACAATTGAAATTGCGGATTCGATGTTCAGCAATGTTGCGCACCAAACCCCCGTGGTTCCAGAAGGTCGGATTTGGTTCACGCCGGTTGTCCGTGCGATGCAGAAAGAGCACGGGCTCTCCGATGCCCAGCTCCTATCAATCCAGGGCACGGGTGCCGACGGTCGGGTGACGAAGAAGGACCTGGAAGCCTTCCTTGGCGGTGCCAAGCCGGTGGCCAAGGCTCCAGCGGCCACCCCCGAAGTGAAGGCGGCGCCACCGATGGTCGCGGGGCCGGACCAAACTTCAGAAAAGCTTGCCGGTATGCGCAAGATGATCGCCGAGGCAATGGTTCGTAGCCACGGGATTCCGACGGTAAGCACCATGACCGAGGTGGACGTGACGAAGCTCGTTGCGTTTCGGGCCGAGAACAAGGAATCATTCCCAGCGCAGTTCGGGGTCAAGCTCACTTACACGCCCTTCTTTATCAAGGCTCTTGCTGAGGGCTTAATGGAGTTTCCTCTCGTTAATGCATCCCTTCAGCCGGACTACACCTTGATCAAGAACAAGAATGTCCACATGGGAGTTGCGGTGTCGCTCGGCAAAAATGGCGATGAGGGGCTGATCGTCCCGGTCATTCGTGACTGCAATACCAAGTCGCTGATTGACATTGCGAAGGCCCTTGACGAGATTGCGGCGAAGGCGCGATCCAACCAATTGGGAGTTGCGGATGTGCAAGGTGGGACATTCACGCTAACGAACCCCGGCTCTTATGGCGCGGTCTTGGGAACGCCGATGATCAACGCACCGCAGGCCGCCATCCTGGGAACCTATACGATCAAGCAAGTACCGGTTATCGTAGATGGCATGATCGCGATTCGCTCGGTGATGAACTTGGTCCTGACCTATGACCACCGAATCATTGATGGCTCGGTGGCGGGCAAATTCTTGTTATCGGTGAAGAAGAAGCTCGAAAATTTTGAGTTTTTCAAGTGATCTTGGTTAGGGTTGGTTAGGGTTTGCTCGGTGGTTCGGTTTTGCGATCGAATCAAGCCCAAACTAATCCGCACGAACCCAGACCAACCCTAACAAAACTGTGAAACAAATCATTCTCGCCGCCCCCAGAGGTTTCTGTGCCGGAGTCGCGTATGCCATTGAGGTAGTAGAACTGGCTCTGCAGGTACACGGTGCGCCGCTGTATGTGCGGCATGCGATTGTTCACAACGAATTCGTTGTGAAGAGCTTTGAGCAACGAGGGGTGATTTTTGTGGAGGCGATTGACGAGATTCCGGAAGGCATGCCGGTCGTTTTCTCGGCCCATGGGGTTTCGCCTGAAGTACGGGAGCAGGCCGCGGATCGCAAGCTGCTCATTATTGATGCCAGTTGCCCGCTCGTCATCAAAGTTCACAACGAAGCGAAGCGGTATCGAGCCCGGGATTACCATTTCATCTACATTGGTCATCAGGGACATGTGGAGGCTGAGGGCACCATGGGTGAGGCTCCGGACCGGATGGTGTTAGTGGAGACGCCAGAAGATGCCGAAGCTTTACAGATGCCGCATTATGAAAAGCTAGCGGTGCTCACCCAGACGACCCTGAGCATAGACGAAGTGAATGCGACAATGGCGGTGCTTAGGCGGCGGTTTCCGCACTTGGAGACCCCGGCTAAGGAGGACATTTGTTATGCTACGACGAACCGGCAGGCGTCGGTTAAGGAATTGGCGCGGGAGTGCGACCTTGTCCTCGTCGTTGGCTCAACGACGAGCAGCAATTCCAATCGCTTGCGTGAAGTGGCGGAGGCGCACGGCGCAACAAGTTTCTTACTGATGTCACCGGAAGAAGTGCAACCGGCGTGGGTCAACGACTTTCAGTCCATCGGAATCACGAGCGGGGCAAGCACTCCCGAGGCCTTGGTGGAGGCCATTACGGGGGAACTATTACGGCTCCAACCCGGGGTTCCTGTTTCGGTTCTTGAAGCAGTTAAGGAAGACGTACACTTTATGCCGCCTCGCAATCTGATCGAACTCTCTCGCCGTTAAGAGCGACCTCAGATGGGGGTGACCGACTTTCCCTTTAGTTCCAGATTGTAGGATCGTCCAAGCACTCGCAGACCCTTGAGTTTCATGCTCTTCCACTCGGCGGGGAGATGGGGCGTACAACTCAGCCACCAACCGGCCTTGAGGGGTACCTTCCAGGCGACGCCTTTGGGTTCAAAGGGATCCATGCGAAGTCCGGCGAATCCATAGAGCACGGTCTGTAAGCATCCTCCGGCACCCGTCGTGAAGTAGGTGACATCCTTGGAGCGCTTTTCGCTGAAAAGTAACAGGGGATGGTGAGTGAAGTCACGCCACGATTTTTGCCAAGTCGCATAGGCCCTTTCTTTTTCACCGAGACGGGCCCAGATGGTGGCGTGGACGCTATCACTCATAGCGGGCCCATTCTCGATGACTTTGTCGCCAAAGCGCTTCATCAGGGTTGCCGCTTCTTTCTCGGCCTCGGGGAATTGCAAGGGGTAGATGGCTAAGACGGCGGCTGCTTGCTTATAGCTTTTCACGGGGTCGCCATCATAGGAGAGGAGAGATTTGTTGTCACGGGGAAGCTTCAATGCTTCTTTGCCGAGGGCTAGGTTAGCGACGATGTTCGTGTAGAGGTCATTGTCGCCGGTATGAAACTCATCTGGGCTCATTGTGCTCTTGAAGTCCGCGCCGCTGGCCCGATCGGCGTAGAACTCGCCGACGGCCTTACGGACTTTTGCGGCGTCGGCATGCTCAACCAAACCCAGGGCCGCGGCGTGTTGGATCGCGAACGATACCGTGCCCGAAATATGATGCTGAAATCGGCTGTCGCCGGGGACCGTCTCTCGGCCGGAAACGCTGGACTCCCATGGAAACATGACGGCGTTGGGTTTCGCTGGCCCATGCCCCAAGGATTGACCGTTACCGATGGGGCGCCCGGCTTTCACCCAAGCCAAGTAGTTCTGCCGTGCCCCGCTCATTTTATCCAGGCGATAAAGGGGGATCGTGGCAGCGGCCTCGGGGTCAAGCAAGCTAAGGGCAGGGAACACCCAGACATCGGCATCCCAAAATACATGGCCAAAGTACTGCCGACTGGATAGCCCGAGTGGGCTAATCGCATGCTCATTTTGGGGCTGCATGGCGGTGCGGAGATAGAAAAGGAACGACCGAATGGCCTGCTGGTCCTCAACGGGGCCATCTATTTCAATGTCGGTCTTCCAGAAATCCTCCCAGTACAACTTGGCGCGATCAACCAGGGTATCGAAGTCATCGGGAGGCGGGGCCCCACCGTCAAAATCCTTCGGGACATAGTACGTTTGGTTGAAGTCGTCCTCTAGATACTTGTCCCGAGCGGAGCTTTGGGACGAGTCCTTGGCCTTCATGGACCATTGTTCGCCATAAACGGGCGCGCCATAAGGGTCAACGACCGCTTCCCGCTCAACAAGGATCTGCCGCTTGCGGTCTTGGTTCATCCAGGTGGTCCTCAGGATGCCCGTGCGCATGTCCAACTCTTGCCGGTAAAGAGTCGAAGTGGCTGGATCGTACGGCGGGGGCGCCTCGCGGCTGGAGTACCAATGGTTGATGGGGATGATCCGCTCCTCACCATCTGGTTCATAGGAATCTAAGCTAAACGCCGGGAGTTCGGTGCCGCTCAGGAGCAATGGGCTCCCGAATCGGGATAAGCGAACTCCGATTTGGCCGTTCCAGAGCAGTGCGGGCGTTACACCGTTGGGGTCGGTGGTTGAAAGAACCCAGGGATCAGCGCCATTCATGGAGCCGGAGGTTGTCTGGCGATGACCGGTGCTCGGTTGGCACCCCGCCATGACCAGACCGGCAGCCGCGAGCAAGGTTCGGCCCCTCACACCCTCGCTCGTGCCGCGTCAAGGACCGCGCGCACGTTCCAGTCATTGGCCTCGAGGTAGTCCTGTGCCTCAACTTCGGTGAGGTTACTGAGTTCGCGGACGATGCGCACGCAGCGCTCTTTGAGCTTTTGGTTCTTGGCCTTTACGTCCACCATGAGGTTCTCAATCACTTTGCCATTCAGGACCATTGCAATGGTGCTAATGCGATTTAGGACTAGCTTTTGCGCAGTACCGGCCTTGAGGCGAGTGCTGCCCGTGAGAACTTCTGGTCCTGTCTCTAAAATGATGGCGTGATCGGCTTCCTTCAACAGGGGAGCCTCCTTGTTATTCACAATGGCGCAGGTCCAGATTCCCTTAGCCCGAGCGTGGCGGATTCCCCCGATCACAAATGGGGTGCGACCGCTGGCGGCAAGGCCGATGACGATGTCATTTCGGTCGGCATCCAGTTGGTTGAGCAAAGTGATGGGCGCGGTGGGGTCATCTTCGGCGTCTTCTACCGCTTGTCCCATCGCAGCATCACCACCGGCGTGAATAGCCACAAACCGATCAGGATCAATGCCAAATGTCGGCGGCATCTCGGCGGCATCTACCGCCGCGATTCTCCCGGATGTCCCGGCACCGAGGTAGAGGACTCGCCCCCCAGATCGAATGGCCTCGGCGGCGTGCTCAGCGGCGATGGCAATCGGGCCCTCGGCTGCGTTAAGGGCTCGGAAGACCGCCATTTCCTCCTCGTTCATCAATCGAACCATTTCTTGGGCCGACATGCGGTCTAGTCCATAGGATCGGGGGTTTCGTTTTTCGGTACTCATGAATTTGCGAGAGACTGAGCCAGCTTCATTGCGCCTTGAAGGGGGCTGAGGCGTGGACGGTAGGTTGGGGTACGAAGAAGCATAGTGAATAGCTTTGGGATAAAGGGCGAAGCCTCCCAAAATCCACCTGAGAGATAAATCTTGAACTGCCGCTCAGGGAAGCCTTGGGCGTGCATGTGCTGCAATGTGAGATCTGCCAGAGCCTGCATTGCTTCAGCAAGGATACTCTGGCAGGTCTCATCTCCGTCGGTCGCCAAGGCAGCCGCGATGCTACCGACTTTGGCGATTTCGGTCTGGGGCGAAGGGGTGGCATAGATCGCTGCGAGCCAAGTTTGGATGCCGCCGTTCCCATACTCAGCATTTAACTTCTCCTGAAGCCGGGGGAGTTCCGCGCCGGATACTAGAAATCGAGAAAGAGCCGTTCGGCCGGTATGGAAACCGCTGCCGACATCCCCGACGAGCGGACCTCCGCCGCCCGATTTAACCATTTGGTGAGCATCATTGTAGCTACAAACGCCTGACCCAGTACCGGAAATAACGCAAATTGCATTGGGATCATCGCATGCGGCCAAGCTAGATTCTGTGTCCGGGAAAGCGTGCCATGTTGCGGGCGTGAATGTGTTGAGCAGGGTGCCCAATTCTTCTTTGTCTTCCGGAGTCAGTATCCCAGCCATGCAGACCACACCAACGTCGGCATGGAGGCCCTCTAAGAGTTCCTTCAGATTGCCTTGTAGTTCGTGGCGGGGGGTTGCCGCCCAGTTCGCGGGACCTCCTTCGCGCTCGGCAACTATGGTGCCATCTGCCGATTGTGCGAGGGCTCGGCATCGGGTGCCGCCACAGTCTAGGGCCAATAGGGTGATTGCGGGCATGTCAGAATCTGGGAGTGAAAGAAGTTCTACCTGGAAAGGTGTGGGTCCGGTGAGGCGTTACACGGGGGAAGATCTTGGTACGGCTCCGCGAATTGCGGTCGTTGCCAATGACGCAATCGGCAATTTCGTCGTGGGTACGCCGCTTCTGCAGATGCTTCGGAATCGCTGGCAGCCTTCGGCCCTTGATTATTATGGGGGAACGAGGACTTGGGAGTTGATTGAGGCCAGTGACCTCATTGACTTTGGCCACCCTTTGCATGGAGCACCGCCCAGCCAGACGGCAGCAGCCATCGCGGAACGGGCCGAAGATGGAGCCTATGACCTTGTTGTGAATATGGAGTGGACCTACTACGCCAAGGTAGCAACGGGGATGCTGGCTGGCGTCCAGACCTATGTATGCGGGCCATCGGTGGGCAATGGGGGGCGAGGAGACCTCGCCTTCAGCGACGATGCAATGGGTCGCTTGTGGAACGATCAGGAGTGGGTTTCTCCCGAGGTTACTGCTCGGTATCCCGACTTGAAGAGCGGGTTTATTGGGGAGATCTTTTGCCGTCTCGCGTACCTGAGCGGAGAGATTCCTGGCTATCGGCTACCGACCAAGAAGCCGGCGATTGCCACACCGCCCGTGCTCATTGCGACTGCGGCCAGCCTGCCCGAAAAGCTCTGGACGAAAGAAAAATGGGCCGAAGTGCTAACCAGACTGGGAAGCATGGGGTTGGAAGTCGGTTTGATCGGGGCGCCGCCCGCCGCTCAGAAGCAATATTGGCAAGGAGAATCTACGGAGGATGAGTTGGTGGAGGCAGGACTGGTAACGGACTTACGAGGGAAGTTGACGCTACCGGAGGTGGTCGGTGCCCTGTCTCAGGCAAAGCTCGTGTTTTCGTTGGATAATGGGGTGATGCACTTAGCCTCGGCAACCGAGACGCCGGCAATTGGCTTGTTCCGCAAGAACATTGCCCGCTTGTGGGCACCGGGGAAGGTCAAGGTCATCGAGCCGACGGGTGGGGACTTGGTTTCCGAGATTCCCGTGGCGGACGTATGGTCAGTCATTGAGGAACAGCTATGAAGATTATCGCTTTGCTTTTGTTAGGAACGCTGGGCGCGATGGCGCTTGCCCAACCTGTGGAGGACGCTCGCTACCGCCCGGGTAGGTTCAAGGTCGCTTGGATCCCATCGCCGAACTATAATTCTCGCCCTGACGATGCTTTGGTGGACACAATCATCTTGCACCACACCGCCGGGCCGACGACCTCAAGTTGCGTTCGGTGGTTTGAGAACCCGGAGAGCCAGGTGAGCGCTCATTATGTGGTGGGGAAGGATGGGTCCATCATTCAGATGGTGATGCCGTTCTATCGGGCGTGGCATGCTGGGGTATCCAAAGACGCTCGAGGTAAAGAGGGGCTGAACAATTTTACAATTGGAATTGAGATCGTGCACACGGGCAACCCTACTGAGGCATATCCCGACGACCAAGTCATGGCGGTCCGACTCCTGTGTGGCTATCTGTGCCGAATCAAGTACCGCAACCAGATTGTTCAGATTTTGAGCCACGAGTTTATCGCGGTTCCACCGGGGCGTAAGCCTGATCCAATCAACTACCCGTGGGATTCATTGAATGACCTAGCCGACGAGTTTGGCATCACGATGATGCACGGCCGCTCGGACAAGGGCACAATCGTTCGGCTACCGCAAAAAGCAAATTAAGCGGCGAGAATTTGGTCCCAACGGGCTTGGTCAAGACGACTGAGCTCGTTGAGTTTGAGGCCAACTCGAAACTGGGTGCCCTCGGGGCGGCAATACACGACGGATCCCCGGACGGACATGTCGCCATAGTCGGTCGTCAAGCGGAGGTCTACGGTGGCGCCGGTCTCCAGATTGAAGTCCGTCATGAGACCAATCCCGCTCGGGGCAATGTCAAGAATCTCGACGGGGGTCTCAATCATTCCGCGAACCTTTTCGGATTTCTTCCGGGCCTCCAGCATGGGTTCGCCAATGCGGATTAGCTTGGGCCACTCAAATGAGCAGCGATTGCCGACAATGCGGCTGGTGGACCCGCTAAAGGTGCAGGACCCAGTCTTTGATCCCAACTGGACTTCAAGTTTATCGCTCTCAGCCGGCATGTCGCCGTCAATCGTTATGACAAGTTCATTTTCGGTCTGAACGACCCATCCGTAGTACTCCTTTTGGTCTGATTCACGGACGATTTTGGACCGCGTCCCCTGAAATCGCTTCATTGGCGCTGAGTTCATGATGGCCATATCCTAAGGGGTTTATCGGCACGACAATTGACCCAGCCTAGTGTTCTTGCGAAAATCTCGCAAAAAACAGGCGATCTTTCCTGCCGGCGAATGCGTCTAAGTTTGCGGTATGTTTCATGCGCCGCCGATGGTGGTGTTGCTATACTGCATTAGTCC
>JADZDX010000012.1 GCA_020850835.1 Fimbriimonadaceae bacterium
ACCAGAGGACTTTGCCCCATGCATCGTGGGCTGGCATGTCTTGATAGGTACGGGCTTGATCCAAGAAGGCATCTCGGTTCATTTCGTGCTGCAAGCGATTCGGGCCGGCACAAAGCTTCAGGTTTGCGTCGAGCGACACCCCGAGGTTCTGTGCCACCAGGAGCCCCGCTCGATCAGCGCTGATTTCGGCTTGTCTTGACCATTCATACAGGGCGAGCACGATGCCATAGCTGACGGCGTCACCTAGGCCAAACGTGCGGCGACCCAGCATCTCCAACAAGGGCGCGAGTACCTGCGCAACGGAGAAATAGAGGATGTGGCCCGCTTTGATGTGTCCCAATTCATGGCCTATGAGATGAAAGAGTTCTTCGTCATTCAGATTCTCCACCATTGAACTTCGCAAGGTGACATAGGGGCGTTCCACGCCACCCGCAAAGGCGTTCGGAAACGGATTGCTGCTGATGTAGAGCTCCGGTTCCGCCATGTCAAGGACCTGACATCCTTCGCGCATGATGTCGTAGAGGGTCCTGTATTGCCGTGGCCCACATCGCACTGCACGCCCCATGTTGTACACGTACATCCATCGGTCAATACCAAGGTCATAGAACTTTCGGACAACATCAGGCAGGAGAGGCACCTTCTCAAGGGCGGCCAACGCTCTTCGGTCATTGTCGCTTACGAAGGCCTCCGCCGAAATGCCTGGAAACGTCTTGCGGGACATGACTTATTTTAGTGTGATTTCAGCGGATGGGTTGCAGTGACCTAGGCGGCCGACAGGGTCTTCCAGACCTTCTCATCCCTAAACGGCTTGACGATAAAGTCCTTGGCTCCCGCAGCGACGGCTTCCTGAATTTGGTTGTGCTTGCTCATCGCCGTACACACTACGATCTTTGCCCCTGGCGAGGCTTGTAGGATCGCCCGGATCGCAGAGATTCCATCCATCTCAGGCATCTCAATGTCCATGAGCACCAGATCGGGCAAGAGTTCTTTGTACAACGCGACGGCCTGAGCCCCGTTCTCAGCCTCGCCAACAACTTCCCATCCGTGCGCGCTTAGAATTCGACGGAGCGCAAGCCGCACGTATTCCGCATCATCGCTGATAAGAACTCTTCTTGAGGTCATCCCATGCCTTCAAGGAGCGCCTCACCGTGCAAGACAGCCCCAACGAACTGCTCGACCAGTCCATCAAAATCTTCGGCAGATACCCGGCAGATTTCAAGGCTTTCCTCACAGAGTTGGTATTGGAGCCCGTCACCGCCGAGGCCATAACCTGTCACCATGGCAAGGACATCAGCCAAGTGGATTGCGTGCGCAAGCCATGAGTTTCCGGAACCAAGTGGGTTGTGGTGCCAACGAATACCTTCAACAATCTCCTGGGGGAGATTCCAATTCTCGGCCATGTGGGCGCCAATCTCAGAGTGTGTGTGCCCAAGGACCGTCCGCTCTACATCTTCAAAGGTCATCCCGCCCTTGATGCCGAGTTGCATCATCAAGGAAATCTTCCCATCGATGCAATTATCAATCGCGATTTTTCCGATGTCCGCCAACAAACCCGCAACAAAGGCCTCTTCGGGATCAAATTGACCAATGCGAGCGATCATTTGTGCACCCAGGGCCAGCCCCATTGAGTGCCGCATAAGCTGGCGGGGAGGTAAATCATAACCCTTGAGCGGGCGCGTCATCCAAGTGAAGGTTCCGGCGACCATGGCGATCAGCCGTACCGTTCGGAACCCGAGCAGGATGACGGCTTCTTGGAGCGATGTCACCTTGCGGGGTAGGCCATAGAATGAGCTATTCGCGAGACGAAGAACCTTGGCCGTCACCGCTTGGTCCATGCCAATGGCATCCGCGATGGCCCTTGAAGTGGCATCGCTATTGCCAGTGAGTTGAATGACCCGCATAATGGCCCCGGGCAGAACGGGAAGATCTTGGGTCTGACGAAGGATCGCCTGGATAGGAAGTCTGGGGCGATCGCCATGGCTTACTGCAGGTTGCATATCGTCTTTTCCCCCTCGTGGACGGTTCGCACCTTGACATCTCCGTCTGCGGTGCAGAAGGAAACGTCGCGCCCGGTCGTGCCACCAGTATCGTTGCCCACGACTTCAGCCCCTAAACGGCTTAACTCGGATTTAGCCGCCTCGGAGTTGCGACGACCAAGCTCAAGGGCGGGCAAGGAGGCGCCGCTGGCGAGGTGGACGAAGTCCGAACCTCCCGCATAAGCCCATTTGAGCCTTTCGGCCACGGCTCCGGCCTTAACCAATTCGTTCAGTAGGTACTCAACGGCGGTATCCATGAACGTTCCTGGGCGATCACTACTTGAACTTGGTAGTCGCTTCGGCAAAATGATATGGGCCACACCCGACACACAAGCATGGGCATCGTATGCAATTACCGCGATACAGCTACCGATGCCCTGACACTCCAGAAGCGTTGGGCCATTAACAACCCTGATCTCGGCTAAGCCGACTGAAAATTGATGACTACTCAAACCACCCCCTGATTGGCTCCCGAAGCTAAGGTTCCACTGTCGCACGTCCATCTGGACTGGCTCATTTACGGGAGGTCCCAGGACTTCTCATGTCTGGAACTTCCGCAAGGGCTACTGTGTTGCATGAGGTGTATGGAGATGGGCAACAAAAGCCCGTTCCTAAAACTAAAAGCAACGAAGACAGCCTCTTGGGTGGGTCGCACCTCTCCTCCCAGAATCAACTAAGCGACCCACCATTTTTTTCGATCTTGGTACACTCCGCCCCATGTCTGGGTTGAGCCGCGATCTCATTGAGCATGCGCTGAATACGGCGCAGCAAAACGGGTACCGCTTCGTCAATTTGAAAGTGGGCGGAGAGCGGTTTATGGCCACGTTCGATACCCATTCTTCGCCAGAAACGGTCGTGAACGGTGTGCCCGATATGGCGGCCGTTGAGCAACTGGCTACGATGCATGATCTGAAAGCGGGCAGCGTTGGGTATGTCTCGCTTGCTGATCTCGCAATTGGAGATGTCGTCGAGGCCGGCCAAAGTATTGGTGCTGTCACGGCATTGGGTCTTAGGCATGATATTGTCTCGTCCAAAAGCGGCACCATTGCGGAGATCTTCGTCGAAGATGGGGCGCCGGTTGAATTCGGGCAGTTGGTGGCGAAGGTGGCCCTATGAAGGTACTCGCGATTCTCATCCCTCTGGCCGTGATCGGGTGTACCGAAACGGGGAATCAACGAGCCGATCAAGTAGGCCATACCGTGGTCGGGCAGAGTATGGCTCGGGCAAAAGATGAAGTTTGCATGGAGAATTTGCGCCAGATACGGGCCGCTATCCAAATCGCCATGACCAATGCGGACGAGACGCCTCCAGCCGGGCTCAAGGACCTGCGCCTTCCACCGGAGATGCTCGTTGACCCCATTGATAAGAAGCCGTACGACTACGATCCTGCGGCTGGCACCGTCAAGTGCAACCACCCGGGACACAAAAAGTACTGATGTTTAACAAAATTTTGGTCGCGAATAGGGGCGAAATAGCGCTACGCGTCATGCGGGGTTGTAAAGCTTTGGGGATCGAAACAGTGGCTATTTACAGTCAAGCCGACAAAGACAGCCTCCATGTTGCGTTTGCCGACCAAGCAATTTGTGTTGGAGAAGCATCCAACACCGACTCATATCTGAACCTCGCCAATGTCTTGATGGCGGTTGAGATTTCCGGCGCCGACGCGGTGCATCCCGGCTACGGCTACTTTTCCGAACGCGATCACTTTGCCGAAGCCCTGGCTCAGATGGGGGTTAAGTTTATTGGCCCCTCTGCAGCAGCAATCGTTGCCATGGGTGATAAGGCCATGGCCAAGGCGGCGGCAATCGCATCAAATTGCCCGGTAGTCCGCGGCAGCGAGGGGCCCGTCCCAACCGAACAGGAGGCACTTGATCTGGCTGCTGAAATCGGCTACCCAGTCCTTCTTAAGGCTGTGGCGGGAGGTGGCGGACGCGGGATCCGAAAGGTAAGCGATGCTACCGAACTTCAAAAGTCGTGGAGCATTGCGCAGGCGGAAGCGCAAGCCAGTTTTGGCAATGACGCAATGCTAGTAGAAAAGTTTATCGAGAATCCACGCCACGTTGAAATTCAGGTTCTGTTCGATGAGCACGGAAACGGTGTTTATCTCTTTGAAAGGGAATGCTCGGTTCAAAACCTTCGGCATCAGAAGATTGTCGAGGAAGCTCCCTTTGCGTTGATGGAACCGGGTTTGCGACAGGCCATGGGCGAAGCTGCCGTCCGCGTGGCGGGGAGCGTTGGCTACACCAATGCGGGAACCGTCGAGTTCCTCGTGGATGAGGCCGGTGATTTCTATTTCCTTGAGATGAACACTCGACTTCAAGTTGAGCATCCCGTGACCGAGAGCGTCACTGGAGTTGACCTTGTTGAGTTGCAACTGCGGATTGCGTCGGGTGAACACCTGCCATTCATTCAAGACGATTTGAGCCTGAACGGACATGCAATTGAGGCACGGATCACGGCCCAAGACCCGGACAATAACTTTGCTCCGAGCACCGGGCTCATCAAGGTCTGGAATGCGCCGGGCGGTATTGGCATTCGGATGGATACCCATGTCTATGCTGGCTTCTCGGTCTCGCCGTTCTACGATCCAATGATTGCAAAACTCATCGTGACCGGCTGTGATCGGGACCAGTGCATCCGTCGCCTCACGGTAGCGCTTGATGAGTTTGAAGTAGATGGCATCTTGACGAATATTCCGTTCTTGCGCCGGCTCGTTCGCCATCCGGACTTCATCTCCGGCAAGGTCAGTACGGCTTTCGTTCCGGCGATGCTTGAGGAAGCTCTAGTTTGAAGTCCGCCGCAGAGCTAAGGCTCGCCGCGCGTCACGCGGCCCTTCAAGCCATCTACGCATTAGATTGTGAGGAAAGCGAACTTGAAGAGGTCTTGACGTACGCACTTGGACAAGAGAGCTTTCCCGAAGTCCTCGTACAATACATCACCACATTAGTCAAGGCAACGTTTGAAGACGGCGAGCGACTCGATGGCATGATTTCTCCACTCTTGGCCCAAGGTTGGCGATTCGAACGACTTGCAAAGGTCGATCGGGCGATCCTGAGGATGGCCGCGGCCGAGTTTGAGCACATCCCGCAAACCCCACCAAAAGTAACGATCAACGAGTCAGTGGAATTGGCAAAACTATTCGGTGACCAAAACAGCCCGCCGTTCATCAATGGGGTTCTTGGAAGGTTATTGCCTCTATCAGCAAAATCCAGCTATAAGCACGAAGACTTTGACCCCATGCTTACCGAGCCCGTCGTAAGGGACACCTCAGACGAAGACGGTGAGGAAATTGTTGAAGCCGGGTCCGAACTTCACGAAGAGTTGTCTAATTCACCGGGCTGGACCATTCGTACACCATAAGGGAGGGCATGTCAAAATTGACGGCGACCATGTCCGCCCAATTTCTTGACGGCAAAGCCCTGAGCACGGACCTACGAAACCAACTCGCAGAACGAGTGAGCGCATTGCGCTTGAAGGGCGTTGTACCAAGGCTTGAGGCGATCGTAGCTTCCCAAGATCCAGCGAGCGTGGCCTACGTGAATATGAAACGATCGTGGGCGCGGAAGGCAGGGATTGAGAGCGGTCAATGGGAGGCCAGTCCAACCACGACCCAGACAGAGCTATTGGACCAGATTGACAAACTCAATCGCGACCCAGCCGTCCACGGTGTATTGTTGCAACACCCCTTGCCCAAGCACCTTAACGAAGACGCAGCACTCCTTGCCTTGGGGGCCGAAAAAGATGCCGACGGGCTAACACCCCAATCCTTGGGAGCCCTGGTTGCCGGACTACCGGGGTATCGATGCGCGACACCACTCGGCATTACTCGCTTGCTGGATCACCACAATATTGACCTTGTCGGTAAACATGCCGTTGTCATTGGACGCAGTGTCATCCTTGGGAAGCCGATGGCCCTGATGCTCCTTGAGAAGAATGCGACCGTTACCATTGCCCACAGCAAGACCCAAGAACTGCCGAGCCTGTGTCGCACCGCCGATATTGTTGTTGCAGCGGTGGGGCGGCCCGAAATGGTCCGGGGGGATTGGATCAAGCCGGGCGCGGTGGTCGTTGACGCGGGCTACAACCGGGTTGAGGGCCGAGACAAGGATGTCGGGGACTGCCACTTTGCGGAGTGCTCGGCGGTTGCAGGTTGGATTACCCCGGTTCCTGGTGGAGTCGGGCCGATGACCGTGGTTTCGCTCCTAATGAACACCGTTGATGCGGCGGAGGCGCAATTTGGCAAGTCTTGAAGAACTCGCATCTATGGCTCTTTCGCTACCCGGAGTAGCTCAGCGTGGGAATGCCTTTGAGGTAGAGGTCAAAGGCAAGCGGAAAGGACTCTGCTGGGTTTGGCTCGAGAGGATCGAACCCAAAAAGGCGAGGGTTCCCAACCCAAGATACTGGGCTATCGTAACTTCTTCCCACTCGGTTCGCGAGGCATGGGAACAAACGGAGCCCGAGCTGTTCATCCACGATCCGCACTACAATGGTTATCCGGCCGTCATTGTTACCCTTGACCGCGTGCCTATGGATACCCTTCGCGACCTTCTGGTGGAGGCTTGGAAAAGTAGAGTTCCTAAAGCCCTCCTCCGGGCCCATCCAGAATTCTAGGACTATTGAAACTTAACCCTCTGGGTTACGTTAGGAAGGCGAAGGATGCTTACGTATCTAATTTATGCATTGCCGGGAATCGCGCTTGCCCTGTACGCGCAGTTTAAGGTCAAGAGCACATTCGCTAAATATTCTCAGGTGCCTACCGAGAAGGGCGTGAACGGTGTTCAGGCCGCTCAATGGATCATGGATCATACAAATGTCCATGTTCGAGTTGATCGCATTCAAGGGGAACTCACTGATCACTACGATCCTCGGGGCAAAGTAATACGGCTCTCCGATTCGTCAGTTCAAAACTCGGTCGCCAGCGTTGCCGTAGTCGCCCACGAACTTGGGCATGCCGAACAGGATGCTCAGGACTACTTACCCTTGAAGGCACGGGGGGCCATTGTGCCCGCGGTATCGGCGGGCGGCGGCATTGCCCCGATGCTCTTCATGGTCGGAATTTTCATCAACTCAACTGGCCTGATGTTGGCCGGAGCCATCCTGTTCTCCCTGACGACCGTCTTTGCCTTGGTCACCTTGCCCGTTGAGTTCAACGCAAGTGCCCGCGCTTTGCGCACTCTGGAGAGTTCGCAACTGCTTACGGCACAAGAAATGGTCGGCGCGAAAAAGGTGCTGAATGCAGCAGCCCTCACATACGTCGCGGCGGCCCTACAAAGCATCTTGATCCTGCTGTACTACCTATCGGCCAGCCGAAGTAACAACTAGGGTCAGGTACCCTACTGAACTTGAAACAAGTTGAAATCCTGCCTCTTGGAGGGGCCGGGGAAATTGGTCGTAATTGCACCCTAGTCACGCAAGGCGACGACATGCTGATGGTGGATTGCGGCATTTCATTCCCCGATGAAGATATGCACGGCGTGGACGTCGTCATCCCTGATTTTTCTTTCGTCGAAGAGCATAAGGATAAGCTGCGCGGCGTCGTTTTGACCCATGCCCATGAAGATCATGTGGGAGCCCTATCGCACTTCCTGCAGCGCGTCAATGTTCCGATTTACGCCACTCAATTCACCCATGCCATGATCCGGCCCAAGCTGGAAGAGCGCATGGACACTCGCAATCTCAAGACCGTCACCGTCCGCCATGGAGACCTGATCCCCGCTGGTGACATGAAGTTCGAGTTCATCCGGATCACGCACTCAATACCGGAAACGAGTTGTATTGGGATTCATACCGAGCATGGTGTTGTTCTCTTCACCGCCGACTTCAAGTTTGACTTCACACCCGTAGACGGCCAACTCACCGACCTCAAGCGCCTGACTGAACTGGGCGAATCGGGCGTTGTGTGCCTCCTTAGCGATTCAACAAATATTGATCGTCCGGGGTTTGGTCCGAGTGAGCAACTCGCAACCGAAGGATTCCGAAAGGCTTTTGCTGAGGCGTCAGGGCGAATCCTGATCACGATGTTTAGCAGCAATATCCACCGGATGCAGCAAGCGATGGATGTCGCCGCCGAAACGGGCCGCAAGGTCGCCGTTGCGGGCCGCCGTATGGAACAGACCGTGGATATCTGTACCCAACTGGGGTATATCAAACCGCCCAAAGGGGTCCGGATTCGCCTTGACCAGGCCAATGAACTACCCGAGGATCAAGTTGTCATTTTGACCACCGGTAGCCAAGGTGAGCCCATGAGCGCTCTGGTCCAAATGTCAAGAGAAGAGTATTCGCGGATGCGGGTGCGCGAAGGCGACACCATTCTCTATTCGGCGCGCCCCATTCCGGGTAACGAGGCCGCAATCTGGCAAACCACCAACCGACTCTTCAAACTTGGTGCGGTCGTGGTCCACGACGCCAACCCGCCCATCCACGTCAGCGGCCATGCCTATCAGGATGAGATCAAGATGATGATCAACCTGACCAAGCCATTCTATTTAGCCCCCGTTCATGGCGAACCCCGACACCTGCATGCTTACTGCGAAATGGCCAAAGCCATGGGCCATGCCGAGCACCGGATGTTCAAACTTCAAGATGGCAAGAAGTTGATCATTGATGAGACGCATGCCTGGCTTGAAGACGCGACCGACGGTGCGGAACTTTGGATTGACAAGGGAGGGCACATTGTTTCGCCGCAAACGGTACGTGAACGGGTGGTCCTGTCTGACTTTGGGTTGGTGACGGCAGTGGTCAAGCTGTCTTCGACCAAGGGTTTGCTCAGCGTGTCCTTGTCGTCGAGGGGATACTCGGGTTCCGAAGTTTCGCTCGTCCGCGCCCGCGAAGCAAGCGAAGATACACTCGGAGCGATTCCGGTCAAGCAACTCTCGGAAGATGGGTTCGTGGTCGGCAAAGTCGCCGACGCGATCGGCGTTACCCTCCAACGCCAAGCCTCGCTGAGGCCGATGGTGGTTGTGGATATCGTTCGGGTTTAGGCGACACTTAGGTACCGCTTGCACGGGTTTCGGTAACTGCTCCTCTAAATGCCGGTCGCCGAGTCGCAGGCGATCGCACCGGCAGGCAATTCATCCGGCCACCATCGCCATATCTGCATATCGCCGCCACATGATGAAGCCTGTCTTGGCCGTTTATTACTCATGCAAATACAACCGCCAATAGTAACTGCCCTTCTCTAATCAAGTACTTTCTGGCTAATAACCTTTGTCTTTGTGACGATGTACCTTGTTGTAGTTACAATGAGCGCACCAAAACCATTCTTAGCCCGAATGACCACATCTTGAGTATAGGCACCACCCTGCTCAGCACCTTGGAGTGGGCTACATTCAATGATCTGCACGGAAGCAGGATCATATGCGTACTTCATGATGTGTTCCTCAATCGGCTTAGCAATCCCCTTCTGACCCAATGGCGGCCTTAAGTCCGGGAGATACTTCTGCGGATTTACCTTCTTGTCGTGATCAATGTACATCCAATATCCAGTGCCACCGAATGCAAGGACGACGAAGACTAGGCAGAGCAGCATGTCTGGCGAAAGTCCACGCCGGCGCGGCTGTACTGCGACCGTTTGTTGGCTGAACTGATACCCGCACTGGCAGATTCTTGCAGTGATAACGTTGTGAGCCAGGCAATTGGGGCATACCTTTGTTCCCGTTTGCGTGTTCATTGAACTATCTTAGCAAAAAGTGAATACTTATCTGGATAACGACTTTGTGACCGGGGCTAATCTCACTGTATCTAAATCGCCGCCCATTGTGTTTGTACTCGCCACGTCATGGACGGCGCGGTTTATCCAATGGCCCTTGCTGTGCTCCATCGGGTCAGAACCCTAGTACCTTTCACTCCTTCGCACTTCGAGGGAGATGGGTGAGTGGTATCCTACATGTCCGTTTGCCGGGGTGGCGGAATGGTAGACGCGGCGGTCTCAAACACCGTTGAGCTCAAACTCATGAGGGTTCGAGTCCCTCCCCCGGCACCAATGTAGCCTTATCGAGGGACGAAGTTCGGAGTTATGGTTTGGGGTTCGGGTGGCCATGTTCGCTCAGTATCATCACTCCGAACTAACTTCCAATTCCTTCTTCCATTCCCCGAGCAACGCAATAGCTTGTAGGGGAGTCAGGTCGTCCACATCCAACGCCTTGATTCTCTTCACGACCGGGGGATCTTCCACTTCGAATAGCGTGAGTTGGAGCCCCCTCACATTGGGCGCAGGGTTCGCGGCGGGTTCCGCCAGCTCAAGACCTTCGAGGATTTCACTCGCCCTAGCCAATACGCTCTTCGGAACTCCAGCTTTTCGCGCTACGTGGATACCGTAGGAGCGGTCCGTTCCGCCGGGTAGGACCTTGTGTGTCCAAACAATGTCATCGCCTACCTCCTTGACACTCACTCGGTAATTCACCACGCCAGGTAGTTGGTCTGCGAGCACATTAAGTTGGTGATAGTGAGTCGCGAACATTGTCTTACAGCCAATCTCGCTCAGCCGCTCTAGCATTGCCCAAGCGATGGCTAGCCCGTCAAATGTAGAAGTACCTCGGCCAACTTCATCCAGGACGACCAGCGAACGCTCTGACGCATGATTGAGAATGTAAGCGCTCTCAGTCATCTCGACCATGAAGGTGGACTGGCCCAACGCGATTTCATCCTTAGCCCCAATTCTCGCGAAGATGCGATCGCAAATACCAATTCTGGCCTTACTGGCCGGTACGAACGATCCGATCTGGGCGAGGAGGGCAATGGTCGCGACTTGGCGCAAATAGGTTGATTTACCGCTCATGTTGGGGCCCGTGAGCACCATCAGTCTCGTGCCTTCGTCAAATTGGGTGTCATTGGGTACGAAGTTGGGCGCATTGGCTTCCACAACAGGGTGACGACCCGTTCCAACTTCAAGAATATTGTCTTCGACAACTTCTGGACGTCGGTAATCACGGCTTACGGCGACCTCGGCCAGGCTAGCCAGCACATCTAACTCCGCCAGCGCGCGAGCCGTTTGGAGCAAGGACGCCGAGTGCTCGCCCACCCGCACTCGTAATCTAGTAAATAGTTCCGCCTCCAGGGTCTGCGCCTTATCGCCCGCTCCTAGGACCGCGTTTTCATGCTCCTTCAGTTCGGCTGTAATATATCGTTCGGTGTTTGCTGTCGTCTGCTTCCGGATGTACCCGGGCGGCACTTTTTCTTGGTGAATCTTGCTAACTTCTAGGTAATAGCCAAAGACATTGTTGTATCCCACCTTTAGCCCAGCGATACCGGTTCGCTCACGCTCGGAAACCTCCAGATCAGCGATGAACTTTCGACCGTTCTTACCAATGTCACGGAGCTTATCAAGCTCCGGGTCATAGCCCGGTTTGATGATGCCACCGTCGCGAATCGAATGTGGCGGATCCGCCATGATTGCTTCCTCGAGGAGCATCGCAAGCTCCGCGTGGTCTCCGATCATGGCTTTCAGCTCTGCCACGCGGCCCATATCCACCTTGCTGAGAGGCGGCTCAAGCGCCGGCAGTGCCGCCAGGGTCGCTCGCATGGCAGCAAGGTCCCGTGGCCCTGCGATGCCCGTGGCACAACGGCTCACCAACCGTTCGAGATCGCTCAACCTGGCCAAAGCGTCGCGTAAATCCGAACGATGCAGCCCGGCCTTAACCAACCGCTCTACGGCATCATGACGTGAAACAATGGTGCGGCAGTCCAGAAGGGGTTGTTCAATCCAACGCCGAAGCATCCGGGCCCCCAGCACAGTGACCGTCATGTCAAGGACACTCAGGAGCGTGAACCGCTTACTCCCATCGCTAAGATTTGTCGTAAGCTCTAGGGCGCGGCGAGTTGATGGGTCAAGCCCCATGAAACTATCCACTGAGTAGCTCGCGAGGCTCTCCACATGCCCGAGCGCGAGCCCGTTTTGGGCGGCATAGTTGAGCACCATGGCGGCGGCCGCCCACGCACTTGGGCTATCGCTCAGCCCGAAGCCGTCCATAGACGAGACCTTAAATTGATCTTGTAGCGTACGAAGAGCCCGGCGAGCGTCGAATTCTGGCCACTCGGTCGCAGCAATCCCAAGCTCAGCAACGGGCAAATCGGAAAGACTACTTGCGTGAAGCAACTCGGACGGGCGTAACCGACCCAACTCCTGCCACACAATGGAATGCAAGTCATGGCCGGCGACTTCTGTGACGAGGAATTCGCCGGTGGATGGATCCAGCGTAGCAAGTCCGGCTCGATCACCAACTAGGCACAAGGCCGAGAGGTAATTATTTGCCCCCGGGTAGAGCATGGAATCCTCCACTACCGTACCGGCTGTAAGGACACGTGTCACAGCGCGGCGGACAAGGCCCTTGGCCATCTTGGGATCTTCGACTTGGTCACATAAGGCAACCTTGAAGCCCGCTTGGACTAACCGGGCCAAGTATTTTTCGATCGAATGAAATGGGACGCCCGCCATGGGGATGCGCCCATTTTCTCCATCCTCGCGGCCCGTAAGCGTGATCTGCAGGGCCTCAGAGGCAAGGGTTGCGTCCTCCCCATAAAACTCATAAAAGTCCCCCACCCGCATCGCCATCAGCACGCCCGGATGGGCGTCCTTCGCTTGGAAGTATTGCTGCAACATGGGGGTGCGGGCCTTCATTCAGGAACATTATTGTAGCGAACTTGTTTGGTCTAGGATGCTGTTGATCTTGCTGGCGCGTCCCCTAAAAGGATTGGGTAGAGTTGGGTGACAATGAAGAAGTCTGATCAGGTTCCCGCTACTCTGATCTTGGCGATTGTTGCCGGGATTGCGGTTACTGGGTGCTCAGGAACACGCCGCGAATGCCACGATGCAACGGGAAAAGTACTTCCTGGTACTGACTGCTCCAGCGGGCGAGCGGGGGCGAGATGGGTTAACGTCCGCACGGGCGGCTTTGGTGGCAGTAGCGGATTTTCTTCATCCAGCTAATGAGGCGAGAACGCCAAGAGTCCCGCCCAGACTATCGTGAGAAGATAGAGAAACTGGGGCTCTCATTCCACACTGTTGACGAACTTCCCTACTGGAACGAGACAGCTGCCTATCAGTTTGAGCGAGACGAGATTGATACGCTGGAAGCGGCCACCAATACTCTCCACGAGTTGTGTCTCGCGGCGGTTGAACAGGTCATTAAGAATCAGGAGTTTGGGCGCCTCGGCATCCCGAAGCAAGCATGGCCGGTTATCACCAAAGCTTGGAATGATGACCCCCCGGCGATTTATGGCCGCTTTGACCTAGTCTTCGACGGGGATTCACCACCGAAGTTGCTTGAGTACAATGCCGATACCCCGACCTCGCTCCTGGAAGCAGCCGTAATCCAATGGTATTGGCTCCAGGAAACCTATCCGGAGCGTGACCAGTTCAATTCTATTTGGGAGGGTCTAGTGATCAAGTGGCGCGCCCTCAAGGGGGAAGGCTTCATGCCCTCCAACTTGGTGCATTTTGCGTGTGTTGACTTCCCAGAAGACCTCATGACCACGGCAGTGCTCATGGATACTGCGCATGAGGCTGGGCTAGAAGTACAGCTCAATTGGATGCAAGAAGTTGGGTGGAATGAGGACACCAAGAGCTTTGTTGACCCGGAACAAAGGGTGATCGAGACCCTTTTCAAGCTGTACCCATGGGAGGTCATGATCAGCGAAGAGTTTGGACCGTTTGCCCTTCAGACCTATTCAAAATTGAATTGGATAGAACCCATCTGGAAGCTGGTCATGGCCAATAAAGGCATCTTGGCCATCCTATGGGAGATGTTCCCAGATCATCCAAATCTCCTTCCGACCTTCCTAGATGGGCCGCGCACGCTGGAGTCCTATGTTAAGAAGCCATTCTTTGGCCGAGAGGGCGCGAACGTTTCGCTACACGGAACCAACCAAGACACGGCCATTGGTGGCGAGTACGAGGCCGGCCCTTATGCCTACCAAGCATACTGCCCTTTGCCGAACTTCGAAGGAAACCACGCGATCATTGGCTCTTGGGTCATTGACTCGGAAGCTCGGGGTATTGGAATCCGCGAATCGGATGGGCCGATTACGCAAAACTTGGCCCGATTCGTCCCCCACTATTTTTGATCATGAGCTAAGATTGCAAATGTGAACGTTCAGATCATCCAATCCAATCCCATTCCAGTCATTATGCTGGCGCACGTCGGGCCCTATGAGCAGTTGAGTGCGAAGTTTGATCAGCTATGGGGTTGGGTCACGAGCCAGAATGTCCCAGCGCAACGCACCATCGGGATCTATTGGGACAACCCCGAGGTAACACCTGCAAACCAGCTACGCTCGGCGGCTTGCGTTGAAGTCCCAGCTGGCTTTGCCTTGGGTGATAAGGCAGGCCTCCCCCTTGAAGTTCAGCACATTGCCGGCGGAGAATATGCGACGACGCGTTACGTCGGGCCATACGAGGCAATGGAACCGGTGTGGGCCCAATTTACGGATCATATTCTAAATACTCTGGGCCGCAAGATCAGCGATAACCCCGCATTTGAGGTTTACGTGAATGACCCTAGCGACACTCCAGCAAGCCAACTGATTACCGACCTGTACATGCCCTTGGCGTAATGCAGGTCGTCACCCCCTGGATCTATAGCAAGAAGTTTGATTCGCTAGCGATAATCGGCCCACCGGTCTTCGTAACGCTGATTGTCTTAGTCTTTGGTCAACAGATTGCGGCCGTTGAAGACGCTCCGCTTTGGCTCTGGGTATTTCTGGTCCTTGGAATTGATGTTGCCCACGTCTACAGTTCCCTCTTTCGCACCTACTTTGACAATGAGGAGTTTCAACGACGCCGAACGCTGTATACGATCGCACCCATCTTGTCTTGGGTAGCGGGCGTTCTAGTTTATGCGTTGGGAGGCCCGGGCATGTTTTGGGGAGTGGTAACTTATTTTGCCATCTATCACTTTGTTCGGCAGCAGTATGGATTCTTCATGCTGTATCGTCGTGGAGAGCCCGTGGGCGGGTTTGGGTATCGCCTTGATCAGGTAACGATCTATTTGACCACGATTTACCCTCTCGTCTACTGGCACACCTATCCGCGCAATTTTCAATGGTTTAGTAACTTCGATATCCTCCAGATTCCGTCCACATTTCCTGAACTGATTTGCCGGTGTATCTATATCTCGGCGCTCATCTTGTTCTCGGCTAAGGAGGTCCACCGGTGGGTGAAGACAGGCGAGTTCAACCTCGGAAAAGTGGCCCTGCTTTTTGCCACGGCCGCGGCCTGGAGTACAGGAATCATCCTGTTCAACGGGAACGTCACCTTCATGCTGATCAACATCGTTTCGCACGGTGTGCCGTACATTGCCCTTATTTGGATCTATCAGTATCGAAAGAAGGCCAACCACGCCAATTCCAAGAATGGCTTCCTGCGCTTCTTCCAATTGAAGTTTGTTCCTTTGTATATATTGGCCCTCGTCGCACTAGCCACCTTTGAGGAAGGCATTTGGGACTGGCTTGTCTGGAAGGAGCACAGCGAACTTTTTGGCAATGTATCTTGGACGCTCCCGACCGCGGCGCTGACCATCCTGGTGCCCCTACTCACCATGCCGCAAGTGACCCACTACGTGCTCGACGCCTTCATCTGGAGGGTGAACAAGAAGGGCAAGGAAATCCGGGCCGTCATTGGTTGAGGGCCAAAAAAGGAACTCTTGCCCCCCTGGACCCGGTAACCATGGCAGGCGAGAACCGTCTACACTAGTCAGGAGGATTTCACACTTGCCCAAAGGAGTTGGTTCAATTTTGCTTTTCGCTCTCGCGGCTTCAATGCATGCCCAGAGCACAATGGTGATCAAGGAGATCGTCATTCGTGGGAATCACCGGGTAACGACGGAAGCAATCCGCGCGAGCATCCGGGCCGCAGAAGGACGACCTTTCATCGCCGACGAACTGGAGCGCGATCAAAATGCCCTTCGCGCCCAAGGCGTGTTTAAGGATGTCAAAGTTTTCAGTCGTCAGCTGAGCGACTCCGAAGTCCAGATCATTGTGGACATTGAAGAGAATCCGGTCGTGAAGGAAATCTCGATCATGGGCAATTCTGTGATCAAGACGGAAGATATCCTGAAGCTCGTTACCCAACAGAAGGACTCACTCCTAAACTTCAACGCCCGTCGGCCCACGGCAGAGGCCATCCGAAATCTATATGATCAGCGCGGCTACTTTGCGGAAGTTGACTTCCCAACGATGCCTGATCAGCCGGAAACGATGACAATTCTCGTCATCGAGACGACCATCAACGATATCATCATCAACGGCCTAGTCCACACTAAGCCCAGAGTTGTGCAACGGTTGATCAAGTCCAAAGTGGGTGAGCCGTTGAACGAAGCTACTTGGGCATCTGACGTTCGACGGATTCGCAGTACCCAGTGGTTTGACAAAGCCGATCCGGGAATCCGACCGGCAGCTGACATTGGAAAGGTGGACCTTCTAATGGATCTTAAGGAGACGCGAACGGCCAAGTTTGATGTTGGTGTTGCCATGGATCCGTCTAGTCGGCTGGCGGGAACTTTCGCGATCAGCGATTCGAACTTTAGGGGGTCAGGGCAGAGCATCGGAGCCCGAATCCAACAAGATACATTTGGGTCCGGTGCAAGCGTCTCGCTTGACTATAGCGACCCCTACTTTGATCGCCGCGATACGGCCATCAGTTTTTCGCTCTACTCCCGAGTGCAAAGCTACTTTGCCAATTTCGGTAGCACCACATCCTCCTTAAGTCGCGATGATCGCTTTGACGAGCGCCGAGCAGGCGGCTCTCTCAGCGTCTCAAGACCCTTGCGCGGAAACTTCTTCGCCACGCTTGGCATGAGCATGGAAAGCATCCGGGCAATCAACCTCAGTAGTAGCAGTGCTGAATATATTCGGCAAGATGGATCACTGGTGAAGGGCATTGCCCAAATCAGCCGTGATCGCCGCGACGTCCCGCTTGATCCTTACGAAGGAGACTATCTTCGGGCAAGTATTGAGCCTGGTTTGAGTAGGATTGACACCATAGGCGGCAGTGTTGCCAGCTTTACCAATGTGCTCGGCAACAACCCATTTGTTCGGACAACCGCCGAATACAAGGCCTTCTTTAGCAAGCGACCCAGCGACCGGCGAAAGCTCACGGACCCACGCCCCGTGATTGCGTTCCGCACAAGAATGGGGATGATTTCCGGTGATGTCCCGTTCTACGAGCAACTCTTTATCGGGGGATCAGACTCGTTGCGTGGCTATGCAGAGCAACGCTTCTGGGGCAAGAATGCAATCGTTGCATCTACGGAGTACCGGTACCCAATGCCGATGTCCGACGCCTTCACGTTGATCGGCTTTGTGGACTATGGCGGAGCTTGGGGTGGCTATCCTGGGATCAGCAACTTTAGCCAGTCGGACAAGATCAAGCTCCACCTAGGCTACGGCGCAGGACTTGGGTTCCGAACGCCGCTTGGCTCAATTCGCATTGACTTCGGCTTCCGCCCGGATGGAGGGTCCCGGACCCACTTTTCAATAGGTGGTAGCTTCTAACACAATCATGAAACCAACAATCAAACTCTATTCGGGCTGGATCGTCGCCGCTACGATGGCCGTGATCATGTTCGGGTCTGGATTCCAAACTACCGCCGAGAAGACCGGCGTTGTAGACCTGAACAAGGTCATCCAAGACAGCAATGTCGGCAAGCAAAATACGACGAAGTTGAACCAAGCTCTCGCAAAACGACAAGCCCTCCTCAACTACATCAAAGACCACACGATCATTACTACTGAGCAGGCAGAGAAGCTGCGCGAATTGGAACTCAAGGATCCCCAAACGGATGCCGATAAGGCAGCAATTGAGAAGATCAAGCGAGATGTCGGGGACTCAGAGAAGAACCAAGACATGCTGAGAGGTAAGAGCAATCTCACGGAGGCCGAGAGCCGCTTACTTTCTGAGTACAGCGACCGCCAGCGTAAGTCATTCGAAACGATGCAGACTTGGAACAGCGTATTCAGCGATGAACTGTCCAATATGCGCGAGCAATTGCAACAGAGCACCGTAGACCTTGCCAAGGCTGCACTGGCTCGAGTCGCCAAGCAGCAAGGATTCACCACCGTCTTGGAGACCCAAGTTGCACCTTATGGCGCCAATGACCTCACGGCAAACACTGTGACGTCCATGAACGCCGGGAAATAGGGTTTCATGGTTCGCTGGCCTGGGTCGCTCTTGCTTCTGGGCCTTCTCGCGGGTTGCTCGTCGCCAGAGCAACCCGCTGTTTATGTGGATCTAACCCAACTCGCGCCATTACTTGCGGGAACTCCTAACGTCCCGGCTGTCACGCCCGTCCCGATTTCGGCATCCATTTCTGTTTCTGGCACTCAAGGGCGTCTGCTATTTAGCGGTTTGACCAAAGAGGAACTTGCTGAGAGCGAAGCCCAGATCAGGACAAACCAGAATGAAGCAATTCGACGCATCATGGCGCAACGCCTAAAAGTTCTTGATGCCGAAATTGAATCAGCTCTGGCCGCCTCCCGAGGGAGGCTGGAACCCAAGCATCAGATGATCATGCAAGATGCCATAGCACAAACCCGGATTCCATTCGATAAGATGGCCCCGCGAGTCGGTGAGCTGACCCTAGAGCTCACCAACCTGATTGGTTTCCCCGATCGGGGCCAAGCCTACCGACTGGTAGATGCGGAATGGTCCCAGAATCGGGCAAAGCGAATTGAGACAATCAGGGCCGAGCTAGCCCAGCTAAACGCTTCATACTTGGCAGAGCGAAATGCAATTCTGGATCAAGCCTATCGTTTGATTGCCCGCGATGACGAAACCTTGCTGACCAATGCCTCCGTAGCGCGAAAGGAAGGTGAAGCACGGATTTCGACCGAACTCCAGAAACTAAGCGAGAACAGCGAGGGCGAACACGCGGAGCACCTGCCATCCACATCAACTCAATTGCACCTTCCGGCCACCCGTGCCCGGTCGGTTCGCGTGCATTCTGGCGATGAGACATTCCCTGCGCTATCGGCTGGACCTTCAGAACGTTCGCCCCTCTGGGCGGCAGGCCAGAAGGCAAAGATTTGGGCCAGCGGCCAGGGTTACCGACTGGTACCGAGTCGAAGCCAAGGCCGAGACGCTACCCTAGTGTGCATGAAATGGATTCAAGAGCAATCGGTTGGACATTAGGTGATCTGGCAGCCCTTATCGGGGGGCGATTGGATGGGCCCCACGAGTTCTGGGTCCGCCGCCCCGTGCGGGCAGACTCGATTGATCCGGAAGGGATCGCTTTTGCGGAGCGTCAAGAATTCGCGGATAGGGCTACCGGGGTAGGCGCCTTGATTGTCACTGAAGGGGTGAACGTAATGGGAAAGCCCGCGATCCGAGTGGAGAATCCGCGCCATGCCTTCGGGAAGATTCTTCATTTCGCTCAAAGGCCAATTCCAATTATGGAGGGCATTCACCCGACCGCACAAATCGATTCGCGCGCGTGGATCGATCGAACCGCTAGTATCGGGCCATTTGTTGTGGTTGAACAAGGGGCAAGGGTGGGGCCTAGGGCAAAGGTCCATGCGGGCGTGTACATTGGCGAAGCATGCGAGATTGGAGAAGGAACAACGATCTATCCTGGCGCGGTGCTCGTACAAGACGTTAGGGTCGGGGCGCGCTGTATCCTACATTCAAACTGCGTTCTTGGAGCGGACGGGTTTGGCTTCTTATGGGATGGTAAAGCCAGGGTTAAGATCCCGCAAGTTGGCGGCATCATTTTAGGAGACGATGTTGAGGTTGGTGCGGGAACTTGTATTGATCGTTCAACGTGTGGTGAGACCGTTATCCAGAGTGGAACCAAACTCGACAACATGGTGCAAATCGGGCACAATTGCACCGTTGGCGAAGCTAGTGTCATCGCCGCTCACACAAGCGTAGCGGGCTCAGTGAGGATTGGTGATCGAGTCGTCATCGGTGGTCAATCGGCGATTGCCGGGCACCTCAGTGTCGGTGATGACATCGCCCTTGGTGGTCGTACGGGTGTGATGCAGGATGTCGAGATGCCTGGGGAGTACTTCGGCACCCCTGCCCAGCCTGTTCGTGAATCCTTGCGCCAGATGCTTGCCTTGCGCGAACTTCCCGCCTTGCTCAAGCGGGTTAAGTTGCTTGAGGCGAAGATCGCCGAACTGGAGAGTAAAGAATGATGGTTTTTGACCGGCTGACGGTGCGTTCTTCGGTGACCTTTGAGGGTGGCGGCCTCCATTCCGGTTCACCTGTTTCGGCAACCGTTCACCCAGGACGTGATGGGATAGCCTTCCGATCAGGCAACAACCGATGGATTGCGCGCCCCGACGAGATCAGAGAGACGGTTCGTTGCACCCGACTTGGTGATATTTCGACGATTGAGCACCTCATGTCGGCGCTGGCGGGCATCGGGATTACCGATGCGGAAGTCGAGGTGCAGGGTGGTGAGTTACCGGCCGCTGGCGGTTCGTCCTTCACCTTCGTCGAGGGCCTGCAGGCGACTGGACATGAGAAGATCGGCACCCTGGAGGTAACACCGCCCTACGCTCGAATCTTCTCGAAATGCGACGAGCGCACACTCGCTATCGCGGCGGGTGAGGGCCACTGGAGGTTTGACTTTGTCACCAACAGTCCATTCCCCGGCGTTCAATCCTTTGCCGTCCACCTAACCCCTGATAGTTACTGTCGAGAGGTCGCTCCAGCAAGGACGATCGTATTCGAAGCCGAGTTAGACACGGTGCGGAGGGCGGGACTTGGTCAGGGATTGGATGAACGGACTGCCCTTGTCCTTGGCGAAAATGACTATGTCAATCCACCACTTTTCAGCGACGAACCCGCTCGCCATAAGCTCCTTGACTTGATCGGTGATCTCTATCTAAGTGGAGTACCAATGCAAGCCGTTGACGTCATTGCAGAGCGAAGCGGACACTCAGCAAATGTGGAGGCAGCAGCCAGGCTGGCCCAAGCCACGACAATAGTCCGCTACTAAGGGAGCCTCAACGAAGGAAGAACCCCTGCTGGTGCAGGTAGTCCAACAGGGTTTCGCGACCCGTCATGCGCTCTCCGCTAACCCGAGCCCCACTGTGTTTGGACCATGTCGTCTCCAATCCTCGGCGGGCGTACGCCACCTTCATTCGCTCGTCGTACTCGTCGGCTGAGACATCCTTATCGTAGGTTTCTAGAAACCAGACTTGGTCTTGATGCAAGCGCGGTTTGACCCTCCCCCTCTCCTCTCCCGATGGCACACCCAAGCACAGACCAAAAACGCCAAAGGTTTTCTCTGGCAAGTCAAGGAGTTCCTGAACCCCATAGGGATCATTACGAAGGGCTCCGATGTAGCATATGCCATACCCTAGCGACTCAGCGGCGCAGGTGAACCGTTCCGCAGCTAGCGCAACGTCAATGAGGGCCATGATTCCAAATTCGGCATAGTCAAGCCCCTTCGGGTCTAACGTGGCCTTCCGTGCTGCTTGAAACAGGCGATAATGATCTGCGCAGAAGGCGAAGAACCAAGCGGCGTCGCGCACATGCGCTTGGTCATCGCACAGTTCAGCAATGGCGGCTCGTCGCTCCGGATCTTGAACGCTGATTGCGCTCCACATCTGCAAGCTACTGCTCGTCGAGGCGCTTTGGGCGGCTGCCATCAGGCCCGCAACGGTCTCTTTGGATATCGGCACGTTAGCGAACTTCCGCACGGAACGGTGCCGCAAGAATGCATCTAATCCATCAAGGGGGAACTTGGACGATTCTCCATATCGTGATGCCCAAGCCTCGGCCGCAGTCTCTGTAAAGAGCATGCCCTCATAATAGCCTCTAGGCGATCGGCGTAGAGCTCTTATGGAACTGGACTGGGATCGAGAGTGAAGGTTGCGTTAGACCAGTCACCATTGAACAGATAGTGAAAATTACCGTGAGTCTCTGATGAAGAGTAGGTGATGGAGCCGTCAACGCTACTGAAGTCACCTCCTGCCCCAAAGGTAGCCGAACCCATGAACTGACCCTCTTGATCGATGGTGCCCGTGAAGGTACCCACCTCACCGTCGCTATTTCGAGTAATCGTTCCGGTCATTCCGCCATCGGGCGCAATAACCCAATCGACGGAGCCCGTGTCAGGGCGCGTGATATCGTTGTAGTTTCCGACCCACGAGCCCGCATAGATGTTGTCCCGGTTAACCGAGCCCGCACACCCGACAAGGGTGGCGAGTATCGGCCAGGCGATCCAAGAGCGCTTCATCACTTTCCTTTCTTTGCTTTGGCGGCAATGACGCTATCAGGTTCCATTGGCATACCCGAGTTATGCGTACTCAGAGGTCCTGTAATCGACTTCGCGGTCACGAACACGACCAATTCCTTGCGAATAGTCTGGGTCGTGGTTCGGCGGAAGAGCGCACCAATAATCGGAAGATCCATCAAGATCGGAATGCCCTTAAGTTGGTTCACATCCTGGCTTTGAATCAGGCCGCTGATGGCAAAGGTCTCCCCACTCTTCATGGGGATGGTCTGCTGGGCGATTCGCTCGCTGGTTTGCGGCAGCTCGGCGGCAAAACCCTGAACGCTCACTCGCTTCCATCCGGTCAGGAAGCTGACGACGGGGCGAAGATCAAGAGTCACCGTCCCGTCCGCACTAATTCGCGGCAGCACAGCAAGATTGATTCCGACCCGCACCGTGCCGATCTGGACGCTGGGGCCATTCTGACTGGATGTGATCGTCTCGACATAGCGTATTGCATCACCGATGAAGAGTTCCGACTCACGGCCGTCGGGGGCCAGCATGTTGGGCCGCGCAATCAGGTTGTTCGTGTTGGCAATCTTGTCTAGCGTTGCCACCACATCGCCAGTAAAGTGCCGATTGTTTAAGCTCACGCCTCCCGTACCGCTCGGTTGTTCGATCGCGGTAGACACGTTCAAGAACTTGACCGCACCACCCGTAAAGATATTCCAATCCAGTCCGATATTGAGTGCGTCTTCCTTGCTGAGTTCCATGACGCGGATTTCCAGAGCCACGAGGCGGGGCGCCACGTCTAGGGCCTTTAGAACCCGGTGAGCAACGGACATCTGCTCTTTTGAGCCACGAAGGATTAGCCGCATTGGCTGAGCAACGCTCTCAAACTCGTTGTATGGTTGTTGAAGGCCTCCTTGGAAGCCCTTCGTTCCACCGGCTGCCCCTTGCTTTTCGTCTGTTCCGCCAGCGGCTCCCCCCGCCTGGGCTTGAGCAGCCAAAGGCGTTGATGCCGAACCTCCGTATACGGCTGTGGTGCCCTTGGGGTCATAAAGCCGAGGGTTGCCAACGGCACCCGGCGAAATTGAAACGCGAAGGCCGTGAACGTGTTGGACTAGTTCATCGCGAAGAGCTCGGGGTTCGCTGAACTGAACATCGTAGACCACGAACTCATCGGCGTCCGCTCCCCCTCCGGAAGACACACCGAGCGCCGTGCAGATTTGTTGGTCAATTGACCGTACAGATCGTTCGGCTTCGCCAAGGCGCGACGGGGCACCGATGATCATTACGTAATCATCTGCCTCATCAGGCCAAACCAATTCATATCCTCCGCTATTTGATGTTCGAGGTAGAGTGCGGTACACCGCCGTCTCTACTTGAGTGCGGCGATGGCTGTAAACGGGAACAATGCGGGACTCCACCTTCTCGGGCGTTGTCGCAGCTTGGGTTCCAATTGATGCACTCGGTCCCTTAATGTTGCGGACAATCTCATCCAGCCGCTCAGCAGGAGCTACAACGATCGTGTTGCCGACTTGCTGATATCGCAAGCCAGACATTGCCGTAATCACGTTCATCGCGTGGTCTGTTGTGACCTTCTCCAGTTTGATGGTGAGCTTCTTATCCTCAACTTCTGGCGCTGTAACAATGTTCACGCCCGCTTGGATGGCGATGGCCTTGAGAATCTGACTGACCTTTGCGTCATCAAATTCCAGGGTAACGGTCTTACCAACAGATGCTGTGGAAGCTGGAATGATCTGCGACACAAGCGGATTCATCGGCTTCGGTGTTGCGGCCGCGGCTACCGGCTTCGGGCTCGGCTGAGGCAGGGGCAAGATTGGAGTTGACGGAGTTGCTTGAGCACTGACCGTCTGACCAATTGGTCCCGCAATTGGAACCGCAACTGGCGGGTTCATTAGCTCTGGCTCTGGTGAGCCCAAAGTAATTTTGTATCCACCTTCAATGGGAGCGACGACGGGCGCATTTGACGGCTGGAGGCGCAAAACAATTCGAGAAACGGGCGGATGCTTGGACGCTTGCGACCACTGTACCGTGGTGACCCCGTGACGATTTACTGAGTTCTTGCCCGCGGCAACCTTCAGTTCACCTCGAAAGCTTGCAACGTAGACCGTTCCGTTTTCAACCCGGCTAATGCTTGGCGCAGCAAGCTTTTGTCCCCGCACCACTACAGCCAAGCCATTGCTTGAACTTGCGACATTTACCCCGGTAACGAGCCCCTGGGCCGACGCAAGCGATGCCGCAGCCATTAAGCTGACGGTCAAAAGATGACTGAATCGTTTAGTTGTCCGCATTGTCCTCAAGTGTCAGCGTTGAACGCTGACCGTGTCCTTCTAACACCACTCCACGCCGGGTAATTGAGACCACTTTCTGGCCACCAATCGTGTCACCAACCCTCACCGTGCGCTGATTCCCGCTCTCGGTTTGAATCAAGGCGACCTGCCGGCCACCGATGACAACTCCCGACAGCTTCATAGACGGAGGAGCCGGACGATTAGACGCTTGGTTGCCTGCATTTTCTACAGGGTACGGCATCTGGGGCGGCAGATCACCACCCATTGGCCCAGGCCCAGGGACAGGCATTGGGTTTACACCAGCGTATCCAGAAACAGGGCGAGGAGCTGCCGGCTGGGGTGCAGATGGCGGGGTGCCGTTGTTTGGAAGGACTTGCGGCGTAAACGGATCTCGCTGAGCAAGCGGCATTCGAACATACTCATTGTCAAGCCGGTCGTCCACATTTGCAGTAGCAGCAGCGTCCTGAGACTCTTGGGTAGCTGGTTTAAGCTTGGGGGCCGTTGAGCCACCTCCACCGCCAATGAATTGGAACGCTCCAACGCCGAGGAGGACGGCGCCAAGGGCACCGAGAATGATGGTTTGTTTTTTGTCGTTAGGCGCCTTCATGGTTCACCTCTGATTCGGTCAGTCGAGTTCGGCTTGGGACAGAACTTGGGAACACGAATGCTTTGATCTCAATCACGATTTCCAATGCGGATGGATCGCTCTTGGAGTTCAAATCATTCTTTGGGATCATTGTCACGGACTGGACCGCAACAATCTTTGGAAAGCTCTCAAGCTGCTCAAGGAAGGAAAGTACTTTAAGGAAGTGGCCCATCCCCTTGACTTCGACCAGTTGCTCTTCATAGGTCTTTCGCGCTTCAACTACTGGCTCTTCTCCAGCCGTCGGTTTCTTCACTGGGTTGGCAAATTTTGCCGCCATAGGGCGAACACCCGTCACCCGAATGCCATTGAGCTTGCCAAGACTCTCGATCTCCGCCATCAGTGTCGGCACGTAGGCACGGACCGGAACTCCTTGCTCAAGGTGATTGAGCTTTTCCTGTGACTGGTCAACCTTGAGCGTAATCTCATCAAGCTGCTTCTGAACATCAGCCTGCTTCGACACCTGCGATCGCAGTTGAGCTGTCTTTTCCTGATTGCTCGACAGGTCTTGCCACTGGTAATAGCATGCCGTGCCGCCGGCGGCAAAGACGGCTAAGCTCAATAGAATGAGTATCTTGCTGGATTTCACTTCTTTTCCTCCGATTTCTCGTCAACTGCAGGTGCTGCTTTCGCAGTACCCACGAGGTCTCCCTTCACTTCGAAACGGATCAATTGGCGCTCATTAACTTGATCGCCAGATGTTGATTTCAGTACGACATTCTCGAGATCCTCACTCGCTTGCACGCGCAGGATGAACTCGGACGCCAATTCCTGGCTAGGAGCTAGGCCCTGCAGTTCAATGGATACCGGGTCCGTCACGGCGGCCTGTAGACATTTCACTTGGGTCAGCCACACACCGTTCGGAACGTTGTGGGACAGATGATCCATCACCCTCCCCCATCGCTGCGTACTCATTGCGGCATCTTGCAGGGTAGCAAGTCTCGGGCTGAGCGCATTGAACTGCATTTCACTGGCTTGGATGGCTTGCTTGATTGGTTTGAGCTTGTCAACCTGAGCCTGCAGTTCAGCGGCTTCGTTCTTGGTGTTCTCACCCGCAAACCAAATAGTCCCCCAAGCCCCGGCGCTTACAACCGCTGTGGCAATTAAGCCAGCGAGGGCCATGCGTTCCTTACGCTCATTATTACGAGTCGCTTGACGCTGTTCGTGAATTAGATTAATAAGTGGCATTGTTTTCCTCTTATGCTGCCTTCATGGTGGGTCGCATGGCCAAGCCAGCGACCACGCTGAACTCATGGCCTGCGCCAAAGTCGTGAGGGGTTTGATTGATAACCCTCGGATTCTCGAATGCTCCCATCGTGGTTACGGATAGCCCCAACTTACTGCCGAGGTAGTCACCTATGCCGGTGAGCTTGGCTCCGCCACCCGTCAGAACAATGGACTTGATCGGCTTAGGAGCCTGACCATCGACAGCTTGCGATTCGTAATAATTGAGCGATCGGCGGATTTCGCGCACTAGCTCATCGAGGTACGGGTGCAGGACCCGCAACGGCGGATTCTCCTGCGGCTCCTCGTCCAGCAATTCCTTGACATCAAGCGCTGTCTTGCCAGCCTCGGCATCCTCGGGTGAGAGGTCGAAGAAGGTGCGCAACGCCTCGGTGAGTGCGGCTCCGTGACCATTGGTGATCGTACGGGTCATGGCAAACTGTCCTTCGGTGATCACGCTCACGGTATTTGCGCCTGAACCTAAGTCAATTAGAGCGAACGTCTCGTGCTCCCATGCCTTGGTGTCATCAGTTTCAACAAGCGAGCGGTACGCGGCAAATGGGCTGACGTCAACAGTGTCAACTTCAAGGCCCGCCATCTGAGCGGCGGCCACCCTGCTTTCAACAAAATCCTTCGGAGCCGCAACTATCAGGACATCCATTTGGCCATCCTCGGCATCACCCAGAATTTCAAACTCGATGAAGGCTTCTTCCACGGATGTAGGCACATAGCGGCCCGCCTCAAACCGAATGGACTTGCGCAAAACGCTCTCGGCCATCTTTGGCATGCGCACAGTGCGAACCACGACCGTGCTGCCTTGCACACTGAGAACTGCGCTCTTGGCGGTAATTCCAGTGTGGCGCAACAAGGCTTTGAGGGCCGCCGCAACGGGTTCTGGACTAATGAGAATGCCCTCTTTGATGCAATCTGGCGGGGTTGGCACCCAACCTGCTTTGGTGATCTTCCAGCCCTGGGCAGATCGCTCTGCGAAAGCTGCTTTGATCGTGTGGTGGCCAAAATCCACCCCGACGAAACTCTTTTTGCCTAACATCGTGTTCCTTCCTGCGCTTGGGACCGGAGGTACGCCTGATTCAAATCCCGAGTGAATCGAGACCATCCAAGGACCGACCGCCAATCTTCGAAAGCACGGACCGCCTTCAGCGTCCCAGCCTCAACGATTTCGTTCACCTCATTGCTGAGTTCCCGAAATCGCAGATCCTCCTTACTGGAGATTTCTATTGATTGGCGCGATTTGACCATCGTAATACTCCGAATCCACATGGGACCCAGGTAGATGTTCGGGAGGTCAAACCAGAAACTTAAGGGCAAGTTCTTGAGCTAGAGTCTCTAATCTCGGTTTCAGGTTTGGCCTTCATGCACAAAAAAGCGGCGCTTGGCTTAACCGCACGCCGCTTTTTTATTGAGCGAATGAATTATTTGCTGGCTTCTGTAGCTTTCTTCGCCGGAGCTTTCTTGACCGCTGGCTTCTTCGGTGCGGCGGGCTTCTTGGCGGCTACTGGCTTTTCAGCCTTGACTGGCTTCTCCTTCTTGCCGCCTGCCTTCGCTTCCTTGATCAACTCTTTGATCTTCTGTTCTTTGCGATGCCACTTGTTTCGCAGTTCTTTGTTTCGTACTCGCATTTGTTGGGCTAGGATACCTCAACCATTGGGCGACGCCTTGCCCAGAGGGAAATCCCAGTACCAACCAAGGCTAGGGCAAATGCAGCTAGCTGAGCGTGAGTAACTGGCGAATTCGGAAACAGTACCGAACTTGACCCCGCCCGGAAGTACTCGTAGATGACGCGAGCTAGGCCATAGGCAACAAAGGTGAGCCCAACCGTGAGCCCTCGCGGCCAACTCGGTCGCCGTTCCAGCCGCGAGATCACGACAGCTCCAACGAGTGCGAGCGCAGAGTCTATTAACTGAGCCGGCAGGAAGAAGCCTTCCCCATGGGGTCCCCGCAATATCCCGCCGTGGGCGTCTTGCAGGACAACACCGGGCGGTGAAGTGAGGCAGGCGTGCCCGTAGCAACACCCATTCAACAAGCAACCAATCCGACCAATTGCGCTGGCGACTAACATTGGTACGCCGATCGTGTCAAGTAATTGTAAGGGGTGGAAGTGCTTAAGCTTTGAATAGATCAAGACACCTAAGGCGCCTCCAAACAAGCCACCAAAGCTGGTCAGCCCATCCATCTGGAGCTTAAAGATTTCCTGGGGCCTCCCCTGGTATGTCCCCCATTCTTGGGCAATGAATGTAACTCGTGCAAATAGGACCCCCAAAATGATGATCCAGACGGCCCCGTCTTGGATCTGGAGTGGGGTAAGGCCAAATCTTGGTGCTCGCTTAGACGCGATGATAATCGCAACGAGGAATGCGATCATCAGCATGACCCCGAAGCTACGAACCGGGAAGTTACCTATATGAAAGAGGATTGGGTGCATGTTTCGGTTGGGAGAATATCAGTGGGTTACTATCGCCTCCAATTGATCAACAACCTTTTCTAGGTCATCGTTCACCAATCTATATTGGTAGAAGCTTGAAGCACAAATTTCGTCCTTGGCATTCTTCAGGCGAACAACGATACTGGAGTCTGGATCGGTTTGCCTACCCCGGATACGCCGCTCCAACTCGTCCATCGAGGGCGGCAAAAGGAATACAGTGAGAACTTCGGGGTGCTTGGCCACAACCTCTCGCGCACCTTGGACATCGATCTTCAGAATGGCGATGCCACCACATTTTAGGATGGCCTCAATACCCGCCATCGGCGTCGCGTACCAGTTCCCGTGAACATTCTTGGCCTCTAGGAATTGGCCGCTAGCCCTAGCCCGGTCAAACTCGGTCTGACTAACAAAATGATAGCTACGGCCGTCAATCTCCCCTTCCCGTGGAGCCCGTGTGGTGACTGCTATCACTCGCTCAACTTTGGGATTGCGCTGCATCCAGCGGTCCAGGACGCTGTCTTTCCCAACCCCGCTTGGGCCGCTGAGAATCATGACACGGGCTGGATCAAAGCTCATCGGTTTAACAGTTTGATCAAAGCTTCTGCCATGCGAGACGGGTCATGGCGCACATAGTCTGACTCACTCATAAACTCGCCACGGACAATACCAAATCCCATTGATCGAATTCGGTCAACATCCGCTTCTACAGGATATTGATCTTTGTCGCGATACTTTTCGAGCGTGTTCGATGAAGGAAGTTGGTTGTTCACAAGTACAAAATCAAACAAGCGGTGGCTAACATTTGCCTCGATGGCAAGCACATGTTCGGCGGCTGTGAATGAATCACTCTCGCCCGGTTGCGTCATCACATTGCAAATATAGGCCTTGGTTGCCCGACTATCTCGAATAGCTTCCGGTATTCCCGGCACCAGCAGATTCGGGATAACGCTCGAATAAACGCTTCCCGGCCCCATGACAACCAGTTCTGCTTCCCGAATCGCCTCGATGGCATCGGGAAATGCGTGGGCATTATTGGGCTCCATGAAAATCCGACGAATCCGCCCCCCGGAAGCCGCAATGTTGGTTTCACCAAAGACTTCCTTACCGTCCTCCAAAAGCGCCTTGAGTCGAACTCGTTCCAATGTTGACGGCATGACACGGCCCCGAATCGCCAAAACTTCGCTTGCCATGTTTAGGGCGCGCTCAAAGTCACCACCACACTGTTCGATAAGCCCTGCGATCAGAAGATTGCCTAAACTGTGGCCGCTCAGCGATCCACGCTTCCCCTTAAAGCGATACTGGAAAAGATCGGTCATAAGCTTTTCCGCATCGGCAAGAGCGACAAGGCAGTTCCGCAAATCGCCCGGCGGAATAATGCCGAGTTCTTCGCTCAAGCGACCGCTTGAGCCGCCATCATCCGTCACCGTAACAATGGCGGTGATGTTCGAACTGTAGTTCTTGAGGCCACGCAAAAGGGTTGAAAGCCCAGTTCCACCCCCCAAACATACAATTTTTGGTCCCTGAGCTAATTGTTGTTTGCGAACATAAAGGGCCCCGACAGATCCAGCCGCTCCTGGCGAAAGGGTCCGAAACAGGCGGGCCATTATCGAACGAATGCCCACGTACGTGAGCACAAATCCCAAGATGAGCAAGGCCCCGCCCAGTAGGTGATTGGCGTACTCCGCACTCGTCACTCCAAAGCTGTGAACAAAGGTGAACCACGTAGCTTTCACCCAAGCCAGAACAGGGGTGGCCACTGTGCGAAAACTCAAAGTCAAACCGCCAATGAGCAGGGCCAAGCCTAGGGTGGCGGCGACAATGGATCCTCCGAGATCGGCGGTTGGCGCAAGGGCGCGTCGTAGCTTCCGCCGATTAAACATCTAGTCCTTGCGCTCCTTGTCAGGCAGAAAGATGCCGCCAAGGATCCCATTTACGGCAGAGACAATGAGGCTGCCAAGAAAGGCGGGTAAGAATCCATCCACCTTGAAGCCAAACCCCATCGTGCCAACCCACCACAGCATCAGGGCATTGATGACAAGCGCCGCAAGCCCAAGAGTGAGGCAGTTTACAGGCTTTGCTATCAACTTCAAAAAGCCACCCAAGAACATGTTCACCACGGCAAGGACTGCGCTACCCAGGAAGAGGGGCACAATATTCTTTGTCTCACTGGCATTCGCATCAAATCCAGGCAGAACTATCGCGGCAATGACCACGGCAATGGTTAGAGCCAACCATTTAAGCAAGAGATTTTTCATCGCCCAGGTACCAGAGATTGTACTTGTTTCGGAATCAGGGCCGGAAGATTTGGGCGAAGCCTTCAGGTGGCCGGCGCTAGAACTTCGTCGAGAACTCAATAGCGATCCGCCATGCGGCACGGTTGCTGGTGCTCATGACAAATCTGGACCGACTTAGGAGGGGATTGTTGGTTGGAACACGGTAAACCAATCGGAGCTCATATTGAATTGCGTCCAAGAAGCGTTGCTCGGTAATTGCACGCCGCGCCTCAAGGGTGACGAACTTGTTGAAGCTCTTTGCCGCGCTCAGAATGGCACCTTCGAAGGGATTGTAATCTAACGAAATGTAATCAAGGTTGAGTTGCTGAGCCAGTTCAGCCGTAAGGCGGTCGCTGATTGTCGGTAACAACAGCCCAATCACCGCATCACGGAACTCTCCACCGCGAGCGCTCTGGGTGCCGGTCGCTAGAGCCTCCAGGAGGTCGCGCTGCCCAATGATCGCAAGTATCTGCTCCTGAGTCAGATCATTCGGGTCGCTTCGCCCAATGAGTTGGAGATCGCCCTGTTGCATCAGGTCTCCGTTCACCTGAATTTCGATGTCATATCGTTGGTAGCCAGAACTGGGCCCTCGGGCGCTGACCGAAGTTCTCCCTGTAAGCGTAACTGGTACCTCTACCGTCGTTTCCCCCAGTGCGTTTGTTCGCATCTGGAAGTTAACAAGCCCACCCTCATCCAATTTGATTCGTGCATTTGGCAGGCGAAGTGATCCACCATCCACAAAGAATGTGCCCTCTGCTTGTGGGCGGAGGAGGCTACCCTTCAATGAACCTGATGCCTTCGCGATCATCGTTGCAGACACCGTTCGGATGCTTATGGGGTTGGCCGAAGCAAACTCCAAGTCAAATCTTGGGTCAACGGGAGGTTTTGGACCGGGCTCCGTCGGGGTGAACGTAGGAATATCACCGTTAGCACCCGACACTTGAACTTTTCCGGCGATAAGGGGCGAATTCAGGTTGCCACTAATTTGAATTGGAGCGGGCGCACCCGTCTCGCGGGCAACCGTCCCCAACGTTCCAAAGACTTGATTCCCCTTTGAGGAGGCGCCTTCATCCACTTTAAGTTCGTTGAGATTCACTTCCCCATTTATGGGAGTTGCGGCCAACCACTCCTCGAAGGAGCCGGTGGGGAACTTGCCCGGAATTCGGAGATTTGCGCTCACGGATCCACCTTGACTCCCAGCAGCCGTCGCGGTGAACTCCAGGTTGTCATCACGCAACGCTAAGCTAAGGATGGGGTTAATGAATTCAGTTCGGTAACCTGTAAAGGCCAGCTTCCCCGGCGATCCGCCAAACCCCAACCCGCCCGATAGCTTGACATCATCAACCGTACCGACGGCGGCGACTTTACCACCCAAGGACCCCGAGCTACGATCAAAATCAAGAAACGTTAGTAGGTCCTTGAACTCTACGATTTGACGTTCGGCGACGGTAGCCTCTAAGCTGAAGGTATCTCCTGGGCTCCGCCCCTCCTTTGGTGCCGGCATCAAGGAAGCAAGCGGGCCTTGGAAGATTACGGAACCGGTGAACCCTTGAGCCTGAAAGGCCCCACCGGCGGTAACTTGCCGATCCTTCAGTTCTATTTGATCTAAGTTCAAGCTTGGTGGCAGATCACGGGTCTCCGAGTTACCCCTCGGCACCCCTTCCACCTTTAGCGATGCGAGGATGTGAGGGTTGTCACTCTTGCCGTTCAGGATAAACGAGGCGTCAGCGGTGGCCGGAATCACCGCCATGTCGGGGTTCAACGCATTCAGCCACGAAAGTCCTACCTTGTTTGCCTCTCCTTCGAACTCCATTTCGCCATTGTCAAGCAACCGGCCAGAGCCACTCAATCGCTCAGTCCCATTCGACAACTCGGCCTTGGCAACCTGCCAAGCTGGCCCATTGCGAAAGATACTCGCACTCAGGTTCCCCACAGTCCGTCCATTGACGCTTAGATCCGTGACCGTCAAATCGTCTGTTTGCAGACGAAATTGGTTATCAATATTCGAGAAGTTAAGGGTGCCATCCACCTCTCCCGTCAAGCCCGCCACAAAGCGCTGGACATCTTCAGGTGCTTCCTTCCACTGAGCTCTAGTTAACCGAATCAAGGCTTCCGCCCTGACATTGAAGGAAGTAAGTTTGCCGCTCAGGTTGCCTTTCTGATCCGACTTCAGTTCGTCCAGCGATGCAAACCGGTCTAGTGACCCGATAGCCCCAGTAGCTGTCCACTGCCCATCCTTGACGTTGGCCTCGAAGGGCCCCGAACCAACGAGTTCGCCGTTGAGGGCGACCTCCGACATGGTGCCGCTGGCTGAACCTGAAACTGGTCCTCGGGTATCGAGCGCAAACTTCGCGCTACCGGTGGTTTCGCCTTGTACGGCAAACCGTTCGTCAAATTGGGCAAGAGGACGCAGAGGCAAGTTGTTCCAATTGGCCACGACTTCGCCGGACCGCCCATTAAGGCTATATTGGCCACTGAAATCAACCGTCCCTGTTCGGTCCCCATCGGCGACCTCAACTTTTCCGCTCAAGACCTTGATTAGGTCATTGCTTGCCGAAACCTTGGCGGAGAGACCTGCGAGGGTGGCCCCCGAGTATGAAATCGTGCCCCCTTCAATGTCAGCGCTAAGCTGAGGCTTGGCCAGTGTTCCACCTATCCGCCCATCTCGGACCCGCACAATTCCCGCTGCGTTTCCACTCCCAAACTCGGCGAGTTGAAGGGAGGGGGAGTTGAACGTCCCGGTTAGACGTCCGGACTTGGTCTCGTAGACTACGTCCCCGTGAATGCGACTAAAGCCGTATTGACCCTGGATCTGGGAGAACTTAATCCTCGCTGGGTTCCCGCTGGCTTGGAGTTGCAGCCACGGCAACTTGGTGTCACCAAAAGCAAGGTTATGAATATCCACCACGCTCGTGAACTGAGGATTGCTAAAGGTTCCCTTTACCTTGCCCGACAGAAAGGCCTCCCCGTCGGTGTCTGGTGCGAATGCTTTTGTCCTTAGTTGTCCACCGAAAACGGCTAGGTCCAAGCGTTTGCCGCGCAACTGGATGTTGCCAGTTGCGGCCAACATGCCCTGCTGGCCCTTGAGAATGGCTTGATCCAAGCTTAGTCGGTCGGGCGTACCGCTGAGCCGAGTTTCATATTTGCCCGAGATGAGTTTCCCATTGTCCAAGCGGTACCGGGCTTGCCCAGAACTCGACACCCAAAGTTGGGACTTGCCACCCGGGGATGAGATGGCAACCCGCAAATTCCCTGACCCCGACAATGGCATTTGGGTCCGCCTTGCCAAGGGTGCCAAGTTGACAGCCTTACTTTCAAGGAAGGCATCCAAGGCCCCAGTCCGGGGCGAAAAAGTGAAGGCCCCAGTTAGGGATGCCCCGCTCCACCGGGCCTGTCCAACTCTGCCGACTACGTTGCGTTCGGAAGCAGCGAGCTTTACCTGCAGTCCGCTTACTTGTTCGCCTGAATAGCTAAGCTTGCTAGCGGAGAGGCCGCCATTTACCAACCAACGGTCGCCCTGCCAACCGGCCTCACCCTTAAACGCACCCGCCTTTACTGTGATATTGTTCGGTAGTCCTCGGCGCCACTGTCGAGGAAGTTCGGCAAGATCAGCCAACCTTGCCTCTCCTTTGGCATAGACCTTTGGCCCCTTTGACCAGTCAAAGGCGAATTTGTCCGCACCCAGGTCAAGTCCGCTCCCGTGAGCGTCAAAGGCCCCCGTTGCTCGATCGCCATACAACTCCAGTGAACCCAGTAGCTTTTCCGCTCTAAAATCTGCTGCGGAAAGGCCGCCAGCCCGGACACGGACCACGCCATAGGATCGCACAGCCGCCCCAACGGCCCCCGTCAATTGGAGCTTGCCATCTAAGCGAGCAGACTTCAAGGAGAAGGGCAGACGCTCACCCTTTCCCATGTACCGCTCGATCACTGGGAGTAGCGGGGCAGCCTCGGTATCACGTAATCCCAGGTCCACCTCGTAAAGATTGTCCGGTCCAATGAGCACTTGCAGCGGGATTACGCCAATTCTTGCGAAAGATACCGCCCCGTTGACCAGCCAGCCAGAACCGAACCCGCTCGCGATCGCTCGGTCTACCCTTCCGCTCAGCGTAACAATCCCCCGAGTGCGGTCAATGTACTTCAGGGCAACGTTGTCCGCTTCCAATTGAACAGCGGCTTCGGGCCCCTTTGTCTTGGGTGCCTTTGGCATGATGTCGTTGAACGTGAAGTCGCCATTTGGCATGCGCTCAAGTACGGCCTCAACATCATGGGCGTGGACACGAGTAACGGTGTTTTGGTCCTGTTCAATAACCGCATGAGCGACTGAAACTACTCGGGTGTTTGTGGCAGAAAGAACCTCCAGCCCAGTTGCCATCGCCCTTCGGCCCGAAACATCAATCGCATATGATTGGGCTCTGACCCTGACCTTACCCTTGGGCCCCTCGTACTCAAAGGCAACGGGAACACCCGGAGCAGTTGCGTACTCAAAGAAGTCCCACAAGTACATCGCGGCCCAGGATGTGAGCAGAATAGGGGGAGCCCACATGGTCCACGCGCCGAGACCGGCGATCATGCGGACGATACGGACGATTGGGCGCACCTCTTACTGACGCTCCAAACTACAACTTGGGTTTAGCCCCGCGCAGCAATGGCAACTTCGGCCTTTTCAAGGCGTTCGGCCATAACCTTCTTGCTAAACTCAATTGCGTTGTAGCTTGATCGAATGAAAGGCCCGGAAGCAACAAAGGCAAATCCCAATTCTTCGCCGATCTTTTCGTACTCTTTGAACTCATCGGGATGGATGTATTTCGTTACCGGCAAGTGCTTCATCGTAGGCCGCAAGTACTGGCCAATCGTCACCGCATCGCAACCAATCGCACGCAGGTCCTTCAAGGTCTTTAGCACCTCCTCTCGAGTCTCGCCAAGACCCAACATGATGCCGCTCTTGGTGTATATGTTGGGGTTTTGCTCCTTTACCAGTTCCAGCACACGAAGAGTGCGAGCGTAACGAGCCTGAGGGCGGACGATAGTATGCAACCGCTCAATGGTTTCAATGTTGTGGTTGTATATCTCGGGAAAGGCATCCGTGACTTGCTTGATCAAATCAGCCTTGGCCTTGAAATCTGGCGTTAGCACCTCGACAATGGTCTCGGGTACCACGCGGTGCAAAGCCGAAATTGTCTTCGCAAACTGCCCCGCCCCTTCATCCTTAAGATCATCGCGGGCCACCGAGGTTACGACCACGTGCTTCATGCCCATCTTCTTCGCGGTATGAGCGACGTTGGCTGGCTCCATGATATCCAGGTCTTCACCGCGCCCGACATTGATCGCGCAGAACCCGCAAGACCGGGTGCAGGTGTTACCCAAGATCATGAAGGTGGCCGTCTTCTTGCTCCAGCATTCGGCCAAGTTGGGGCACCGAGCGCTTTCGCACACCGTGTGTAAGTTCTTCGACCGCATCATCTCCGCGACTTCGGTGATGGTGTCCGGTCTAGGTATCCGAATCTTCAGCCACTCGGGGAGGGGTTGAGACATATCAATTTAGATTGTACCTTGGAGCCTAACTTGAGCCTACACAATGGACCATGAAATGGGGCTCGTGAAACTCCATTCATTGATGTGCGTTCAAAACTACGGACCCGTTCATTAACACATAATGGGACAAATCAAAATGAATAAACTACTTCAGACAGTCTTCACCCTCATCGTTGCAACTGCCCCATTTGCGGCCAGCGCAGAATCATACGCCTACCTGGTTGGGATCAAGGACTATCCAACCCCCACCGATGCTCAAGGTAATCCTCTCAAGGATGAAAAGGGGAATGTCATTGATAATGACCTCTCCGGACCTGTCAACGATTGCGAATCGATCTTTGGACTCCTCACCGGCAAGTATGGATATAAGGCCGACAATGTCCGCAAGTCTTACGATAAGGATGCCAGCGCCAAGGGTTTCCTCGAGAATATTAAGTGGCTCGTCACAACGGCCAAGGCGGGCGATAATGTGTCCTTCTTCTACAGTGGGCACGGTGCCCAGCTCGAAAACGACAAGGCCAAAGAGCCAACCCCCAGCGACAAGATTGATGAGTGCATTGTTCTTGCTGACGGCGCAGTGGTCGTAGATGACCTTTTCGACGAGGTTAAGGGGCTTCTAACTTCTAAGGGCGTCAATGTCACCTTTGTTTTCGATAGTTGCTTCAGCGGCGGGATGTCACGAGACTTCATGGTCAATGGTCGTCCGGCAAAAGATAAGTTCTTGAACAAGGCCCATACTGGTGCAAACTACAAGCCCATGACTCAAGCCATGATGAACAACTTTAGACCCCGAGTGGATTCTCTAAAAACTCGGTCAATGGCTGACGCTCCGGGAACAGCCGCGTGGATCTATGCCAGTAAGGAGACAGAGCCTTCCGTTGATCTCGGTGGAGCACCCGATGCGCCGGCACATGGTCTCTTTACGCTCCTTCTAACCGCGGTTCTTGAAGATTCACCCAAAGCTCCGGCTCGTGACCTTGTGGATGCAATAAACGAGTTTGCTACGGGCAAGGGTTTCAAGCAAGGGCCGAATACTGAGTTCAGTAGCCCATCTCGAGCTGGACAACCGGTATTCCTCCCGAATAACTAATAATGTTCACTCGCTGCGCTTGGCTCCTTTCCATTGCGCTAACCTTGGTCAGCCTGTGCGCTATCGCACAGGCTGCCTCGTCACTGACGGACCAGAGTTCACGGCTCCGTCTCGTACCGCAAAGTAACGACTACCAGCTTGCCGACATCGAAGAGTCAGCCGACGGCTCCCGTCTGATCACTCATTCCCGTCAGTTTGCGCCTCGCCTCTGGGACGGAAAGGACCTGAGAATGTTGGCGGTGATGGGCGGCGCTCTTGACCTAGTTACTGTCGTGCACATGTCCCGGGACGGCAAGTGGGCCTTAACGCTTGGGGCGGAGGAAATTCGCATGTGGGACCTCGCCCGAGCCAATGAGATTTCCCGATTCCCTAGCCCGCAGGGGGATTTCTTTGTTGATTCCAAGTTTGCGCCTGACGGTACTCGTCTGGCGGTCACCACTGGCGCGGGCAAGGTTTACATTGTGAGCACGAAGGACGGTAAGGAAATCAAGTCGCTCTCCGGCCTTGATGCCTACGTAGGGTCCGTAGATTGGTCGGGCGACGGAAAGACCGTAGCCGCGATGTCGGGAAAAACGATAGCCCTATGGAATCCTGAGACCGACTCGAAGGTCTTTATAAAGAACCAAGAAGAGCAGCTGTTTCGCACAATTGACCTCAATGACGCGGGAACGACGGTCGTAGTATCTCGGATGAATTCTGGGGCCGAAGCCTACGACGCAAAGACAGGCAAACTAAAATTTAAGATGCCCAACGTGATCGGTGTTCGAACGGAGGGGTTGAGATCCCAGGTCGGCGCTGCGTTCGTACTCCCACAAGATTCCAGTATCTTGTACTGCGAAGAGGGAGGTGATCTCGTGATGGTGGACCCAAATACGGGGGCCGAGCAAAAACGACTCAAGGGTCATAGCGCTCCCGTTGATGAGATTCGGCTGAACCAAAACAAGACCCGCCTAGGCACACACGGTGACGACGAGAAGGTCATCATGTGGGACCTCGTCTCTGGGCAACAAACCCCCTTCAAATTGAAGCCGGGAGATATGCCGACCGCAGCTGCCTTTGGCGCGCAACCGGATGTGATCTGGGTCGGGATGATGAGTGGGGAGCTCCGAAAGTACAGCCTCTCGCAAGGAGCTGAGCTTGCCTCGACCATGGGGGCGACTACGACTATTGTCCGAATTCGGTTTCTTAGCCCAAATCGGCTGCTCGCAGTCAGCAAGAACGCCACGGGTTCCCTCTTCATTGATAACCTTGTCGAGAGCAAGATTCTTGTCCTTCCCCAAAGAACGCAAGATCAGCAGGCCTTTTCTTTTGCATGCGAGCAATTCTCTGACTCAGGCAGATTCAACCTTGCTGACGAGGCGGGGAATATCTTTATCCAACCCATCAAGTTTTTGGCTTACGACCTTTGGACGGGCAAGCGGGTCTTCTCTGCTAACTCAAACGATGGCACTTCGTCAGAGTTCGTACCCAATTCCGATGTAGTCATGATGAACTGGGCAGATGGCACCGCCGCCTGCTACGACTTCAAGCTTGACAACGAAATTTGGTCGGTGAAATTCGATGGGGCGCAGCCTGGCTTCACGGGAGCGATCAGCCCCGATGCCCGGCTTGCCGTCCATGGCCCTTACATGGCTGGTAAGGTCTACTCAGTTTGGGACATTGACAGTCGCAAAGTACTTCACACACTAGAGCGTGCCGACGAGTTCGGAATTCGGAACCTAAAGTTCTCGGCCGACGGCAAAATCATTGCTGGTGCGGGACGGGAGAAAGTCGCATGGTGGGAAGCCGTGTCCGGGAAACTCTTAGGATCGGCCCCTCACGAGATCGCACCTATAGACGAGCAGGAGCCTCTACGTGTCATGTTTAGCCGCGACGGAAGCCACCTTGTCATGGCACTTGGTAATGCCCTTTCCTCGGTCTCGCTGAAGGACCCTAATGAAGTCTTCTCCGTAAGCGGTGCCAGCACCGTGATTGATGATGCCGACCAAGTGTTTTCAGCCGATGCCTCAAAGGTGCTCCTTTGGCGATATAACACGGACAACAAGGTCTATGTCCACGAGACCGCTACTGGGAAAACCTTACATCGTTTTGATCTCAATGACACCGCAATGCAAGCCATCTTCTCGCCGGACGAGAAGAGAATTCTGACGGTCGATCTTGTAGACGGAATTGTTATCTGGGATGCAACGACCTACAAACGGCTCGGCAATCTTGTTCAGATGCGCGATGGGACTTGGCTCGTGATGGACACAGAAGGGCGATACGATGCAAATGACCCGAACGACGTTCGAGGCGCCCTCTATGTGTACGAATGGGCAGGGGGACTAGAGCCCCTCGACGTTGCCCAGTTCAAAGGGTACTTTTGGGACCCTGGCCTGTTGCAAAAACTCCTCGGTACTAGTAAGGAGCCAAAGAGGGACGTTCCAGACCTGAAATCCCTACATCTCTATCCAACGGTGAAGCTCGTAGCAAACGAGCGGGGCGCCGTAGACGTTGAGCTGGAAGAACGTGATGAAGGCGGTATTGGTAAGGTCACGGTCAGCGTCAACGGCAAGGAAATCCTGCAGAAGGCGGGTGTTGGCTTCTTTCGTGTTAGCGCGGACGATCTGCGGCCCTACCTTCTGCCGGAGAACCTCCTCACGAAGGGGCATGGCAACATGATCTCGGTACAAGTTTCCAATGCGTCGGGAACGCTTACATCGTTGCCCACGACCCTTGACCTTGGCGTACCCAAAGGACTACGAGCACCTGAAGTGAAGCTATACGCTCTTTGCGTCGGAGCCGGCGACTATGTGGGTTCATCTAAGGACTTAGCGGCCCCACCCAGCGATGCCGAGGACTTAGGCAAGGCGATTAAGAAGGTGTCGTCCGGATTCTTGGATAACCGAGTTTTGGTAACCGAGATGACCACAAAAGAGAGCGACCCCTTGCTCCGTCCGACGCGGACCAACATCATGCGGTGGTTCGACGAAGTTGGTAAGAAAGCCACCAGCAGTGATATTGTGATGGTGTTCTTCGCCGGCCATGGCATGGATAAGATTGGAACGAAGTCGGGTTACTTCTTCCTTACCTCAGAGGCCGACCCAACCGCCCTAACCGATGCTAACGTTGGCAATGTAAGTATCTCTGGCGATGACTTGGAAGCAAAGCTTCGGGCCATGCCTGCAAACAAGCAAATCGTCATCCTAGACACATGCCACTCAGGAGCCGCAGCAGCGAATCTCGTTGGATCAGAGCGAAGCGTCAGCGGAGACTATCAGCGGGCATGGGACTCCATTCGACAAGCTACGGGTACTTGGATGCTTGCTGGCGCCGCCGCGGATCAGCTGAGCTACGAAAGCCCAAACGTTGACCACGGAATGTTAACGTACGCCCTCCTAGAGGCAATTGATAAGGCGAGTTCCGATGGGTTACGTCCGGGGCAATCGGGCGAGTTATTCGTGGATGTTGAGCGATGGCTAACCTACGCCGCCAACCGGGTCGAGTCTCTCAAGAACGAAGTGGGACTGCCCGGCATCCAGCGCCCGCTGTTCAAGCGAGCCGCTAGCGGCACTTCGTTTGATATTGGAGTGCTTAACGAAAAGGATCGAGGTGCCTTGGGGTTGAAGCCACCCCTGCCAGTGGTCATTATTGGCCCATTTGAGCTTGAACAGGAAGATCCCGAGAACCTCGAGGATGCATTGCGGGATGAGCTTAGCAATTCGACCAAGATCAAAGCTTGGACTGATGTCGCCAAGCATCCTAATGTCTATCGAGTCGCCGGCGACTACACCATTGATGGCCTACAGGTAAAAGTCAAGCTGTATATCCAAAGGTTTGATGGAACTCAAAAGCGCACTACCCTCAAGACGCTTGAAATCACTGGTGTGCGAGGCAAGCCACAAAACTTGTCACAATCCCTGCGTTCAGCGATAGAAAACGAAATCCTAGGCTTTGAATCCGCTCGAAGCGCCCCAGATCAGCCATAACAAGTACAATCTGGGCGTGGCAGATACTAGCGATTTCAGGAATGGCTTGGCCTTCAATATGGAAGGCGAGACCTATATCATCTTGGAGTTCCAACATGTGAAGCCGGGGAAGGGTGGCGCATTTGTTCGAACGAAGCTGAAGCGCATCAAGAACGGCTCAACCATTGAGAAGACCTTTCGCTCGGGTGAAAAGGTAGACGATGTGTACTTAGACAAGCGCGAACTCTCGTTCTTGTATGTGAACCAAGGCGACAATGAGGCCGTCCTGATGGACTTAGAGACATACGACCAAGTCCATGTCGCAATGGAAACCCTTGGCGACGGGAGCCAGTTCTTGAAAGAAGAATCCAAGATCATTGGACTTTCGGTGGACGACCAGTTTCTAACCTTTGAACTTCCGAACTTTGTGGAGCTTCAAATCGTCGAGGCAGAACCGGGAATCCGTGGCGACACTGCCAGCGGCTCCAGTAAGGGAGCCACCGTTGAGACAGGCGCGAAGGTACAGGTTCCCTACCATATCAACGAAGGGGATACGATCAAGCTGGATACTCGCACCGGGGCCTATATCGAGCGCGTCAACAAGAAGTAGTCAATGCAAAGGAACAGAGACGTCGAAGACTTCGTAGCTGGGCTTCAAGATCAAGTCTCGCGGCTAATGGTAACGGCAGGGGCCATCGGAACGGCCATCGGCGCCGGGTTCTTGTTCTATTACTTCTTCACGTTCTCCGCTGCCAATCCCGCCAACGTTTCCCAGGCGCACCAACTGATCGGGTCATTCACCTTATGGGGCGGCATCGCGGCCATGGTCCTCGCTGTCGGCCTCTCGATCATATGGTGGGGAGAAGATATCCTCAGCATCATTCTTCTTTTGGCCTCTGGCGCCTTGTACCTCTCACCTGTGTACTTGCCGATGATGGCGGGAAATCAGATATCGCCCGTTGGAGTGGCATCCATGAACGGCCTCCAGCAAATTGGCGGAATGATGGGGATTGTCGCGATATTGGTCACGGTCATTGATGTCGGGGGGCGAATGCGGACCCGCCTCACTCACGGATCGAAGGCAGACACCCTGAAATATGGCAAGGGCGTCAAGGAGGAGCCTGATCGTCAGAACGTCTTTCTTGGCAAGTGTTGGCAACTCCCTTATTGCCGCAAATTTGTACGCGAAAAGTGTCCCATCTACCACGCGAAGCGGACTTGTTGGAAGGAACGCGTGGGATGCATGTGTGAGGAAAAGGTTATCCAAAACGCCATGACCGGTAATGTCATGATTCCAAAGGATGCGCTTAGCGCGGCGAAGTACATCCCCTACAACGACAAGCTCCCGATGGAGTTCAAGATTGAGCGCTGCCGTAGCTGCGTCATTTACAACGAGCACCAACGCCAAAAGTACAAAGTTGTCTTGCCCGCTACGATGGCCCTGATGGCTGGGATATGGATTGTAGCTCGTGAGCCCATGAAGGATGTCTTGCAGACGGTACTGAATACTTCCGACAAATTTCTGGGCCATGCCACCCTTGGCGGAAAGAAGAGCGTCACCGATCCTGTACATCTCGCGGCCTTTCGAGAGCTTCTGGTCATTCTCATCATGATCATGATTCTCGCCTACTTGATGAAACTCATTGAGTACTTATTGTTTAAACTCAAAGTGTGATGGTGCTTGTTGGCGTGATCATGGGGAGCGAAAGCGACTTGCCTACGATGCAGGCGGCGATTGACATCCTCGATTCGTTCGGAGTGGCTACCGAAATCGAAGTTGTGAGTGCCCACCGCACGCCCCGGCGAATGGTGGAGTATGCGGAGACGGCACGAGGGCGCGGCCTCAAAGTGATCATCGCCGGAGCGGGGGGGGCGGCCCACCTACCCGGAATGACCGCCAGCTACACTACATTGCCCGTGATCGGTGTTCCGATCAACACCCGGGCCCTTGAGGGCAAGGACTCCCTCCTCAGCATTCTACAAATGCCGGGAGGTATCCCGGTCGCCACTGTTGCAATTGGGAATGCGCTTAACGCCGGCCTGCTTGCCGCCCAAATCCTGGCCTTGAGCGACGAGAGCTTGGGGCAAAGGCTCACGGAGTATCGAGGTGGGTTGGAGCAAAAGGTTGCCGAAATGAACAGCCGAGTCGCGAGGCGCTCCGACCAATGAAGTTTATTGTCGAGCGACTGCAATTTATCCTGACGACGCTTTGCGGCCTGTTCCTCGGCATCATGTTTCTCAGCATGATTCCCGGCTGGTCAATCGGCCCTCCGGGGCAATGGGCCATCCCAAGTGTCGTTTGCGGCGCCTACTACGCGATTGGGGCGGCTTGGCGATCACTAAGACAGAAGAGCCTTGATGTCAATACCCTGATGCTCATTGCCGCGGTTGGCTCCGTCGCGGTGGGTCGAATCGAAGACGCGGCCGTGTTGCTCTTCTTATTCAGCTTGGGCAGTGCCCTAGAATCCATGACCATGGGCAAAACCCAAAGCGCGATTGAGGCTTTGGTTCGCTTGAGGCCCGACCAAGCGATCCTCGTCGCCTCTGGTGGGGATCGAGAGGTTAAAGTGGAGGACCTGAAGGTCGGCGATCAAGTTCGGGTGCTACCGTTTGAGCCGATTCCGACAGATGGGCAGTTGGTCACCACCAGTGCGGGGATTGATGAGTCAGCCCTGACCGGTGAGAGCGAAGCGGTTGCCAAGTCAGCCGGTGACGACTTGATGGCAGGGACGCAGAACCTAGACTCAATGCTAGTCATGGAAGTCACTCGTCCGGTCGGCGATTCCAGCCTCGACAAGATTGTTGCCCTCGTCAAAGAGGCTCAGGAAAATCAGGCGTCGGGTGAGCGCATTAGTGCTTGGCTCGGGCAGACGTATACGGTGTTCGTGATCATAGCCTTCCTTGTTTCGTTCGGCATCAGGGCGGGTCTCGGACACCCGATACAAGAAGCATTTTATGCATCACTTGTCTTGCTTGTCGCCCTCTCTCCCTGTGCCCTAGTCATAAGTTCTCCGGCCGCCGCCCTGTCTGCATTAGCCTTTGCGGCCCAGAGGGGGGCTCTGATCAGGGGCGGGCAGGTACTTGAGAAAGCGGGCCATGTCACGTTGGTGGCCATGGACAAGACCGGAACTCTTACGCAGGGCCGTCCGCAAGTAGGAGAGGTTTGCGTAGGCTCACCAGTTATGGTATCAGCTGGAGGCCCGAGTTGTGCTGGAATTCTTTGCTGGCACCCAAGTGAAGAGTTGAAGGGAGACTCGCGGCAAGCACTGAGGCTTGCCGCTGCAGCCGAAGCCCACAGCACCCATCCAATTGCCGAGGCCATCGTTGGCCAAGCCCGAACCTTGGGGCTTGATATTCCAGAAGCCACAAGCCACCAAGCTCACGCAGGATTGGGGGTTGAAACTCAGATCGAAGGCAAGACGGTCCGGATAGGGCAATTGAAGTTTTTTGAGTCCGACGAAATGCCGCTTGATTTTGAAGACCATGTAAATGAAATCCGCGACCGGGGCATGACCGCCGCCTTGATGAACGCGGATGGCCAGTGGGCAGCAATCGGACTGCGAGATGCCGTACGACCAGGATCGCGGCAATTGATATCCGACCTCCGTGCGATAGGCTTGAACAAGCTCACTATGCTAACGGGCGATAATGAGGGGACCGCACAAGCCGTCGCCCAACAAGTGGGTATCACCGACGTCCGGAGCGGACTAATGCCCCAGGACAAGCTCCGTTTTGCCGAGGAGTGGAAGGCCGAAGGTGAGCATGTCTTGATGGTCGGTGATGGGGTCAATGACGCACCAGCCCTTACCGCGGCAGACATAGGAATTGCGATGGGAAGCCTGGGTAGCGAGGCCGCCTTGCGAGCCGCCGATATAGTATTAGTCCAAGATCGCATCCAGTTCATACCAACGATCATCAAGCTCGGTCGAATGACGAATGCGATCATTCGAGCAAACTTAATTTTTGCCGCAGGGATCGTGATTGCCTTGGCGCTTGCATCCTTTGTTATCGAGCTCCCATTGCCCATTGCCGTAGTTGGGCATGAAGGCTCCACGGTATTGGTTATCTTGAACGGGCTTCGACTCCTAAGGGGCCCGAAATAGCGAGAGAATTAGCACAATAAAGCTTAAGTAACTCGGTAGGTTCGCCGAATATTAATCCCATATGAATCCTGCACAGCAGATTTCTCGAGGGGACTTGACATCGTGCTCATCCGCCTCATTTGAGCAACTTCATGCCAAGGTAAAGAACCGAAGGGCAATCGTGGGCGTCGTTGGCCTTGGATACGTCGGCCTACCATTTGCGGTGCAAGTTGCAAGGTCAGGATTCGACACTGTTGGGCTCGACATCTCCCGTGAGAAGACGATTGCTGTAAATCAGGGCGAAAGCTACATCGGCGACGTCTCGAACTCAGACTTGCAGCAAGCAATCCAGGATCATGGACTTTTCGCCACCGACCACTTTGGCGCCCTTGCGGACTGCGATATCATTGTCGTCGCCGTTCCGACGCCCCTAACCAAAAACCTTACACCCGATCTCCTGGCCATCGAAGCGGCAACCCGTGAGATTGCAAACAACCTGCGACCTGGGCAACTCGTAACCCTAGAGTCCACCACATTCCCCGGCACCACAGAGGAGGTCATGCAAACTATTCTAGAGAGCACCGGGCTTCGAGTCGAGCAAGACTTCTTCCTGGCCCACTCACCTGAACGGGTCGACCCTGGGAACCACCAGTTCAACACAAAGAACACTAATAAGGTCGTTGGTGGTGTAGGGCCGTTGTCTGGTGAACTTGCTGCCCTCTTCTACTCCAGCACGGTTGACCACACCGTCAGCGTGAGTAGTGCCCGTGCTGCCGAACTCGTGAAGGTCTACGAGAACATTTTCCGATCGGTCAACGTTGCCCTCGTCAATGAGCTTGCCCAGCTATGCGACAGGATGGATATCAATGTGTGGGAAGTTCTGGATGCCGCATTCACCAAACCGTTCGGCATTATGCCGTTCTACCCTGGTCCAGGCGTCGGTGGGCACTGCATCCCGCTGGACCCTCATTACCTTGAGTTCAAGGCCCGGGAATACAATTTCCAAACGCGTTTTGTAACTTTGGCAGGGGAAATCAATCGCTCCATGCCGAAGTTTGTTGTTGACAAGGTCGTTCGCCTTCTCAGCCATGAAGGCGTAGCCCTGTCTAAGGCGAGAGTACTTGTCCTGGGCGTTGCCTACAAACCCGACATTGATGACTCACGTGAGTCGCCAGCGATACATATTCTTCGGCTTTTACAAGATTCGGGAGCCGAAATCTTTTACCACGATCCCTATGTGCGAGGGGTTGACGAGGAGGGTGTCACGATGTTATCGTCTGACCTCAGTGCTGATCTGTTGAGTTCGTGCGACCTCGTCATCGGCGCAACTGCCCATGCATGCACCGATATTGCATGGGTTGTGGAGCATTCGCGCCAATTCCTTGACACCCGGAATATGACCCGCCACTTAGGATCGCGCTCCAACGTCACCCTCCTGTGATTCGGGGCTCTCGGAAAGCAATAGGCGCACCCGCGTAATGCGTTGACGCGCCATGTTTTCGACCATGAGGGTTCCGATCTCTATCTCAACGGAATCGCCCAGTTTTGGCATTCGCTCAAGGGAGTTGATCAGTAGTGTAGCAAGCGTCTCGGTGTTTTCATCTTCGGCCGGATCTACGTCAAGGAAGTCCAGAAGCTCATCGAAACGCACATCGGCCCGAGCAGATATTCGGTTTGGGGCCACCCGCTCGATGGGGGGCCGGTCGCTCTCGAGTTGATCCTCCATGTCACCAAATATCTCTTCGATAACATCCTCGAGCGTAATGAGGCCGCTCGTCCCGCCATATTCATCAACGACTAACACCAGTTGGGTTCGCGCCTCCCGCATCAGATCAACAATCTTGTTCAAAGTCAGATTTTCTGGTACGAACTCAATGGGGCGAGCTAAGGGCTCCAGGGAGAAGTCTTCTGTCGCAGAACGAATAAGATCTTGAAGGTACAGCACGCCGACTGGCTCATCCACATCCCCACGGCAAATGAGGACGCGGCTGTGCGGAATCTTGGCGCATGCTTCGAACGCCTCGGCTCTACCCAAACCCACGTCCAGCCACTTGATGTCGAGCCGGTGGATCATGATGTCCGCCGCGTCAAGCTTGTCGAAGCGGAGGGCCTTTGAAACCACGCTGGCGTGGGTCTCCTCCAACATTCCTTCCATGTCCGCTGCTCGCACAAGCATCGCCAGTTCCTCCCGCGAGATGCTTGTGTCCTTGAGCATATTGATCTCAATCCCCAACGGCTTCACGATCCAAGATGCTAGCCCCTGAGCCAGGGCTGCAATCGGCCCCAGCAGGGTGACAATAAATCGTAGAGTGCCGATCAACGAGAATGCAAGCCGTTCCGGGTACTTGAGGCTCACATATTTGGGAACTAGCTCACCGACCACGACCAGCACAAATGTGACCAGCACCAGCGACACAACGAAACTAACTGACTTGGGGAGCGTCGGGCCGATCAGATTTTCAATCCCCCTCGAAACTTGTGGTTCCGTCAAGGAACCCATAGCTAACCCACAAAGAGTAATTCCAACCTGAATGCCGGCAACATACCGAGCGGTATCGTCAAGGGCCGAGACAAGGAGTTTGGCTGATTTTGAGCCCTGCTGAGCGAGGGCCACAACGCGGCTTCGGCGACTCGCAACCAGTGTGTACTCAGCGGCCACGAAAAAGGCAGTCAGGATGATCAATAGGACGCTCAACAGAGCGGCGGCAGTTGGTGACATAGAGTCGGTTGCGGTTATTATGACCCCACGTGAAGAAGCCAACCATCGCAGTCGTAGGAGCAGGAGCAGCGGGAATAATCGCGGCTTGGCGAGCTGCGACGCTCGGGGCGGCCGTCACACTTTATGAGAAGACGCCGAGGGTTGGCACGAAGATCATGATCTCGGGAGGGGGTAAGTGCAACCTCACTCACGATGGCCCAACGGAAGATGTGCTCCGTGCCTTTCGTCCCAATGAGGCCCAGTTCTTACGGCCCAGTCTCTACCGATTTGGCGCGATGGATTTCTTAGAAATCGTGACTTCACGCGGATTAGCGACTTACACCCGGCCCGATGGACGCATTTTCCCGGTTGACCAGAACGCCAAGGATGTTGTGCAGATCCTAGTTGGCCTACTCCAAGACGTTGGGGTGACCGTACGTTTGGAAGAACCAGTCATCGGATTGGATGCCGCAGGTGTCCGACTAAGCGGCCGGGATGAACCAGCGGACTCGGTCATTGTTGCAACGGGGGGTAGCAGTTACCCTAACAGCGGCACAACTGGAGATGGCTGGCGCTGGATCGCCGAGCTCGGGCATTCAATTGTGCCGTTGCGAGCGGCCTTAGCCCCTATTTACTTGCATCGGAACGACATTCCTGGGCTTGCATTGCGCGACGTGGTTCTGAAGGCTCGAACTACTAAGGAGATCGCCAAGTGGCGCGGAGACCTATTGTTCACACACCAAGGTATCAGCGGCCCCTGCGCCCTTGGCGTTAGCCGGGACGTGGCCGAGGCGATGGAATCGGCCGCAGTTACACTCAGTATTGATTCTCGGCCAGACGAAACGTTTGAGAGCCTTGCCGAGCACTTGATTAGGGCTTCCCGCGAAAATCCACACCACCTGGTTGCCTCTCGACTGGACCTTCCCGAACGATTCAGGGAGCGAGTATTGACCTCAGCCGCGATTCCGATTGACCAGCGCATGAAGGCACTTGAGCGTAAGGCGAGAAATCGTCTGATTGAAAACCTCAAGGGGCTACCCCTTGGGCCGGTCCGAGCCGTGCCGCTGGAGAAGGGAGAGGTTGTGGCAGGGGGAGTATCCCTGGCTGAGGTTGATCCAAAGACGATGCGAAGCCGCATTGTCCCCAATCTGATCTTGTGCGGCGAAGTCCTTGACATTGCCGGGCCGGTCGGAGGCTATAACCTGCAGGCTGCTTGGTCTACCGGTTACGTCGCCGGAAACACCGCCGCATCGCAGGGCGTAGAATGATCTGAGGAAAACCCTATGATGATCCCAGCCATTCTTTCTGCCCTCGTCGTCGCTGCTCCTGCTGACATCGTTTGCCCGATTATGGGTTCAAAGGTCCCCGCTACCGCCAAATCGTTTGATGATTATGCCGGCGTTCGTTACACATACTGCTGTGGGGGGTGCTCGGAAGACTTTAAGAAGAACCCCACCGAAGCCCTCGCAAAGGTGATTGCTAAGAAGCAGGTCTCCGGGAAGGCACTTTTTGACCCGATCAGCCGACAGCGGATCGAAGAAAAGAATGCCAAAGCTTCATCGGATTACAAGGGCGTCCGATACTTCTTCACCACTACTGCTGAAAAGGCCAAGTTTGATAAGAAGCCAGCTGACTATGCAACTATTCCGGCCAAGGAATCCATGACCTGCCCCGTGAGCCACGAGGTCATCGGTGGCTACGCCAACGCAATCGCCTATCGGAACATTGATGGCGTCCGCTACTACATTTGCTGTGCGGGTTGCGTTCCCGAGTTTGATAAGGATCCAAAGCGCTATACGGCCAAAATCCAAGACACCGTGAAAGTTCCCGGCTTCGCAAACCCGGTCGCCCACGATCACTAAGGCCGACGTTCGCCGATAACCGCACGGATGCTCTTCCCAACGGTGTAGAGCAGGACGACGAATCGGCGATCACCTTCTCCACGCCATTGCTTTCGAAGCTTTATGAGGTCAAGCCCGGCTCCCCGTTGCTTGACCTCGGGCGTGGACGAATCCAAACGCCTAAGTTCCTTAGCAACTTGATCCGGCCTACCTACCCAATGGACTTGGAAGATTGATAACCAAGGATTGGGCTCAATAGCCTTGCCGGTTAGATAGCCATTAGAGTCCCCCAAGCTGGCAAGGCCAAACTGCCCTAGGCAATGAGCCCGGATTGCGGCTGGTGATGCTTCCGCCAAGAATTCTAGTGGTTCATCGACCTGCATTACTGGCATCATCGGTTCAAGCTTTTCTCCTGAATCGAGTTGAACGGCTTGTATCTGGGGTTTTGCTCCGAAGACGATCAAGGCTTCTCGACACTCACCGGCAAACTCAACAAACTGAATCTGGGTATCAAACTGGCCGAGATCGTCGTCCGAGAGCATCGGTGAAAGTTTCATTGCGGCACGCCGCATGGACCGGAAGCGGGCGGCCAAAACAACGGGATCGGGCGAAAATGAGCGCAGCTGGAGCGTTCGCTGGCCCTGGATCCGACGGGAAGGATCAGCGAATGCCGCGCTAACCGGATGGTTGAATTCGAGCGAGTTCCCAACCTGGATTTCCGCGGCAAGTCTGTGTACTTTCAGATTGTGCCTTGCATAGGCTGCCCGTTCGTCGGTTAGCTCGCAGCCAACGGCAGGCCCCCTCGCCGCAAGCGCAATCAAGTCGCCGCCAATACCGGTCGTGAGGTCGGCAACTAACTCGCCTGCTTCAAAGAGCGAGGCATGATATGCAGCTAATCGTTCGTGGGAGGCCTGCTCCAGAGCCTCACGAGAAAACAGCATCTCCATTGCCTTGGCGAACTTAGACTGGCCTTTCTCGCGGTATTCCCACTGGCTGAAGGCCCATGCGGCAACATCGGAACCAAAACGTTCGCCGATCTTCGTTAGGTTCGCGGCCGAAGCCTCCAGTCCCTGGGTAGCCGAAAGGGCGTCAAAGTGAGCATCGCTTAGCACCTGTTAATTTTGACGGCGTTTCTCAATCCCCGTATATCGTCTAGTGTCATCCCCCGTATCGCTACGGAATCCCATGGGTGGCAAAGCCATCGGGTCTGCCAAGAAAGTGGCCAAGGGGATTTGGCCAGTCCATTCATGGAGGAGTCACAGAGATAACATGTCGTTCA
>JADZDX010000013.1 GCA_020850835.1 Fimbriimonadaceae bacterium
TAGGCCAGCGCGGGTTTGGAATACCAAGGTCCGATTGCCAGATGTCTCGGTGGGATTGAGTTCAAAGGTGCTGCCGGCACCCAAGGTGGGGGGTCGGGTTTCGACCCCCGAGGCCCCATCCCAAACTTCGACCGTGAGAGTCGAGCCGTGGAGCGTCCCAGTCAAGCCGTCAAGAGCGATGCGTCCGCTGATTCGCTGGGGTGCCCCAGTCGGTATGACCGCGATGTAGCCCATGTTGTGGCCGGTCGCGATCGCACCATTATCAATCCAGGAGCCATTGCCCCCAATCACGTAACGATTGATCCGGTTCGTAGTGTGGCCAGAGACGTACATTTCATTACCGTCGGGGCTGAACCCAATTCCAATGCCATTCGCGAGATTGAAAAGTTGTGTCGAGCCAGTCGGTTTGAAGTTGACGCCCAAGTCAACCCGATGCACGGTCGAGGAACTGAAGCCCGCACAGTAAAGTGAACCGCCTTGATAGGTGAGCTGATGGAAGGTGGTACCTCCAGGGATTTGAAAATTCGTGTAGTTCGAGAAGGTGTTACCAGAGACATCGGAAACGCGAACGCTACCCCCGGTGCCAGCCTCAATCAGAACGGCGCCATCGGGAGAAATCCACGCATCTCGCCCGGCATAGCTGGTTGTACCACCCGTATCGGGGAATGGCGACCCCGGGGGCGTAAACTGGCGGCTACCTCCGTTGACCGTGCTTACATAAAGTTTGCCGTCACCTGCGACGCTTAGGCCATGAAAACCTGCGTATGAGCCACTGGTCGAAGTCGCCACCGTGGTGCCGACCCCCGAAAGGGCGCTACCATCCCAGTCAAACGCTTTCACGCTTCCCTGACCCAAAGTGTTCCCATGACGATTGGAGACGTAAAGCTTACTATTGGCATAGAAAAGACCAACCGGGTCGCTCAGTTGGCCCGCCGGGATCCCGGTCCCTGCCGTAGCAGCAGCACCGCTGAGGGTGAAGTTGTAGCGTTGAACGCCTCCATATGCGGCAGTGTTACCACCGAGTGAACCCATGGTGGTTTCAGCCACAAATAGCGCGTAGCCATTGCTCGGACCAGCGCCAGCTATGGCGCTCGCCGCAATCGCAACAACGAGTGACAACGTCAAGATTTGCTGCATAGATACCCTAGCTAGAATTATAGTTGGCGCAAACGCAATTAAGAACAATCCAAGTACATTTACGGTTCCAATGAGCCAGTTCCGTAACGGTGTTGTCACGAATGGAATACTGCTTACCAATAATGTGCGACTGCGAAACCGGATGCAATCTGACAAGATTGAACCCAAGCCATTCGCTGGTATCGTGATCCGATGCCTGCTGCGGAAGGCTGGCATGCCTCAGATCCAATGAACCTATGTTCAGTCCCCGACCTACGCGACCTGCTGATTCGGCATGGTCTGAGCCCATCCAAGCGGTGGGGGCAGCACTTTCTGGTCTCCGAGCGCGTGGTATCTAGCATCCTTGCGTCAGTCCCTCCACGCACCCAAAGTATCCTTGAAGTGGGCCCAGGCCCCGGGGTACTGACGGCCGAACTCTCCTCGCAGTACAAAGTCACCGCCGTCGAGATTGATCCCATTGCCGTCTCTGCCCTCACAGAATCGGCTCCAAGGGCGAAAGTCATCGTGGGAGATGCCTTATGCACGGACCTTGCCGTCGTGCTCGGGGAACTTCCGGAACCGAGAATGATTGTCAGCAACATGCCCTACAACATCACCGGGCCGCTACTCACGTCCTTCACCGCCCTTCGCAAACAAGTGGCCGGCATGATTGTGATGATGCAAAAGGAGGTAGCCCAACGGATCCTGGCGCAACCCGGTGATCGCGAGATGGGCTCGCTTTCCGTTATGCTCCAATCTCGGTTTGAGATTTCAAAGGTGATTGATGCTCCGGCCGGTGCGTTCTACCCACCCCCGAAAATTGACTCCTGCGTTCTGCAGCTAACCCCTATCCAGACCGGATGGGCCGATGCCTTCGACCAATTTCATGAGCGCATCGTTCGCCAAGGATTTGCCCAGCCTAGAAAGACGCTCGCCAATAACCTGAAGGCCCACAGCTTTGATCCTTCCGTGGAAGGCTGGAACCCAACAATTCGCCCCCATCAACTTACCATCGCTAACTGGGAAACCCTTGCCCGTGCTCTTGAGCTACGAACTGCACCATGACCTCCTCCATAACAAGCGATGCAATTCACCGGCTTGCAAAGGATGCAGGATTTGAATTGGTCGGCGTGTGCTCGGCGACGGAACCCTTCGCGGGCCTTGGCTTCTACCGATCATGGCTTGCCCGAGGCAACCACGCCGGAATGACTTACCTAGTGCAGCACGCTGAACTCAAGGCCAACCTGGAGAGCGTGCTCCCAGGTGTTCGCTCGGCGATTGTCGTTGGGGCAAACTATGCGCAACCGAATCCACCGACACCGGGGATGCCGCGCATTGCCCGCTACGCTTTGGGGCGGGACTACCACAGGGTCATGCGCAAGCGTCTCGCTAGGGTTGCAAAGGAGCTGGCCGCCCTCCTGCCGAAGGCCAGATTTCGGGCCTGCGTGGATTCTGCGCCGGTTTTTGAACGAGAGCTTGCGAGTCGGGCGGGCCTCGGATGGTTTGGGAAGAACACGATGCTAATCAACTCTCACCGAGGGTCGTGGTTCCTGATCGGAGTATTGCTGACGGATGCCGACTTACCTCCAGACCGCCCTTCGGAAGGCGGGTGCGGGACTTGCCAAAGCTGCATAGACGCTTGTCCTACCGGAGCGATCGTTCAAATGGCCGATCGCTGGAGTGTGGATGCTCGAAAATGCATCAGCTACTGGACGATTGAGGACCCGATGGGACGCCCTTCGGAGTTGAATACCGCAGAATGGAACTTTGGATGTGACATTTGCCAAGAAGTGTGCCCATTCAATTCACCGCGAGAGCATCAACCCCTGCGAGCTCGGGATACAAGGGATCCAGACTTCCTGCCCAAGGGGCCTGAACCCTCCTTAGTCGTAATTCAGAACTTCTCCGAGGGTCAGTGGGACACATGGACAAGGGGACGGGCCATCCGGCGGGCTGGCTTCGCCGGGTGGCGGCGCAATGTTATGGCACCGGACGACGAAACCCAGCCATAAGGGCACCTTCCTCACAGGTATCCTTTAGCCTCAGAACACCATGAACAATGATGTCGTGATTTTGTCGGGAATGCGAACACCGGTTGGCTCGTTCCAAGGTGCCCTCTCCAGCTTTAGCGGACCACAACTTGGCTCTTTTGCAATCCAAGCGGCCCTGGACAAGGCGGGTGTCGAGGCAGAGGCGGTGGACGAAGTCCTCATGGGGTGCGTCCTCACCGGAGGGCTGGGGCAGGCTCCAGCCCGACAGGCAGCGCTTGCGGCTGGCATTCCGAATTCGGTGCCTTGCACGACCATCAACAAGGTTTGCGGAAGCGGAATGAAAGCGGTGATGATGGCTGCTCAAGCCATAAAATCCGGCGATGCCAATGTTGTTGTGGCGGGCGGGATGGAAGGCATGTCCCAGGCACCCTATGCGCTTCCCAAAGCACGCGATGGTTACCGAATGGGCAACGGTGTGCTGCTTGACCTCATGATTCATGATGGCCTATGGGACCCCTACAAGAATGTCCATATGGGCTCCTGCGGCGACCAAACGAGCGCCGAATGCGGCTTTTCTCGAGAGCAACTGGACGAATTTGCTGTCGAAAGCTATCGGCGAGCCCTTGCCGCTCAAGCCACTGGAAAGTTGAATGATGAAATCGTGCCTGTGCAGGTGCCTCAGCGCAAGGGTGATCCGATCACGGTGTCTCAAGATGAGGAACCCGGAAAGGGCAACCCGGCCAAGATCCCTGACCTCCGACCAGCCTTTAGTAAGGACGGAGTAACGACCGCTGGCAACGCTAGTTCCATTAATGATGGCGGAGCCGCCCTCGTTATCAGCAGCCACGAGTGGGCCAGCGCGAACGGGAAGCGACCCTTGGGTCGCGTTGTCGCCTATGCACAACATGCTCATGAACCCGAGTGGTTCACCACCGCTCCCGCATTTGCCGTTAGCAAGCTTCTTGAAAAGCAGGGCCTGACCGTGGCTGACGTTGACCTGTTTGAGGTCAATGAGGCCTTCAGCGTCGTGGCCTTGGTCGTCGCCCAGAAGGTCGGCATCCCAACGGAGAAGTTGAACGTGAACGGAGGCGCCGTAGCAATCGGGCATCCGATCGGAATGACGGGGGCACGCCTTATTCTTAGCTCGCTCCATGAGCTTAGACGCCGGGGAGGCAAGTACGCGATCTGCAGTCCCTGCATCGGCGGTGGCGAAGCCACCGCTATCCTGATTGAGGCCCTTTGACTCTGAACCAAAAAGTCCCAAAGTTTCGTAACTGATTTTAGGCTCGGGCGTCCGATCAGCGAGGTTGATCGGACATCATGAGCACGCTAGCGTTAAATCTGCAGAAAAGCATGCAAAACCCCGCCAAGACCCTGTCCATCGCGGGCGACAGCGAGACTGATGAGTCTCTAGTCGTTCGGGCCAAACAGGGCGATTGGGGTGCTTTTGAGACCCTGTTTAACCGCCACCGCACCCTGGTGTATCGATACGCCTATCAGATGGTGCAACGGAGGGACGATGCTGAAGATATCGTGCAGGAAGTCTTTGTCCGTGCCTACAAGAACCTAGATCGCTATCGGGATGAAGCGAGATTCACGACGTGGCTCTTGCGGATCGCCACCAACCTTGCGACCGATCGAGCTCGAATGAGCACCCGTCGCCAAGCTCTTGAGCAGCAAGAGGCTCAAGGTGCCTTGACGTGGATGACCACAAATGTTAGTGAAGATCCAGTAGAAAACCTGGAATCAGAAAGGAAAGTGTTGATTCTCCGCAAGGCACTCAATGCCATGCCTGAGCACCATCGCAATATGATCATTTTGAGAGATATTGAAGAGCGGGACTACGAAGAGATCGCCGGTATTTGCGGAACGTCGGTTGGTGGGGCCAAATTGCGCGTTCTCCGCGCTCGACGCGCTCTGCGCGATCGAATGTTGCCGCTCCTCGAGGAGGACGAGAATAAATGAGAGATGACCAAGAACTGAAGTTTGCTGCCGGCGAGATGTCTGATGTCGAGCTTCTGGCATTTGAGCAATCTCTCACCCCCGAAATCCAGGAGTTCAAGTCAGTTTTTTCAAGCCTCAAGCTACTGAGCCAAGGGATTCCGGAACCTCAGATTAGCTTTGACCGAGTTAGGCACGCCATCGAAAACAGCCCGTCGTCGCCGATACCACATTGGACAAGGTGGCTTGCTTGGGCGACACCCATTGCAGTCATGGGAGCACTCGCCATCGTCATGATGCGACCCGCCGCACCGACATCTCTAGGTCAAGTCGAGCAACCTAAGGCGGTCGCTCAGGCGACAGAACCAGAGTTGCACCGCACGCCAACCATGGAGAGCACCAGTCCCCGCGTGATCGCACCGACACCAGCAAAGACTACAAACGGCGCAACGGCTCAGACTGAATCTCGAAGTAATCGAAGACTTCGTCGTCACGCACGCGCCGTACTCGTCGCCCAGAACAGAGAAGAGTTTCGTCGTCCCAGTGAGGGACTGCCGAAGGCTGCGCCCACCCCAACCAATAGCGCAAACACAGTCCAGCTCGCACCAGCGCCCGTGGAAGCTGTTGAACCAGCACAGCCGCAAGAGTCAGTTGTTGTGGTCTCTTCGACCCCGAACGAGCAAACTGGCGCAAACGCCGCCACGGAGGTAACTAAACAAACTGATGATGTACTTGGCGGCTAGCGTTGCACTCCTAATGAATAGCGGGGTAACACCGCTCTCAGATGGGCTTGCCCTACTTGGGACGAAAGACAACCCAACGGGTGTTGCGGTCCAGATTGACAAGGAACACCTGTTTTTGGTCGCATCGAACTTGGTGCCAACCGAGACCGCAACAGCCTATTGCGCGAAGGGCGACCACTATACGGTTCGCGTCGTGGCACGAGACGACATCACCCAACTTTCATTAGTTAGGATTGAAAACTGGCCCAGCCAATCAAGCCGCGTATTCCAGGTTGCCAGCGAGAAGGTAGTTGCCACGACAAAGTTGGCGGCACAGCTTCCGAGCGGGATTGTCCCCGGACAGTTAGTCTCCATGGATAGAACCGGGGTCCTCATGGGCTCACGTCGATATGTCCGCCTCTGGGAAGTTCGCTTTGAATCCACCGATCAAAAGCTAGGTGGAGCACCAGTCTTTACGGTTGATGGCCGCCTTGCCGGAATCATGAACGCAACTCTCCAGCCATACGGCGAGGTCATTACCGCCAAGATTCCCTTGGACGCCCCTCCCAGATTTGGGCCAAAGGGTATGACAGTTGGCTATGCTCTTGGGCCCAAAGTGCTCTCCCGTGTGGTTGAGGGATTCTTGAATGAAGACCGCACCCCGCTACACCCAACGGTTGGCATGTACTTCCGTAAAGCCACAGGGGGGGGTGTAGAACTCACCTCAATCACCCAGGGCTCCGCGGCAGCTCGAGCTGGCCTCAAGGTTGGCGATGTTCTCACTAAGCTAGACAATGAAGTGATCAAAGACGCCTACTGGCTAGCCGCCCGTCTATTCGAATCCGAGATCGGTGAGTCCCTGCAGTTTCAAATGCGACGAGACGAACGAGTTAGCTCCATCAAGATTATCGTTGAGAGCCTCTCCGAAGCGAGGCAAAACCGAGAAATCGGCCCCCGCCTTACGACTCTGGCGCCAAATCACTAATCACCCACTGGGGGCGCTCACGACCGTTCCAGCGGTTTATGTTCGCTTCAAACACCAACGAGACCCGATCCTTCTGGTTGACTTCTTCCAACGCTTGGCTCATGCCGAAGCCAAGGGCCTCAATCGATGACCCCTCAGGACTTCGCAGAATCAGCTTTGCATGCTCGGGCTTGTTGGGCATTGGGCTGATGGACTCAACGGATAAATGGCTGGCCAAAAAGGAGGGCTCCGGATTCCCAGCTCCGAATGGTGCCAGCTTCTCCAACTCGTGAAGTACCTCAAGACTACACTCCTCTACTGTCGTCTCGGCGTCAATTCGTCTTCGTCTGATCAGAAGGTCGGGAGTCAACATCTGGGCGGCGTCCTGCTGGATTGCCTGCCGAAAGTCTTCTACTTTCTCAACCTTGGTACCGAAGCCGGCGGCCGCCTCATGCCCACCGTGGTTGTCGAGGTGTTCGGTAACTCGCTTGAGAGCATCGGCAAGGTGATAACCGGGAATAGTGCGCGCCGAGCCCTTTGCCAGACCATTCTCACCATAGGTCATCACGAAAGCCGGGCGATAGAAGCTTTCGGCCAACCGGCCAGCCACCAGGCCAATGATCCCCGGATGCCATTCCGCGCTCCCGACCACAATTGCCGTCTCTTGATCAAGCCCCTCGGACAACACCTTTTCCTTGGCCTCGGCAATGATTCGGTCCTGTTGCTCGCGCCGACTGGTATTAATCACTTCCAACTGACCAGCAATCTCGGCCGATTCGGTTTCATCCTCGCTCAATAGCAACAATAGTGGTAACTCGGCGTCTGCAATGCGACCCGCCGCGTTAAGTCGAGGGCCCAGTTGGAAGCCGATAGTCCGAGGCGTAACTCGACCGTCCCGAACAGAGATGTTCTGCATCAGCGCTCTGATGCCGGGCTTGCGGCTCTGGAGGATGCGCTCGCAGCCAAACGCAGCAATCACTCGGTTTTCGTCCACCAATGACATTACATCCGCAACCGTCCCCAGAGCCGCGAGGTCAAGGTAGGCGCGATAGTACTGGGCCACATCAAGTCCAAGTTCAGCGGTTATTCCTGCACAGAGCTTGAACACAACCCCGACGCCACTTAGGCCGTCGAATGGATACTTGTGCCCTTCCCGGTGGAGATTGACAAACGCATCGGCCTGCGGCGGAGCCCCGTCGTGGAGTTCGTGGTGATCCGTCACCACAACGCGCATGCCGTACTGCTTGGCCCGTTCAATCTGTTCTATCGCTCCGCTACCGCAATCGCAAGTTAGGAATACGCTGGCTCCCGCCTCCTTCGCCTTCTCAACAGCAATCATATTGATGCCATAGCCTTCCTTTATTCGGTGCGGGACATGCGTCGTGACATCGCACCCAATCCGGCGCAGGAACCGGCTAAAGAGAGCCGCCGACGTAATGCCGTCCACATCATAGTCACCGTGGATGAAGATCATTCGTCCTTCTTCCTTCGCGCCTAGAATCTCCTTTACTGCGGCGTCGAAGTCGGGCAGGAGGCGGGGGTCATGGAAGTGATCGAGACGTGGATTAAGGAAGCGTTCCGCGGATTCCGGTGTACTGTATCCGCGCTGTACGAGGAGCCGCGACACAAGGCTACTCACGCCAAACTCGGAGACTAAACGATCAGCCGCGACTTGGTCACAGACCGCAAGATCCCACTCCGCCCCTGTTAGGGATCGTTCAGAAATCAAAAAGAGGGAGCGCTCCTTCGCATCCCTCTATTCTACGCTACAAACGTCTACCGACTTGCTCGTTCGTTAAAAACGTGGACGGTAACCTTTCGACGACCCCATCTTCGCGCCTCGGCCATCGTCGGTACGCAAACATCAATGATGTTGCCTTTGATTGCGCCGCCAATATCGGCCGCGATGGCAAACCCATAGCCCTCAACGAAGCAAAGAGTTCCGAGCTTAATCACGCGAGGGTCCACGGCGATCACACCATATTTGGCCGGGAGCCCCATTTTGGTCTTGAAAGTTGGGTTCTTGAGGCCTGCGCTCGGGGTATAGGCAGTAGATTGCATGACCTTGACAACACTTCGGGTAAAAGAGCCACGGCTTGTAGTGTGCCCTTGGCGCCCCATGCCAATGACCGCTGATATCATAGGAATCGTCTCAACCTTGGTCTCGCGGCTGATTTCTTTGCCGTTGAGGTCCAGAGTTATGAGAGTCGTGGTTCGTACTTCTCCGTCCTTGCCGTCCCGCTGCTTCCGTACGCGGCCGGGTCCGAGGGTTCGATCAAAAATGTAATCCACCGTGTGGGGGATCTTCTTCACAACCGTTTTCGTGATGACCTTGGTCTCGCGCTTGGCTTCCGCCTTTGCCTCAACTGGAATCGGATCACTGGTTGTCTTCGCATCCTCTTGACGAGCGATAGCGGGCATCACGAGGACAACCGCCAAAAGCACCGACAAGAGTGCGGGAGCCTTGCTATTGTTCATAGTAGTATCTCCTGCGCTCTAAAGCGCACAAGAACTTCATAATACCCGCTCAGAACATGTTACCTTTATCACTGGGCCTTTGGATTTCTCGGAATGCGGGACTGCTGATGCCGCGCAATCCACGCTAACGCGCTAAGATTCCCCACAGCGTGCAAGGCGTACCTTCACTGGTCGTCACCAGCCTATTGCTATCCAGTGCGTAGCAAATCGCTTCGCCCTGAACCTGTGGAGGGGTCTGAACCCGAGAACAAGTTGTCTCCAAGAAACTTTCCATCTTCCTTGGAATCGGAAACTCGTAGGCGAAGGCATAGGTGCGTAGGACCAAGTGCTTGCCGTCCGGAGCAACCGCCCCTCCGGTGATCACGCGCATTGGCGCTAGGCCATCCGGAAACGAGATGCTTCCCTTGCGCTCGAACTTAAACTTCCCCGATTTACCCGGCTTGCGTAATCGATAGATACTCCCCGAGCCCGCCTTTTTTTCTACGATCCAAATGTCGCCGGTCTTTGGGTCTACCATCAACGTCTCGGCATTGCGCGGGCCCCCTGGGTATGTAACCTCATATTTTTGAAAGTCACTGATCTCCTGATTGCCCGTCCCATTGGGCTCCTCAACCCGGTATATGAGCACCGACTTGTGCTTAGAGTCATTGTCGCCAATGTCGCCAAAGTAGAGGAAGTTCTTTCCATCTATTCGCGCTGAAGCCATGTCCTCCCAATCCCGGGCCAGAACACCCCGCAGCGTATATGTCCCCCTAATCTCGCCGTTCGACCCTACCCGAAAGAACCGCGCACGATCGCCGCTATCATTGTGCGTGTAGTACTCGCCCGCATAAGCCCGGCTTGGCGCAATCCCCGAGCTCTCGTTGACCTGAGAAGACGAGATCGTGGCCATTAGTGCCGGCGCATCAAAGGCCCGCCCCGTCTGGGCCACGATGAGAAGAGGAAGAGCAATCATCATACTGACTCTTATTCTAGTCCGTTAAGAGCCACCTGTTCCCAACTCCTCGAACCTCCGCCCCGTCCCCCTTCTTGGTTCACGCTGCCATAACGAAACCAGTCCTGTTCAGTTACCACCCGATCTTCCCGACACGACACCCGCATAATACACAAACAACTGGGCGTGCCCCGCCCAGGGCCCGAAGAGGCTACGGAAGTGATCGCCGATAGCCTGGTACTTCTTGTCGGTGAGCGTTGTTCCACGCCACTCACGGAAGTAGAGTCTCACCGCCCCGTTCCAGAGGTGAACGTCCACCGGGACGGCCTCGGTGTTGTGGAGCGCATAGAGGGCGATGCAGTCGGCGAGCTTGGGGCCCACGCCGGGAAAGCTGAGGAGTTCAGCTTGAGCTTCTCTCAAGGAGGCTTGGCGAAGGTCGAGTAGGTACTGACGGCCGCCCCGCATGATGAGAAGCTGGGCGGCCCGAGGGATCGTGGCGGCGCGATACCCGAACCCGGCTGCACGGAGTTCGGATTCGGTAAAGCTAGGAATATGGAGCAATCGTTCTGGGTCACCGGCCGCAGAACTTTCTCCCATGCTGGACTCATTGGAGAGTGGGAAGAGATGCTCGACCATCTTGGTGATGCGGCCGAGGTGGTTGTTGGACGTGCACAAGAAGCTAAAGAAGCTCTCAACCGGGTCGCTGGGGCGAAGCAAACGCAGACCCTCTTGGCGAGGCAGAGAGGCAAATTTCGGGCACATTTCCGCGATGTGGGATTGCAGATCTTGAGGCTCGTCAAGTCGGAAGTATTGATGCCAGCTCCCATGTATCGCAAGCTTCAGCTTGCCTGACGGGTCTTCTTGCAATCCAAAGCTTGCGGTACCCAATCGCCCAAACTGAGACCCATCATTGCCCTCCCATACTCCCGGCTTGACCTCGCGCCATCGGAATACCTGCCCGCTCGTGAGGCATTTGCGAAGGTCAATCGGGTTCATAGACTTCCTTGTCAACGGGCGACCAGGTAGGGGCTCAGGGCTAACATCTTGATGTCGGCAAGGATGCCGATACTACGGGGTGACTCCCTCCGGCAAGCGCCCAAGAAAGGTTACTTCGTCAATAACCTCAACCCCCAATTGCTCGGCCTTGGCGAGTTTGCTACCTGCTCCTGGGCCGGCAACAACAATAGTTGTAAGTTTAGATACAGAACCAGCCACTTTTCCACCCATATTCATAACGAGAGCCTCAGCGCGGTCGCGACTGAATCGCTCCAACTTGCCGGTGAAAACAATGGTTTGGCCCGCGAAGACTTCACTGATTGGTCCAGCCACCTCTTCGGGGACCACCCCCGCAGTAGCAAGACCATCAAGGACGGCTTGATTGGCCGGGTCTTCGAACCACGCTTTGATCTCGCGTGCGGTCTTCGGCCCGATATCGGTGATCGCCACGAGCTCATCGTAATGGCAGTTTCTAAGAATTTCAAGCGACCTGAAAGCCTTAGCAAGGTCGCCCGCCGTTCGCTCGCCCACTTGGCGAATGCCCAGCGCGAAAATCAGCCGATCGAGCGGGCGAGTCTTGGTTACTTCGATGGCCGCGAGTAGGTTGGCAACACTCTGTTCGCCCATTCGATCAAGCTCAATCAGAGCTTCACGATGCTGACCGAGCCGAAAGATGCTGGGAATGTCGTTAAGATAGCCAAGTTCGAGAAAGCGAGCGATCTGCTTCTCGCCAAGACCTTCGATGTCCATCGCGTTGCGGCTCGCGAAGTGAATCAGCTTGGCGTGGACCTGAGCCGGGCATTCCGTGTTTGGACATCGTATCGCAACATAACCTTCATCCTGAATAAGAGCCGTCCCGCACTCAGGGCAGCTGGTCGGAGGCTCGACCGCCTGAGCATTGGCGACTCGCTTGCTCAAGACGGGCCCAACGATCTCGGGAATCACATCGCCCGCCCTTTGAACTATGACTGTGTCTCCTGGTCGGACGTCCTTCTTGCGCAGATCTTCCATGTTATGGAGCGTTGCACGGCCGACGGTGACGCCGCCCACAAAGACGGGCTCCAGTTCAGCCACCGGAGTGACAACGCCCGTTCGACCAACGCTCCAACTGACTTCCCTCAGTACTGCAAAAGCCTGCTCTGCCGCGAACTTGCAGGCAACGGCCCAGCGAGGACCATGACTCGTTGCCCCCAGTTGCCGTTGCACAGCAAGTTCATCCACCTTGACCACCATCCCGTCAATTTGAAAATCAAGCTGGGGCCGCTCATCCTGCACGAAATGGAGGTGGGCAACAACCTCCTCGAGCCCTCGGCACACCCTGGCGTCCGGGGGGCGTTGGAAGCCAAGCTCATTGAGACGTGTCAGGATTCCCGACTGGGTTCCGGCAAGAGTCCCTGCTCCGAGGCCGTAGGGAAAAAAGGAAAGCTTTCGCTTGGCGGTCTCGCGGCTATCGAGTTGGCGAAGCCCGCCACTTGCGGCATTGCGAGGGTTGACGAAGGCTTGTTCTCCCGCTGCAACACGAGCGGCGTTGACTGCTTCGAAGTCCCTTTTGAACATGACCACTTCCCCGCGAACTTCGCCCGTGAACGGCTCGTTGAGCCGGTACGGGACCCCCCGACAGGTTTTGACATTGGGCGTCACGACTTCCCCTCGCTCCCCGTCACCGCGGGTCGTTGCCAGGATGAGCAAACCTTCGCGGTAGGTCAACGAGATCGACGCTCCATCGAATTTCAACTCGCAAAGATATGCAATTTCTTCATTTGTTTCCAATTGGCGCCGGACGCGAGTATTGAAGGCACCGAGTTCTTCTTCACCAAAGGCATTGTCAAGAGAGAGCATCGGTACTTGATGCGCGTGTTGATCAAATGCCGCAAGTGGCGCGCTACCCACGCGTTGAGTCGGCGAGTCAGGTGTTCGAAATTCGGGATGCGAGGCCTCAAGATCAAGGAGTTCCCGGAATAGGAGATCGTATTCAGTATCGCTGATCTCCGGTGCATCAAGGTCATGATAAAGACGGTTGTGCCGCTCAATTTCTTGGCGCAACCAAGCGGCTCTCTCCTCCATCATCCCTCCGACTTGGCACTTGGGCGAGCCCGGACTTTGGCCCACTCGCGCAGTTCGTTGATCTCAATCTCCATCATACGACTGAGGGGCACCTGTGCTTTGGCCTCAGCTTCCAAATCAGCTTGACTGAGTTCCCGGCCGGCGTCAAATGCCACAAAGAGCGATGCAATGACGACCTGTTCTATTTCTGCGCCGCTGAAGCCCTCGGTCAACTTCGACAGGGCTTTAAGGTTGAAGCCTCCGGGATCTCGCTTGCGCTTCATTAAGTGGATTTCGAAGATGGTAACTCTTTCCTGGTCACCAGGCAAGTCAACAAAGAATATCTCGTCGAAGCGCCCCTTTCTCAGGAGTTCAGGCGGCAGCTTGGTTACGTCATTCGCCGTGGCGATCATGAACACCGGCTTGGTCTTTTCTTGCATCCAGCTTAGGAAGGTCGCCAATACTCGCTGGGAGGTACCGCTATCGCCGGCGGCGTTCATTCCTCCGAAACCTTTCTCCAATTCGTCGGCCCAGAGAATGCAGGGTGCTACGCCTTCAGCGACACGGATTGCCTTTCGCATATTCTCTTCGCTTTGTCCAACCAACGAACCAAAAATGCGTCCGACATCCAACTTGAGAAGGGGTAAGTTCCAGGCGGCGCTGACTGCCTTAGCAATCAACGACTTTCCGCAGCCTTGCACGCCAAGGATCAGTAAACCCTTAGGGGTAGGAATGCCAAAACCCCGGGCCTTGTCCGTGAGTGCACTGCGACGCTTGAGGAGCCAATCCTTAAGGAGATCATGCCCACCAACATCTTCCAAGCGGTGTTCTGCAGGGTAGAACTCTAGCAGGCCGCTCTTGCGGATGATCTGTTGCTTCTCTTCAATAACGACGCTGATGTCAAACTTCTTATGCTCGACGAGCGACCGAGCGAAGCAAGACTCAATCTCATCCATCGTGAGCCCTTGTCCAGCCTTGATGATCCTCTCTCGATCCTCCTCTGAAAGTGAGGTGTCTACCTTGTCATTCGTGGCCATTGATTGGATGACATCATTGAGCTTCGCTTCAATCTCCGCCTTGCTGGGGAGCGGAAACTCAATGACTGTGATCTCCTTCTCGGCTTCCACCGGCAACTGAAGGAAGGGTGCCAAGATGATGAGAGTGACTGCCTTGCCACGTAACTTATCGGCGAGGTCACGAAGGAGTCGGATCACGGTGTTATCCTTCATGAAGGCGTGAAAATCCTTCAACAGGATTACTGACTGGTCTGGAGCTTCGTGAATCTGAATCAGTGCCTCAAGTTCGAGGCGCTGCGAATTTCCCCCGGAAGTCCGGATTTCCGGTTTCATGCCTTGCGTCAAAGACCAAGTGAAGAGCTTCCGATTGAGGGTTTTACAAATGCCGTCTAAGGTCTGCTCGACTCGGCGCTCTTCCCAACTCACCAGATAGAGCACCGGGTAGCGGGCACGAATCAGGATTTCTATTTCACTAGCCGCGTCCACGACAGAGAGCCTACCCTGCAAATAAAGTCCAAAAAGTCAGCCGCATTTCAGAAAAAGCGGTTATAGTAAAGGCAAGATTATGCAAGTTCGATCCTTTGGCATCGGGTTATGTTGCTTGAGCAGTGCTTTCGCACAGGCAACAATGGTCTATGTGCCGGACATCAATTCTAATTCTGTATTGAAGTTTGATGCGACAACCGGCGAGTACAAGGGCATTATCGGGGCTGGATTCCTTAATAATCCTCTGAATCTAGAGCAAAACCCTAATGATAATCGCTTGTATGTGACAAGTATCGGGCGCGTGGTGCGCTTGGATCCCTACACGGGCGAGTACCTAGGCCTAGTCGGATCTGGCTTTTTGGAGTTCCCCGATGACATTACTTTTGGTTCGGACGGAACCATGTATGTCACTGACCTTAAGTCCACCGGGACGTGCATTCTCAAGTTTAACCCGGTCACGGGCGAGTACAAGGGGATCATAGCGACCGGATTCCTAGGGAACCCCTCATGGGGCTCCTGCTTAGAGATTGCAGCAGACGATACGGTCTACGTCATTGGTGCCGGGGGGACCGCGATCCAAAAGTTCAACGGGGTTACCGGGGAATATCTGGGCGTGATCGGGAGTGGGTTCTTTAGCAGCGGTCGTGGCCTAGCACTCGCGGATGTGGCGGGTAACCCGACGGTCATGTCAGGCGTGGCAACGTCAAATGGGTCTGTATTCAAGTTCAGAACAGACACATCGGCTTACACGGGCATGTTCGCCACTGGCGGATTCGTACCGAATGTTCGAGCGATTGCAAAGATGCCGAACGGGTGGATCCTTGCTCGAGGTCAAAGCGGTAGCACCGAATACGTTGCTCGATTTGTTCCCGACACGGGTGAATACAAGGGGTTATTCGCGGCGAATTGGAATATCTTTGGGTACGGCCTTGCGGTTGAAACCCCAGCAACGGTTTCTGGATCGCTGGTCTTCGGGGACTACGTCGGCACCGGGGTAGTCCGCCCTGTTACCTTTGAGTTCTATGACGGAGCCACTTTGATTGACTCCACAACCGTCAACGTGACCCCAAACGGTGGGACGCCAGTTGCCTACAGCGTCCGGACGGATGCTCGCGGCCCAGCAATCACGGTCAAGGCTAGGGGTTCTCGATGGTTGAAGAAGGCAGTCGTCGCCAATATTTCTGGGCCAGGCGTCTCCGGTGTTAGCATTTCCATGACCAATGGCGACTGCGATGCTTCCACTGAAGTTGATGCCGCCGACATTGATCTGGTTATCGCCAATTTTGGATTGATCTTCCCTGGGCCAGGTCCCGAAGATTCCGATATTGACGGATCGGGAGAAGTTGACGCTGCTGATATTGATATCGTCATTGCCAACTTCGGTACCGTTGACGACTAAGCGGGAAGGAGCACACCGTCAAGTACAATATCATCCGGTGCTAGGCACTCTGTGTCGGTGCAGGCTTGGAACTGAACGGTCACCTGAAACTCCGTCGAAGACGTAGCGTTAACGCTGAACTCAATCTCTACAGTTCCCGTGTACTGATCATCGGCTCCCTTCGGATAACGGACTTCCGGCTCAATCCCCTGGAAGCGAAGCTGAGTCGGGGTGAGCCAGCGCGCAGGAGGGTCGTTTGTATTAAGGTGCAATCCTTCAGGAATGTTCAGGATAACCACTCCAGTGCCGCTAACCTCGCGATCCCTAAGTACGGCGGTGACTTTGCCGAGTACCTGCTTTTCTGAACTCCCAATAATCGGCACGGGCACTCCGTTGGAATGCTCTAACATCATGGCGACCCGCACCAGACTTTCAGCCGCTTGGGGCATTTTTTGGGCGATCCCGACTACCGCCATGAGCGCTCGCTCGGCCACTTCCCTCTCTCCGTAGGCGAGACATGCTTCAATGGCGATTGCGTTAGGTGAGGGAGCGGCCTGATCCATTGCAGGCTTTGAACGACCAAAAAGGTCGTCGTGGCTCTCGTTCGTAAAATAGAAGCCACCCTTTTCCCGGTCCTCAAACTCGGTGATCATGTGCTGAATCAGTTGCTTGCCAAACGCTTGGTACGCGGGCTCGCCTGTCGCTCTCGCAAGGTCAATCGCCGCCAGCGCCATGTGTGCAACATCATCAAGGTAGGCTTCCCCACTCGGCACCCCATCCGTGACTTGATGGGGCAAGGCTCCATGAGTTTCGACATGCTTTATCCAACTCCGCATTGCCGCTTCGGCCATCAGCAATTCATCGGCCGCAACTAACCCACGAATCACCGCGCCATTCCACGCGGCAATTGCCTTGTTATCCAGTTGCGGAGCAGGTCTGACCTGCCGGGCCTCTAGCAAAGTTCGCAAGGGTAGTCGAAACTCCTCCCGGCGATCTTCTGCGAGGTAAAGCAAATTGAGGCCTGTCAATTGCTGGGTGGCTTCATCAAGGAAGTTGCCGTTCTCGTCAATAGCAAAAGCCTCGATGAATGCCGCAGCATCTTGGCCAAGAGCTGCCTTGATTTCATCCACCGACCACAGGTAATAGAGCCCCTCCTCGCCCATGGTATCGGCGTCTTGAGCGGAGCAGAAGAGTCCTTCGGCAGTGACCATTTCTCGCTTTAGCCATTCGATGATGCCAATCGTTGTCTGCTCCAACAAGCTGGCCACGGGAGCATTCATTTCACCAGCGAGCTGGGCAGCTCTTGCGTAGACCTGAAGGAGGAGCCCATTGTCAATCAGCATCTTCTCAAAATGCGGAAGTCTCCACTCAGCATCCGTGCTGTACCGATGGAACCCGCCGCCTACCTGGTCATGAATCCCACCCAGGGCCATTCGTTCCAAGGTCAAGAGCACCATTGATAGTGCCTCACTGGTCGCATCAGGGGCAGTTGAGCCGTAGTCAAGCAAGAAAAGCAGAGCTGGTGCGGGAGGAAACTTGGGAGCTGGCCCGAAGCCACCATTCTCACCGTCAAAATCTGCCCTTAAGGCATTGAAGCAGTCCGTAAACAGCGAGGGCTGAATCGTACTGGTGAGGGAGCCCATGGTTCGCCCCAAAGCCTTGCCAATCGCTTGTGAGATCTGCTCTGCGCTCTTCAGAACATCGGGCCGCGACCGGCGCCAAAGGGTGGCAATCTGCGAAGCCAAAGTCGCGAAGCCAGGAACCTTGCCCCGATCCTGTCGGGGAAAATAAGTACCCGCGAAGAATGGCTTACGATCGGGCGTCATGAAGATCGTCATGGGCCATCCCCCCCGTCCGGCAATCATTTGGACGGCAAGCATATAGGCTTCATCCACATCGGGTCGCTCTTCCCGATCAACCTTAATACTTACGAAGTGTTCGTTCAACAACTCGCCAATAGCGGGATCTTCAAACGATTCATGCGCCATGACGTGGCACCAATGGCACGAGCTGTAGCCGATACTCAGAAAGATCGCCTTGTCTTCGGCTTTAGCCTTGGCAAATGCCTCGACTCCCCACTCATACCAGTCCACCGGATTATCTTGATGTTGCCTTAAGTAGGGCGACATTGACTGGGCAAGGCGGTTGGGCATATCGCTATTGTGACAGCCCCGGGCAAGGCTCTTGGGGGTATCCTTTGGGCTCAGGCGCTCGTAGCTCAGTGGATAGAGCATCAGCTTGCGGAGCTGGGGGTCGGAGGTTCGAATCCTCTCGAGCGCGCCAAAAACTGGCAGAATTGATTTGGGTCTGGCACGAAGTTTTCGTATACTGTAGCCGTGCATGCTCGCGTAACTGCCCTTTGTGTTGGCCTCTTGGGAGCCAGCTTCAGCCACGCTATTATCCGGCGCGTTGACGTTCCCGATGCCCAGTATCAGGCCCTGGCCAACAATATTCCCCTCGGGTGGATCCAATACCCTTCACCGAGCGCCGTTCCGACAAGTTGTGCCTTGATAGCCGACCAGTTCATTCTGTCTGCCGGTCACACATACTCCAGCACTCCGGGCGCGATCATCAAGCTGGGTGGTGAAACCTATAATATCGTTGCTTGGGTCAAGAATCCGGCCTTCAACATTGGCGACCTGACGGCCGGTCACGATTTCTCGGTTGCAAGGCTGGATCGGCGCGTTTTGAACCAGACGCCCCTTACCATTCGATCGGCCACGGTGCCGGTGCAAACGACAATCAAGTGCTTCGGGATGGGTACGACTGGGCTTGGCGATGGCACAGGCTTTGTCGCCCCATGGAATCCGATTCCGAGTTCTTGGCCACCCCGTGGCATGACAAACCGGGTCGATATTGATAGCTCCATACCCAATGTTATCTTGACTGACTTCGACAAACCAGATGGGACGACAAATACCCTTTCGGACATTGGTTCCAGTCCAGCCGCTACCGACCTCGAAGGACAATTGGCGGGTGGCGACAGCGGTGGGCCAGTGACCATGTTGGTCAATGGCCAGGAACAGATTGTAGGTGTCAACTCGGCGGTAGCCAACTTCAACAACAATGGAATCACAGGAGACTACGGGGATCTGTCCGTGGTCTCGAAGATATCTGTGGATTACACATGGGTCATGAGCAACGCCTGGCAGGCGGGGCGAGTAGCAGGAAAAATCAACTTGGGTGACTTTGTTGGTTCACCAATGTTGCGAACTGCAACCATCTCCCTTCGCAATCCTGGAAGCACCACAGACTTGGAGAGCTTTAATGTTCCGCTAGCGATCGATTCGGGCTTTTCATTTGTTACAGCCCGTCGAGGTTTGACCGACCTACACATTACGATTCCCGGGTTCTGCGCGAGGAATCTGACAAATGTCAACATCACCAACACATCACCGGGCAATCTAAGCATTCTTCTTCCCAACGGCGATCCCGATCAATCGCAGGAAGTTGATGCTGTGGATATTGATCTCGTCATCGCCCACTTTGGCGAACCCACCACGGATGCAACTCAAGGTGACCTTGACGGCTCTGGCGAAGTGGACGCAACCGACATTGATATCACGATCGCCAATTTTGGAATTCTTGGGCAACCTTAGGCCATCTCGTTCTACCGTCCGAACCTAGAATCGAAGCTGGTAATCCAGTCGAAGCGTCCAGTTGTCGCGCTTCACATTTGCGTCACGGAAATTAGCCCAGCTGACATTACCGGCACTAACATTGAACAACTGATTTGGACCGGGGCGCTGGCTAAACTCAATTCCATACCGATGCATGGTTCTGCGCACGCCATCAAGATCGGTCTGCTCCAAGCCGTAACTGAGCCGCAATGGGGATGGGTTCTGAGCGTTCAGGGTCAAATTGATGGCGGCAATACGCGACAGCTGATGGGTCTCGTCGTTGATCCGCTCTTCCCAAGAAGCACCGAAGAGTGTATTTGCCTTGTCGCTTCGTTGTTGGAGCCGGAACCCTTGAGTTCTGGTCGGCTGGACAATTGAGCCCAGTAACGCATCGCCCCTCGCCTGTTCTGGATAGGTCTGCGTTTGGAAAGTTAAGTCGTAGCCGGGGATGTATCGTGCCGTTACCGCAACATTGCGAATCATGTACGTCTTGTCCCACGGTAACTGACGCGACTTGAGCATTGCATCAAAGCTCAGCTTGCGCGTTGGCTCATTCGGAGTTGAGAACCGAAAAGCTCGATCTACGGCGCGGCGACCTTCGCCGTCGACCTGCCCCGTGTAATCAAATCCGAGCGTCAGATCCCCGATACGAAGGCCCACAGAGCCAGTTTGGTTTTCGCGTTGCCAACGACTGTAATCTTTGACGGTATCACTTCCGATTGAGAAACGGAAATCCCGAATGAAACCGAGTTGAATGGGCTTGCTTGTGCCCAGCTTGAAATTGCCGGTGGATCGGTCTCGCTCCGTCCCCCAAGCCTGTTGAGTATAGTTTGCCCCACCGAAGCTCAGTCCTCCAATAGTGCCACCGGACAGACTCATCTGTGAGTTCTGAGTATCGTTCAACCCCAGTTCTCGAGCAAATCCATAGGTGAACTTGATGCCGCCGCCAAGATTAACCCAGAATCCATAGTTCCTCCGTTGTTCGTCGGGGCGATCGGCCTGCGTACGACTGATTTTCACCTCTGTAACGCTCACTCCGGTGCGTTCCGTGATGCCGGTACTGAGGGTGTGGGCGCTAACGGTCTCGCGATTACCATCGCTGTATTCCGTCCTAGTTTGCTCTGTGCGAATGTTTGTGTTCGCGGCTACCTTCGCTTCGGCGGTTAACGAGTTACGAGTACTATCGGGGGCCGTTGTCGAGGTGCCACCGTTCTCGATGACTTCGCGCTCAAACTGCACTGCACCAAACCCATTGAAATTCCTGGCAAGCAGCAATCGGTCCACGGACTGATCAAGTAGCGTCTGCGTCGGGTCCGTCCATGAATTCGCATACCGGAACCACTGCAGTTTCGTGTCTTTATCAATATCCCACGTCAGCAGGGACTCCGCAATGGTGCGCTTTTCGTCCAAGAGGTCGTTCTGAGACTTCATGAGGTTCATCCTCACGTTAAGCCCGCGCATGAGCATCAGATTGGCAAGGAGCTGGCGTTGCTCTTGACCAATCATCTGGCCAAGCATCTCTCGTTCTGAATCCACCAAGCCCGAAACATTAAGGAAATTGGGATCAACCCCGCGCTCGATGTACTGAACTTCCATGCGGGGGTCCTGCAGGCGGAAGCTGCGGCGATGGGCCGAGTTCTCCCCGATGCGGGCGGTCATTGAACTAGCCTCAAATGATCGCCCCGAGCCCAAACTGGTTGAGAAGTTCAAGTCTGTCTTGATCAAGCCAGGCAAAACCCCGAGTCGCTCGCGCTCGAAGCCCATGAGGGAGTTTAGCTCCACGAGATTGGTGCCCAACTCCTGGTGCCGGTAGGCAAACTTGGTGCTGCCCCAGTCCAAAGTTCCGGTCGTCAGGCGACCCGAGTCCTGAGTGCCAGAAATGAGAAGATCCGAGATGCTCACCCCGATGCCCTTTCCGGGAGAGTAGTTCATTCGATGAGAAGTGCGTGTCAAACCCGTAGATCGGGTGAACCATTGCCGATCTTCGGGGCGTGCACTGAGACCGGTAGGCTGATACATCATGGCGATACGAGCGATGTTGCCATTCTGCTCCGCTTCGCTCTGTTTGCTCGGGCCGTCAAAGCCATCGTCGTTGCCGATGGTGTTCTGCTCGTAGCTCCAATTCGTTCCTGTTACTGCGATGTTTTGGGTGGAGAAGCCCAGCCCCGCGCGATTCATCTCGCTTTGGCTGTACTTCAGCGTTAGCCCTTTCGTTCCCCAGCCGAGATCAAAAGCCGTCCGAGAGATCCCCCGTTCCTTGGCCAACTGACCTTTGTCCGACTCTCGCAAGCCCTCAAATTGGTCGAAAGACTGGTCTACCGACTGGCTAAGGTATCCAAGGGTTAGGGCGCCACTTTGCAGGCCAAGCTTGGTGCGCTGAACCATGCCGCCACTACCTTCGCGGACGCTGAGATCGGACAGGCTTAGCTTTGCACCCTTCTGGTCTAGGTTAAAGCCGAAGTTGGTGGTCTGAAGTCCTCGCTCCTTCTCAAGTTGCTTGCGATCAGACTCGCGGAGGTCTTTGAAGCGGTCGAATCCAGAGTCCACATTCCGGGTGCTGTAGTTCAGCGACCATCCGGCACCGGCGACACCATAAGACTGTCGCGTTATGGAATTACCCCTCTCGCCAACGGTCTGAAAATCCTGATTCAAGGTGAGGGTCCCCGCCTTGATGTCCTTCATGCTCAAGCCGATCCGCTTGAGTCCCCGCTCCTTGGATAGTGCCGAAACATCAGCTTCGCTAAAGCCATTGTCGGTGAAGGCGCTAAAACCAGTGAACTTACGATCAATCGATTGGTAGCTGAGCGAGACCTTACCGCCTAGGACATTGCCACCGATTTCCTGCACGATGGCAGTTCCCGACTCTTGCGCGGGCTGGTCAAGGCCATCACTAGCACCCATCATGGACTGGGACTGTGTAGTCTTCCGGCTTGAATAGGCGAACATGCCATTCATGCGCAGTGAGCGTCCAAGTCCAAAGTTGTTCTTTAGGCCGTACAAATCCGTTCGCATAACCGAGCCATTTTCGCCTCGCTCGGCCATGCCTAGGCCCAAGACAATGTTGGACTGTCCGAGGCTTAGCTTCATCGTGTTGAGGCTGCTTCCCACCTTTACCGCTTGTTCCTGGTCGGGATCGTGACGGTACGTAACCCGGAGGGTCTGCCCTGGCTTAACGGCAATCCGCAGCATGAGCATTCCACTCGGATAATCCATTACATACTCATCCGACTTGAGGTCACGCCCTTCCAAGGTAATGGTCTCGCTTCCCTTCACCACACCAGCGAAGCGAAGAGGGACGGTCGGGGCACCATCAAGGCGAATAAAATCGGCCGCGGATATCCCACCCACAGCCGATGTCTTGGGCGTTTCGCCGGCGGACGCAGAAGAACCCTGCGCGAAACCGATCACGGGCATCGCGCAGACCAACAGAGCTATCTTAAGCAACCGTTTTCTCTGCATCTTCTCCTATCCCATATTATAGGACGAATTACGTTCAAAGTTGCTTCATTTCACTAAGTTCTTGGTGAACTTACAGATATTGGGCCTTTGGGTATCATATTCGGGCGCCCGGACGTAGCTCAATGGATAGAGCATCAGTCTTCGGAACTGAGGGTTGGGGGTTCGAGTCCCTTCGTCCGGGCCAAGAAGCATTGAAGCGAAGCCTATTTAGGCCTCGCTTCAATTTTTTTAGAGTCGGACTAGCTTAGTCGTCCACACCACCAAAGTTCGCGATGACAATGTCAATGTCCGCGGCATCAACCTCATCGGAGAGGTCCACATCGCCGTTGTTTGGCCCAACGGCCATCTGCCCAAAGTTGGCAATCACGAGGTCAATATCGGCGGCGTCGACCTCCCCGGAACTATCAGGGTCGCCATTTTGCATATTGACCTTGTGCTCAAAGACCCCGGTTTCCGTCAGCGTGATCGGAACGACACGCTTCAACCACGAGCCGCCATCAATGACGAGGTTATAGTCGCCCCGAACATCGACCGGAAATCCAATGTTGATTTCGCCATTGGCGTTCATGTTTGCGGTAAACGTACTGACAGCGCTATTGGTATTGCCGTTGATCGGCACCAGTTCCAAGCTGAAGGCGACCGATTGGGCTGCCGTCTGATTCACGATATCGCCGAGGATCGGGAGAATCTGCATTGAGCCATTCGGGAAAGCCCTCACCTTGATGTCATCAACCCAAACATCCTGCGATGCTGTTTCCAATGTTGGATTGAGGATGATCGTGTTCAACTTCCTTTGGGTGCCGGTAAGGTTCGGGTTGATATCCCAAGCCCCGTACAGCATACTGTCCACATAGAACTCAACGCGCCGAACGTTGTAGACCGTCGTAAACTTATGCCACCCATTTGATCGCCGGTAGTCATCGCCGACGCCGTAGAACATCCAGTTCGGTGCGGAGTTCCCGCCAAGCTCTAACGTTGTCGTACCTGACATGAAGCCTGCACCGGGAGCCACCGAAAAGATGCGGCCAGCGTAGTGGTTAGCGATATTCTGTCCCGTAGGAGCGAGACCGAACCAAGCGTTGCCAACGAATCCCGTACCAAAGGACGTGTTAGCTCCGTTCCAGAGGCCGTGAGCGATGATCTGATTGAGGCCGACGAAAGGATCTACCCCGCCGCTCTCTCGCAAAGCGACGAAGAAGCGTTGGTTGTAAATGCTGTCGGTCCCCGATGTTGTTACTCCCGCACCGCCGACCTGGTCGTAGATGAAGTGCGAAAAGACTACCGTCTCGTCAGCTGTCTGCTGGCGAGAGAACAGCGCACCCTTGCTGACTCGTGGGCTTCGCAACGGGTCACCAGTGGGCGCTCCGCTTCTGCCTTGAACCTTGACGGCATATTGGCCCTCAAACACGTGCTCCGTCGTTGAAGCGGAAACGGTTACCGGGGTTAGGGCAGTAGCCGTGCCGCTAACGGTTGAGAATGGCCATGCCGCTAGGTTGTTCGATTCAAAGTTATCAGCGAAAAGGACTTCCGGGGTGAGGCTGGTTTGGCCAAAAGCGATGGATGCGGAGATACCGGACAGGACAAGCGCTGTCGTGAGTTTGGTCATGGGTTGCATAGAATTTCCTCGTTGAAAGGTGCAACACGAACTGCGTGTCGCACCTATAGGATACGACACTGAGGCAACGAGTGGGCTACCGGGATCAGATAATCGGGGGGTCAACGATCACAAGCCCGTAGGAATACGGGCATGCAAAGCGCAAACGAGTTTGTTCAGACCTTATCGTAACGTCCGCGTTCGTTCTTACCGCGGTACAGTACTTTCCCGCTCTTGGACACCATTGCCTCAAAGGACTTGGCGTCAGACTTATCGGGAGCCTTGCCATCAATAGTCTTCACCGAGAGGGTTGCAACCCCGTTCTTGACGGTCCAAGATCCGATGATCTTACGCCCCGTAATCAGAGCATTGTCATCCCAAACAAAAGTGCCGTCTGGTTTCAAAGTGAGGATATTGTCGATCGGGAATATTTTCTTCCCGCGCTTCTTCTGGAGAGCTTCAACCTTAAGATACTTGCCACGCAGCTTGGGGTCAATGTAGCGCTTCCAAGTACCGGCAAAGTTTGTCGCCACTGCGCCCTTGTTGGCGTCAGCAGGGATAACAGGCTTGGGGCGGGCTTGAGGAGAAGGCGTACCTTGGGTGCTTGAAGGATTTAGCCTCTGCTCCGAAACTTTGGATGCTTCTATCGTTGGCTTGGCCTGCGTAGCCTTGGCCTTTTCGGCTTCGATCACACGACGCTTTTCTGCCTCGGGGTCCTTTGCAGCCGTTTCTTTGGCTTGAGTGCCATTGGTGTCCGGTTTCTCTTGCTTCGACTCGGACAAAGTGGTCTTGGCCGTCTCCGCGCCACGCTTTACGTCTGCAGGGGCGGTAGTCGTTGGGTTGCTCGACGCGACCGACGTCCCATCAGCCTTTGAAGTTGTTGCCTCCTCCTTCGGCTGGCATCCAGCTAAGACCAGCACTCCGAAGAGGGCTGAAAACATAAACCACGTTCCTTTTCTCATTGTCTTTCCCGTATCAGTATAGGATATTTTGGCGCAATCTCCAGGTTCAAACAACCTCTCGGACCCAGTTTGAGTTCCCGACTACCACCGGCTTTCCACCGTAAAGGTGACCGTTTTAACTTCGTTTGCCTTTAGCGGCACTTCAAATTGGAAGGTATTCGAATCTAGCTGCTTGTAGGCCATGCTCGGGTTTGTTACCTTGTAGTCGCCCCAAAATCGCTCAATGCATGTAACCGAGTCCGGGGTGTCTTTACGATTGCGCAACTCGATCACGAAGGTCTCATTGGCGCCTCGAATGGTCTTTCCATCCCGAACATAGTCAAACTTCGTTCGCTTCCTTTCTCCCAGCACGTCAAACGCCCTTCCTACAACAAGGCTGATCATCTCGTCCTTGGGAGTGTGGGCAATGGCATCTTCTCCAAGAAGTTGGAGCGAGCCCGACTTATCGCGCTGAAATACCTTGACCGTGCCCTGGGGCAGGGGCATGCCCATGCGACTCGCTTGGTCGTTTTTGAACTCAATCCGTATCTGGGGCTTCATTGCGCCCGTCCCGACCTCACCTTCCTGGGGTCGCCAGCCTCCATATGATCGCATCGGATCAAGGATCAATTTCTTACGAACGGGAACGCCAAAAGCCTCTAGCAGCGAGACCTGCTTGGCCTCATTGTTCTTCACGGTAGCCGGACGTTGAAGGGTGTACAAATGATAGTCAGCAAATTGCTCTTCAGCAAAACTTTCCTTGGCCGCGGCCATTGGGGCCGCATCATAGCCGCCTCGAGACCGACCCATTTGGTTGGGCTGGACCCGCTGTACGTCGCCCGCCAGGAGTTTCAATGTGGCATTGGCGAAATTGGCCCCACTCTGATTGTCAAGCCGAACCCAGCCCTTAAAATCACCTGTGGCCCCATCCTTGTCAAGCGCCATGACGTAGTCGCAAGTCCAACCGATCCCTTGGGTTAGGTAGCTTAACTCGATCGTGTTGCTTCCAGCCTTACTGGATTCAAGGTCCCAAACGAGCGTCGGCTTACTGATCAACCCTTCAGGCATGCTATCCACGGTGATTTCGCCGCTCGGATTGAGCAGAATCCTACCATCATCGGCCTGAACCACCATGCCATTAGCCGGTGAACTCAGCAAGGTGCCACGGATGGTTTCCCGGTCACCGTTGGGAAGAACGCGATGGAGGGTGATCTTATGACCAACCGCCTTGTTCAAGATTGCGGTAACACCAATCAGATCGTATTGGTAGTTTTGCTCAAGAATCGTGAATGATCCGGGCGCGCTCAAGCTCTTGATCGCGACACTGTTCGGTTCGATCCTTTCGGCCACATCTTCTACATTGACCAGCTGTCGACCCGAACGAAGGTCCATCGTTCGGGTTTCCTTGACGAGGGCAAACCCCTGGTTGTAAACCGTTAACTCAGTAGCTGTGGGACCAGCAGTAACGATAGCGGCGAGAGCAGCAGCGTGAATCATTTGTGTTAATAACCTTTCCGGTGATTGGGACGGCTCTTAACTATGTGTCGTTACACTTCTCGCCCGTTCAATGATTTTTGCCGCCACTTCATGGGGGGTTAATCCATAGGTCTCAATGACCATGGCATCAGGCACGCGAATCAGGGGTGAGTCAGACCGATTCATATCGCGAGCATCACGCTCCGCTATCTGCTTCATGAGTTCTCCAACGCTGACCTCGTGCTCGGTCGCAACCAAGTCTTTTCGACGCCTTTCTGCTCTTTCTTCGATACTCGCCGTCAAATACACCTTGACTTCGGCATCGGGAGCAACAACACTCGTCGTATCCCGCCCCTCAAGCACATACCCACCCTCTAAGATAATTTGACGCTGGCGCGATGCAAGCACACGGCGAATCGCGGGCTTCGCGCTGAGTGAACTGGCCAAGTTCGAAAGCTCGGGAGTTCGAATGGCCTTCGTTACGTCTTCCCCATCAAGGAGGACACCGTCTTCAATGAACTTGATCTTGCTCCGCTCAGCAAGCGCGGCAACCTCTTCGCTTTCGGACTCCTTGAGTCCCGCGCGCTTTGCCAGCAACGCCACACAGCGATACATCGCGCCGGTATCCAAGTAGCGCAGTCTGAGTGCCGAAGCTACCAACTTGGCAACCGTACTCTTCCCCGCTCCTGCGGGCCCATCAATAGCGACAACAATTGGCTTAGTACTCAACAAGTTTCTCCAAATGTTTGACGAAGTCTGGGTAGCTTGTGGCGATACAATCCACATCATTTACAACCGAATCTCGTTGGGCGAGGAGCCCAGCGATCACCTGGCTCATGGCTATTCGATGATCGCCACCTGAATTCAGCACCGCCCCCCGTAGCGGAGTTGGGCCCTCAATGATCATGCCGTCATCAGTTGCCGTGATGCACGCCCCCATCTGAGTCAGGAAGGTTACGGTAGCGGCAATTCGGTCACTCTCCTTCACCCTAAGTTCTGAGGCATCCTTGAAAAGGCTCGTCCCTTGCAATTGGGTGGCCAAGACGGCAAGGATTGGGATTTCGTCAATGAGGAGCGGCACGAGTTCCCCTTCAATCGTGAATGGTTTGGGTTTTGCGGGTTGCTGAATCACTAGGTCACCCATTGGCTCTCCAAGAGCTACACGCTCACTTTCAAGCACAACGTTTACAACTCGTAGCAAACCGGATCGGGTGGGATTCGTGCCCAACCCGTGCACGATAAGTTCAGAACCGCTCAAGAGCGTTGCTGCAACAATCCAAAAAGCAGCACTGCTGAAATCGCCCGGAATATCTATCTCGAATCCTGGGAGCGGGCCGGGTTCAACTTCCGTCCATCCCTCAGCCGAGCGGATCCCGACACCGATGGAACGCAATAACCGCTCAGTGTGGTCTCGGCTCTGGCATGGCTCCCGAACAACGGTAGTACGATCGGCGCGAAGACCAGCCACCAGCAGGGCTGATTTCACCTGCGCACTTGCAACCTCAAGATCATGCTCAATGCCTCGAAGTTGCCGCCCGATTAGAGTAAGCGGAGCGGTATCTCCAGCTATCTCGGCCCCCATCTGGCGCAGGGGCTCGGTAACACGGCGCATTGGGCGTTGACTAAGGGACTCGTCACCAATGAGCGTTGCCTGAACGCCCCGGTGGCTTGCAATGGCGCCAGCCAAGAGGCGCATTGCCGTCCCGCTATTGCCGCAATCCAGGGAGACATCCGAACTCTGTAGTGGGCGCGGTGACAACCGTAGGCCGGGTCCATCAAGTTCGGCCCCTAAACCGAGGTTCCGAAGGCACTGAAGCATGGCTCGGCAATCTTCCGCCCACAAGGGATTGCGGATGAATGACCCAGATTCAGCCAGGGAGCCAAGCAACAACGCTCGATGCGTGATGGACTTATCGGACGGAGCATGAATTTCTCCCGCAATGCGCTTGGCGGGGCGGATGCGCAGGGAACTCACCATTTCCTTGTACCCGATGCGCCACCGGACGAGAGAATCGCGTATTCTGGAACACATGCTTGCCGCCACGCTTTCCGCGGCCATTGCCATGGCGCAACCTAACCTTGACCAGATATGCCACAGCGCCTTTGTCGCAGCAAAGACCAGCCTTCCAGCGGAGAAGCTCGATATAGGGGATGTCTCCATCACTGTCATGCAGCGGGAAGGAACGAAATGGCAGGTTGGCGGCTTTGAGCAAGACACGCCTATGTACCCGGCAAGCGTGGTAAAGCTCTTCTGGCTCGCCTTCGCCCATCACTCAGTCACGAAGTGGTCGGATGAGGACCTGAGAGCCGCGAAAGAGATGATTGTGGATAGTAACAATGATGCAACGGGGCACATCGTGAATCTTTCAACCGGCGCCCTTCCTGGCCCGGAACTTCAGGGGAAGGATTTTGATAAGTGGTCATTTCGACGACATGCCGCCAACCGGTGGTTTAAGTCCCTTGGCTACGAAAAGATCAACGTCTTGAACCGAACGTACAACGAGGGACCCTTCGGCCGAGAAGCGCAAATCATCAAGGTCTCTGGACGAAATAGCCTCACCACCCGAGCCACCGCTCTCCTCATGAGTCAATTTGCCGATGATCAGGTCGAACCCCGGCGATCTATCGTGTCTTTGCGGCAGTTCCTGAAAAGGGACATTAACTCTGCCGATGAACAGGTCAAGGGTTACCTTGGCGGCATCATGCCCACGGGAACCAAACATTGGTCGAAGGCAGGCTGGACAAGCGAAGTCAAGCACGATGTCAGCCATGACATCATGCCGGACGGCCGGCAATTTGTATTTTGCATCTTCACGAAACGACCGGACAGCGAGGTCCTAATCCACCTTATCGGACGAGAATTGTTGAAGGGACTTGGCTATCCAACCAGATAGCGTGCAAAGTAGTCTTAAAAGTTGTCTTTGGGTACCACCAATTTCCCAGCACCAATCTCTTTGCGGGCATTCTCTACCTTTTGCATGGCTTCCGGCGAAACTTTGCCCGCAAGTGCTGGGTTCATTACGAAATCAATCGCTCCCTCTTTCATACCGAAGAGTTGGATTCCCCCCTTATGCTTCCCTGCTTTCACCTCTTCAGCAAGGGCAATAAACGCGGGCTTGGCGACGATTGTGGCCGAAGCCAAGACCGCGCCGCTTGAGTTACTGTTCTGGTCCAAGTTTGCGCCGATGGCAAACACGCCCTTTTCCTTGGCTGCATCGAACACTCCTTGCGCGGCTGCATTTGCCTGATGGATGAGCACATCGGCCCCCTGATCAATGGCCGAGAGAGCCGCTTGCTTTGCGGCCTGAATGTCGGTGTTCATGGCCAGACTCATTCTGATAATTTGAATGTTTGGCTTCACGGACTTCGCGCCCGCTTCGTAGGCCTTAAAGGTACTCACGATCGAGGGGATCGTATCAATGCCTACGGTCGCGATCTTGCCGGTCTTGGTCGTTTCCGCCGCCAAAATACCCGCAAGGTAGAACCCTTGCTCAAGGTAGAACCGAAAAGCTCCGGCATTTCGAGTGAACTTGCCACCACTTGAACTCACAAAGGTCGTGTCGGGAAAATCCTTTGATAACTCGATCGCGGGCTCGTTGTACTCAAACCCATGGCCGATGATCAGTTGGTAACCATCTTGGGCAAAGCTGCGCATGGAGTCCTTGATCTTTGCGCCACCCGCAACTTCGTTGGCAATCTTTGCCCCGGTGGCTTCTTGGATCCCCTTCAGCCCTTCGTAAGCCATTGCGCTCCATCCCGCATCGCTGACTGGGCCGGGGGTAATCAAAGCGACCTTAAAGTCCCCCGTTATGGGTTTCATCGGTTCCGAAATGGCATCCTTTGACGATGCTTGCGTTGAGGACACCGTTGGCGACGACGAACAACCAACTAGGGCGGCAAGAAGAAGAGGAATCCAAGCAAATCTCATGGCTTAAGCCATGATGCTACCCCGGGCTTGATTACATTTCAGGAAAGGCGATCTCTTCCTCGTCGTTCAGGAACCCTGGAAGGAGCGCGTCCGGCACGGAATAACCTTGGACGATGAAATCATCTTGATTCGCGGTATAGGTCCCAGACTCGAACATATCCGCGCTGAGCGAAATGAATGTCAGCCCAAATGCTGGCGTTGCCATAATGGCGAGGGTGGCTAATGCGACTATTCTGCCCATTCCTTGAATCTCCTACAACCTAAGGGACGATCTTAAGATTGCTGGGGAGCAAGGATTGTTCCAAGAAAGGGGTCGCAACGATGATTTGGGCGAAATTACCTAATCGTTGGTACTCGCTTGTAGCACTCATCCGCTTCGCCAGGGACCTTCTCAAGGAGCATTTCCTTGGTATAAATGAAGTCCTTACGCTCGTAATTGGCGAGCTCAAAGTTCTGCCGGAGAACGATCGCTCCAGTGGGGCAGGCTTCTTGGCAATAGCCGCAAAAGATGCACCTAAGCATGTTGATTTCGTATCGCTTTGCGTAGCGCTCACCCGGGCTGTAGCGCTCCTGGTCTGTATTCTCTTCCGCCTCAACGTATATGCATCGGGCTGGGCATGCCCCCGCACAGAGCGAACAACCAATACACTTCTCCAGCCCCGATTCGTAGCGGACAAGATAATGGCGCCAACGAGTACGCGGATACTGCTCTCGTCGCTCGTCCGGGTAACTAATCGTGACCTTCTTATTCTTTAGGCGACGAGCGGTGATGCCAAAGCCAGCCAGAATTGGCTTAGCGACATCGCGCATGAGGTCTAGGCTCATTTAAGCTGAATCCTCCAAGGTGCGTGGAGCGACCTCAATAATTCGAAGGTCGCTGAATGACGTGGCCTTCTTGCGCTTGATTTTTTCTTGCAACTTCATGACCGCATAAATCAAGGCATCTGGATTGGGTGGGCATCCCGGCACATACACATCGACTGGCACCACCTGATCGGCCCCTTGAACGATGGCGTAATTGTTGTATACCCCTCCACTACTTGCGCAGGCACCCATACTGATGACCCATTTGGGTTCTGGCATTTGATCGTAAATTTGTCGAAGCACCGGAGCCATCTTCTTACTGAGACGACCCGCAATGATCATGACATCGGCCTGCCGAGGGGTTGCCCGAAAAGCTTCACTTCCGAACCTCGACAGATCAAATCGAGAAGCTACGGTAGACATCATCTCGATGGCGCAGCAGGCGAGGCCAAAGGTGAGGGGCCAAAGCGCATTAGCCCGCGCTTGGCTCAGGAGTGTCTCGACAGTTGTGACCACCACGTTCCCGCCCTTCTGGATGTCGCCCAGAACTGGTGTAGAGCTATCGTGGAGAACCACCGTTTCGATCTTCTTTGGCATGAATGATGAGTCTACCTTCAGTCGGAGAGCATCTGAGAGATGGCCGACTTGTCGCCCGATTCGAGGGCCTTGAGGAGATCCTGCAGGCGGCCCTCCAATGCCAAGATTGCCAGCCGGATTTCGTCACGGTTGTGCAAGAGAACCTGCGCCCAAAGTTCAGGACTCGTCCCTGTATGGATCGGCCAATTTGAATCAGAAATGTGAGCGAATGATAGGTCCCGTTCCAAGCCACCAAGCATGCCGGCCAGCGTTGCTGGAAGGTGACTCAGCATCGCGAGGTGACGGTCGTGGTCCGAGGAAGTCATATGAACTGGGATTGCATCTAGGGCAAAGACCATTTGTTCAATACGCTTGACGGTCGCGTCGTCCGCATCACCTGGGATCAATATCCAATGCTGATCAGCAAAGCAGTGTGGGTTGGATGCCTCACAACCGTGCTGGTACCCACTGATAAGGGGGTGCCCTCCCACGAATCTAGTTCTAAGTCCATCTGGAATACAAGCGTAGATTGACTCTTTGACACTCGTGGTGTCGGTAATCACGGCCCCAGGATGTGCAAGTGCAGCAAGGCGCTCAAGCCAAGGCCCCACACTATCGGGCGGTACGGCTAGGACCCATATATCAACCACTCGGGCATCTTGGGCAAGGTCAAGGCGTCGGGTTACCGGGGCCTGCTGAAGGGTCTTTGAATCAATATCTTCGCCTACAATCTCGGTGGCAAACCCAGATTCTAAGAGCCCTTTCGCGATGGATGCACCAATGAACCCGGTGCCGATAACGGCGACCGTCAAGCCCTTTTCGTCCACCAAATCAACGGCCATCCCTCAAACTACGCAACTTGCGGGGAGGACCGTGTCCAAATCCCGAGCATTGACTATTTTGACCCCATGTCACCAATGTTCGTTCGCCCCTCGCGCCACCAAGCCCATAGAGTATGGTTTGCGTTAGATGCTCACCCTCTCGGGAATCACCAAACGGTATGGCGGATTGCTCGCCCTTGACGGGGTCTCAATCGAATTTGCCCCAGGCGAAATCCATGCCGTCATTGGCGAAAATGGAGCTGGCAAGAGCACGCTAATGAATGTCATTGGCGGATTTATCGCTCCTGACTCCGGTACAGGATCCTTGGGTGAAGGCACCCCATTACCTTTTGGCGATCCTCGCCGTACGCGCAAACTTGGCGTTGAAATGGTGCACCAGCATTTCGTGCTTGTGCCCGAGTTTTCGGTAGCTGAGAACCTAGCGCTCTCAGCGATTGAGTCGTTGTCCGGTGCCCTAGACTTAGATACCGCAACGTCAAAGCATCGAACATTGGCGGCAAGGCTCGGCTGGACACTGGATTTCAAGGCAAGGACTGGCTCCCTACCCGTCGGCACTCAGCAACGAGTAGAACTGCTGAAGTCCCTGGCCGCGGGCGGCACCGTCATTGTCCTAGATGAGCCGACAGCGGTTCTTTCTGACGAAGAGGTTACGGAACTTTTCCGGGTGATGGGCGAACTTCGAGACGAAGGAAGGGCTGTCGTCCTAGTGGCCCACAAACTGCGCGAAGTTCTCGCCGTTGCCGATCGCATAACGGTTCTTCGGAATGGTCGGGTTGTTGGCTCAACCCTCGCTGATGGCACAACCGAGCACGAACTCCAAACCTGGATGGCTGGTGAGGCTCTCAGCCCAATGGCCTCGTCAAGAACAAACGCCGGTGAGATTTGCCTTGAAGTGCGTGGTCTGCGAGTTTACGGCGACCGAGGAGAAGAGGCGATTCGAGGGATTGACCTTGCCGTCAGGTATGGCGAGGTCATAGGAATTGGCGGTGTGGATGGCAATGGTCAGGTGGAGCTTGCAGAAGCAATCGTTGGTATTCGGAGTTCACGGTCAGCTTCCCTACGCCGCCCGGAGAAAATCGGCTACATCCCGCAGGACCGGCAGGCAGATGCTTTGGCGCTAACGATGTCAGTCAAGGAAAACTTTTTGATCGGAAGTACAGCAGGGCCGCTGCTCATGCCCAACGCCGTTAACAATGGCGCAACACTCTTAATCGATAAGTTCAATATAAAAGCACAGAACATTAACGCTTCTGTTGGCTCCTTGAGCGGAGGGAATCAACAGAAAATCGTCGTCAGCCGCGCTATGGAGCGACAACCCTCGCTTCTTGTTGCGGTGAATCCGACCCGTGGATTAGACTTCCAATCAACCAAGTTTGTCCATACGGCTATTGCCGAAGCTGCCCAAGGCGGGATGGCCGTCTTGTTGATCAGCACGGATCGTGATGAGATTCGTCACTTGGCAACTTCAGTGCACAGGATTGAGGGTGGACGAATTTGACAAGGTTCGTTCCCGCGATCATTCTCATTTTGCTGCTCTCCCTTTGGGCATTTGGGGTGAACCCGATAACTGGCTGCGAGATCATTGCTCGCGGGGCATTTGGCGGAGAGGTCGGCCTGTCGAGGACCTTAGTCGCAATGACCCCCCTCCTGCTGACGGGGCTAGGCATGGTGATCGCTTGGCGTGCTGGGATGTACAACATTGGCGGTGAGGGGCAATATATTATCGGCGGGCTTATGGGCGCTTCCGTTGCGAAACTCCACTTCGGAGGCCCCGGGGTTATCTTGCTGTCCACCGGACTGGGTGGTGCGTTCTATGGTGCGCTTGCGGGCTGGCTCCAAGTCAAGCGCGGAGTCCACGCGGCGATATCAACGATCCTGCTGAATTTTATTGCCTTGCAGATCCTCGCTTGGGCGGTGACAGGCCCCCTTCAGGCCCCAGGCACTACCGCGAGTCAAACCGCAACACTTGAACCCGACCAGATGCTAGCTAGGTGGTCAAATCGCACCGATCTTCATTCGGGTGTTCTGCTGGCTATTCTGCTCAGTTTCGCCGTGTGGGTGTTGCTGAGCTATACAAGCTTTGGATTCCATCTCCGCCTGACGGGGGAAAATCCGAGGGCGGCTAGGGCCGCGATGTTGAATGCGGACCGCATCCGAGTTCAGGCAATCGCCCTAAGCGGTGGACTTTGCGGCCTTGCGGGGGGCGTCCAGTTTTTGGGCACAAGCGGTGTCATTGATGTTGGTTTCAATCAGCAATGGGGATTCTTGGGAATTCCGGTTGCCTTACTAGGTGGCCTCAATGCTCTCGGAGCACTGGCGTCTAGCTTTTTGTTCGGAGCCCTGATGGCCGGTACGCAGTCGCTTTCGCGATCCGTTCTCGGCGGAGATCTCCTGATCTTTGTAATACAAGGTGCCGCAGTTCTGGCCTTCTTGGCGATGCGCAGGCGGGAGCAAGCCAATGCTTGACTTGCTGAGATTCGCGGCTCCAGTCGCCTTCGCCAGTCTTGGCGAGACCATTGGGCAGCGAGCTGGCGTGCTCAATATTGGTCTAGAGGGCATGATGCTCTCGGGAGCTTATGCTGGCATGCTCGCACGCCAAACGGGAAACCCTTGGGTAGGCATATTGGCGGGAGTTGCCGCTGCGATTCTGGTTGGCCTCTTGCAACTCATTTTTGTCCTCAAGCTGGAGGCCGATCAGGTCGTAGCGGGAACCGCAATCAACTTGCTCGCGCTCGGGGTTACCAGTGCCAGCTACCGAAAGATCTTTGGCGAGAGTGGCGAGCTTCTCAGCATTCCATCAATATCTAATTCAGTGCTCATAGGATTCATGGTTTTGAGCGTTCCTATGCTGACCTGGCTACTGTTCAAGACCCGATGGGGACTTGCGCTGAGAGCCGCCGGCGAGTACCCCGATGCCGTTCAAGCGAGTGGTTTCAGCGTGGTGAAACTCCGCCTTCAGGCTTGCCTCATTGGAGCAGCTTACGCGGGACTTGCTGGCGCTCACCTTAGTATCGTCAATGCAGCCAGCTTCCAAGAAGAATTGACAAAAGGGCGGGGCTTCATTGCCATCGCGATGGTCACCTTTGGTCGGTTCAATCCTGCATGGGCGTTCGTGGCGAGTGTCGTGATTGGGGGAGCAGAAATGCTCCAGTATCGACTTCAAGCGCAGAGTATTCAAGCTCCTCCTCAATTATTCTTGGCCTTGCCGTATGTGTTTGCCCTGCTAGTCTTGGTTTTTGTCGGAAAAGGTGGCCGGGCGCCGGGAGCTTTGGGAATACCGTACCGTAAGGAACAGTGATGGGCGCAGTCCGACTTACCCGAAGAGTCACGTTCAGTAGCGGTCACCGCTACTGGAATGCCTCCCTATCGGCGGAGGAGAATCGTGCCCGGTTTGGGCCTTGGGCCTCGCCTTTCAACCACGGACACAACTATGTGCTACTTGTCACCACCATCGGACACGTCAACCCGCTGGATGGCATGGTTATCAACATCAAGACTATTGATGACCTTTTGCAAGAACACGTTGTGGCCAGATTTGACCAGCACTCAATCAACGATGAAATACCTCCATTCAATGTCTCCCCACCGACAACAGAGAACCTTGTTCAGTACTTTGCGGATCTATTGCCCAGACATCTCCCGGCTGAGGCTCAACTTGATGAACTTAGGCTGGAGGAGACCCCGACCCTCTTTAGCGGTTGGAAGGCAAACATCGTGACGCTCACGAGAAGTTATGAATTTGCAGCAGCTCATAGGTTGCACAGTGCAAACTTGTCGGAAACTCAAAATCTCGAACTCTACGGCAAGTGCAACAACCCGGCTGGGCATGGTCACAACTATGTGCTTGAAGTCGAAGTCACGGGGCCCATCAGCGCTGAGACCGGGATGATGGTGGATTTACCGACATTAGATTCGATCGTCAATCGAGAGGTCGTCGATCGGTACGACCACCACAACTTCAACTGCGATCTTCCTGAATTCGAAGGCAAGAATCCGACTAGTGAAGTCGTATGCGAAGAGATTTTCTCGCGTCTCGCTTCTTCCCTTCCCGTGAAGCTGGTCAGCATCCGTCTTTGGGAAACGCAACGCAATATGTTTGAGGTGCGGGCTGAGTAAGCGCGTTCTCATCACGGGGGCAAGCAGCGGGATCGGTCGGGCCACCGCGTTTGAACTAGCCAGGGAAGGCTACAGTTTGGTCTTAGCCGCCCGAAGAGAGGACTTGCTCTTGCAGGCGTCAACGGAGTGCATGAAGTTGGGCGCACCAGCTGTCGTTCCAGTGCCTTGCGATATTACGCAGGATGTGGGCAGACAACGGGCTGCCCTGGCCCTTGGCGAACTACCCAACGACCTTGAACCATGCCTAGTCAACAATGCCGGCATCGGCGAGTTCGGCCAATTTTCTGGCATGAGTGGGCACGACATCGAAAGCCAGATCCAGACCAATTTGGTTGGCACGATCCTGCTTACCCATCGCGTGATGCCACTCTTCGTAAACGGCGGACGAATGATCAATGTCCTCAGCGTTGCGGCTTCGGTGCCTTTGTCAGGAGCCGCGGTATATGGAGCGAGTAAGGCGGGGCTGCGGATGTTTGGCTTGGTCTTGCAAGCCGAACTTCGAGATCAGGGTGTCGTCATCACGAATCTGTTGCCGGGAGCAACCAGCACAGACATGTGGTCCGAAAACTCGCCACGGGAAGACATGATGCCCCCGGAGGCCCTTGCCGAGACGGTCGCTTGGCTCCTTTCCTTACCCAAAGATCGTGTGGTGGAGGAGATGAGCTTAATGCCGCCTAAGGGAATCTTGTAGTCTTATTGGTTGGCCCATCGGTTGATCAGCCACCAACAGGCCTGGTCGTGAGGGACGAACTTGGGATGCGTGATGACCTCCCAAGCTGGCATATAACCAAGGGATCCATCACCGTAAGCGCGTACTCGCTGCATTACCTTTTCAACCCACTCCTTGCCAATCCGGCACCGTTCAATATCGGCTAAAGAACCTCCGATGCGCTGGTGGTTCCACCGGGCGTATTTAGCAAGATCATCAAAGACTTGACGGGAGGCCGCTAGCTTTGCGACGGCTGCCTCAGTCTGGCCGCGTGCATAGAGTAGCCGAGCCTCCTCTGCGATCTTGACAAAGCTCATCCCGCTACGCAAGAGCATCGCCGGTCCCTTGTAGGCCTCCTCTGGGGCGACCATTAAGGCTTTCTCGGCAATCTCAGCGGCTCGATCCCCCCGTTCTTCCTCGGCAAGATCCTCGGCATGATGCATCCACAATAGGAATGGATTGCTCATCAAAAGGAGCCGAGTCTTGAGCCAACTCCTGATTTGGGCGGGGGTAAATCCGCCGCCAAGCGACGCCAGATTCTCGCTCATCAGTCTTGCCCATTCTTCATGGGCTCCACTCTCACGACCGTATTCCTCATAGAACGAGACTTGGCTACCGTTCATGATCGCCGCGCTAGCCCGCAGGGCTGGAAACAGCGTGTCGTAGGCCCCGAACATGCCGCATTCCCATGTCGTTACGCACTCGCCAAAGAGGTTGAGCTCCCGAACATCGTCGGCCACCTCACGAACGTTCCTTTCGCTGGCCTCAACATGCTGCCAGGTTGCATTATAGGTCTGAATTGCAGGACAACCCACTACCTCGAACCCTTGTTCGCGGAACACCGACGCCCATTCAGAAACCCCCTTAAAGTACTGCCACTCAAAGATCAGAGTGCTCTTGGGCATGAAGTCGAGAGCACGCGGATGATCATGGAACATATCTCCCCACACGGCAGGCCGGCGGCCCTTCTTAACGACCGCCTCGGCAAGCGGACCGAAATGAGCTCCGTAAAGGAGCGCCTTTCCATCATCCTCTCTACTGTTTTGACAAAGTAGTTCATCAATGCGCGCCTTGCTCGCGTCGCTCGCCCCTAACTGCCAAGTTTCGTCGCCCCCAATATGGATGATCTCGCTGTCGAAAATAGTGCAGGTATCTTCAATTATTTGGTGACAAAGCTCTACAAAAGCCGGGTTAGCAGGGGACGCTTGAAGTCCGGAAAAAAGCTCTTCACGAAATTGCTTACCGGTCTCGGTATAGAGGAACCCCTCAAAGTGGCCCAGTAGATTTATAAAAGGAATCAGCACTAAACTTGGAAATTCTGATCGCAACCGCGCGATCATCTCCGGCGTAACGCAACCTTTCCCCTGAGCCCAGGGCGTCGAAGGGTAGGCAAACCGGTGCTCCATGTAGAGGCCGAGGGCATCAAAGCCGGCTTCCTGAGTGAAAGATGCGATCTGGTAGAGGTGGTCAATTGTTGGCGCCTGCTCGCGAGCGAGGTCATAAGTCCACATCTTCAACTGCATGACAATAGTATGCAGTGGTACCTTCTTAGGATGTTCGCCAGCATCCAGGCCAGTGCCGACACTTCCGCTTCTACGAAAGCCATTTTCCTCAGCCCAGCCCTTAAGGCACCACAGGGCATTTCGTCGATACCATCCAAGTTTAAGGGCAGGCGAGGCGAAGTCAAAGAAATCCTTGATGACAACGGGCGCACCTTTCTGATCGGCACAGGAATCGACGGCGACACCTTCCATGCGGCTGGGGTGTTGGGTCGAAAGCTAGCTGAGCTTGAGATTGCAGAAGTCCGCGTCCTAGGCGACTATGACGCAGTTCAGCTCGGAGCTGGCCTCGGGGTCCTTGGTTGGAATCCGACCCAGTTCAAGGGCGCCGGCACCCCGAAGAAGGAACTCGTGAGTCTCACGGTCCAGTTGGAAGAAATCGACGCCTTCAAGAGGGGACAGGGGGTCGGAGACGCAATGAATCTGAGCCGAGACCTAAGCCTCACCCCTCCCAACATTGCGACTACCGACTTCATTGCCATACAAGCCGAAAAACTGGCCGAAGATGCGGGCCTTGAGTGCACTATTCTCCGGGGTAAGGACCTAGAGAAAGAGAAACTGGTCGGCCATATCAATGTTGGAAAGGCCAGCGAGAATGCGCCGTGCTTCATCCGCCTCGCTTACAACCCCAAAGGGGCTGAAGGAAAGCCGGTCGTTTTGGTCGGTAAAACCATGTGCTATGACACGGGTGGACTTAGCCTGAAGATTAGCGGCAGCATGGTGGGCATGAAGCAGGATAAGGATGGAGGATGCGCAGTCTTAGGCGCGATGCACCTTATTGGCAAGACCCTCAAACCGAGCGTGCCGGTTGTCGCCTTGCTTTGTGTCGCTGAGAACTCGGTTAGCGACGAGGCCTATCGTCCGGATGACATCCTGACCTATCGCAATGGGGTGACGGTTGAAGTCACCAATACCGACGCCGAGGGTCGCCTCGTCCTCGCGGACGGTCTCTGCTGGGCTTGTGACCAAGAGGACCCAGGGGTCATTGTTGATATTGCTACTTTGACGGGCGGCGTAGTGACGGCGCTTGGCAAGGTCTACGCCGGTGGATTTGGTAACGATGAAGAATCTTACAGTGCTATGAACGCGGCAGCCACGGCGACCGGAGAGCGAGTTTGGAGATTGCCTCTGCATGAGGACTATCGCGAAATGATGAAATCTCCGGTCGCTGACATTCTGAACTCAAACCCAAATCGACAAGCCCATCCCATTCAGGGAGCCGCGTTCCTCTCCTACTTTGTGAATGAAAGCACGCCGTGGATTCACCTTGACATTGCGGGCGTCCACAATGCAGAGAAGGACAACGGCCCGTTCATCAAGGGACCAAATGCGTTTGGGGTCCGCCTACTAGCAGAGTTTGTTGCCAGTTGGAAAGGTAGCTAAGCAGTCCGTTTCTTGGCCATAAAGTGAGCTGAAGACAGCGCAAGCAGAACGAGCAACCCCACGACCCAAAGGGTCAGATTAGGCCAAGGCTTCCAGGTGGATTCTGTGATACCGACTAACTTCATCTTGCCATCCACACGAGTCGTCAAGGCAAACTGAATGGTCATGAGGAGGGCCAAGACCGATGCCCCAATGTACGCTAAGCGGGGCTTACTTGGGACCAAGCAAAAGCAGACAAGAAGCAATACCCCTACTCCCCCGCCCGCAATGAGGGACGGGATGCTCCCCTTGCTGGAATAGGCTTCAATTCCTACGCCAAGATTGAAGAGTCCGTACAAGCCGACGAGTGCGCGGGGCCAAGCCATGACCCAATTGTACCGGGCTAAGCCGCCGCTTCAGTCTCAGGTTGAACTTGTCCAACGAACTCGACTTCCGCCCGTGATGACACCTCGTTATAGCTGAGGACATGAAGTTGCGGGATATATCTCTCTACGAGTCGCCGTAGAGGTAAGCGCAATGACGCCGAACAAAGAACCACGGCCTGAATGCCTTGAGCCATTGCGTTTTCGGTCTGCTCACGGATACTTCGAATGAGACCTTGCTGCGTCGCGGGATCAATCGCAAGGATGCTTCCGCCTGCAGTGAGCTGAATCTGTTCGGTCAATCGTCGCTCCAAAGTTGGATCCAAGGTAATGCAGTAAAGCTTGTTTTCGTGGTCGAGATATTGGCGGGTAATGGTACGACTGATCGCCGATCGGACAAGCTCGCCCATCTGCTCTGGGTCCTTAACGCGGCCAGAGTAGTCGGCCATCGTTTCGAGAACAGTGACCATGTCGCGGATCGGCACGCGCTCGCGCAATAGGTGCTGGAGGACTTTCTGAATATCACCAATCTGAACCACGTTCGGAACCAGTTCCTCAACGACGGCGGCATTGACCTGCTTGGCGTTTTCGACAATCTGGGCGACTTCTTGTCGGGAAAGAAGCTCGGCAGCATAGGCCTTCACGATTTCGCTCAAGTGGGTGCTGATCATCGCGCTCGGTTCGATGACGGTGTAGCCATTTCTTTCGGCGACATCGCGGACTTCGCGGCTGATCCAAATCGCATCAAGCCCAAACACGGGATCCTTTGTTACCTGCCCTGGAATCGGTTGGATGACCCCTCCACTATTGATTGCCAGAAGCAGGTCCGGCTCGGCGGTAGCTCGGGCCACCTCCTCACCGCGCACCTTGATAACGTAGTTGTTAGGCGTCAGCGTGATGGCATCGCGAATCCGAACGCTGGGCATCACGTAGCCGAGGTCAATCGCGATTTGGCGCCGGGTCGCTGTGATCCTCTCTGGAAGATCACCGCCCGCCTTGATATCCGCGAGCTTGGTGAGGCTATAACCGATTTCGATTTCCAGCGGGTCAACACTCAGTAAAGGCATGACCGCTTCCGGCGAAGAGGGCGCGGGCCCGGCAGAAACTTGCTCCTTGGGGGCTGGATCAGCCTTGGGGCTTGTGAACTTGGTGATGAGATCGCCGTTCTTTCGGATGAATCGGCTCAATGCAATGAGCCCCCCTCCCACGCCTAGGAAGATGATCGTCGGAAAGCCGGGCACGAAGCCGAACAGACAAAGGAAAGCGCCGCTGGTTAGAATGGCCTTCTCTTGACTGGCGAGCTGGGAAAAGACTTCCCCACCCATGCTCCGCTCCTGACCGGCACGGGTCACCAGCAAGCCGCTAGCAGTAGAGACCAACAGGGCTGGAATTTGGGCAACGAGGCCCTCGCCGACGGATAGAAGGGCGTAGCGCTGGAGAATCTGAATGGCGTCGCCTTCTCCCCGGAAGAAGCCTACGGCGAAGCCACCGATGACATTAATGATAATTATGAGGAGAGCTGCAATGGCATCGCCCTTGACAAACTTGCTTGCACCGTCCATCGCACCATAGAAGTCAGCCTCTTGCTTGACCTCCTTGCGCCGCTTTCGGGCCGCTTCCTCATCAATCAGCCCCGCGGCCAAATCAGCATCAATGGCCATCTGCTTACCAGGCATGGCATCCAAGGTGAACCGGGCTACGACCTCTGAAACACGACCCGCACCATTGGTGATGACCAAGAACTGAACGGCCATCAGGATAAGAAAGGCGACAAATCCAACGACAAAGTCTCCTCCCATGACAAAGTTGCCAAAGGTCTCAATGACATGGCCACCATCACCATGGCCGAGAATGAGTTTTGTCGCCGCGATGCTCAGGGCAAGTCGAAACAGCGTTGTCACCAAGAGCAGCGACGGGAAGATGCTGAACTTCATCGGCTCATCAACGTTCACTGCGCTCAACAGAATCAGTACAGAACTGGCGAGGGCGATACAAAGACCGAAGTCAAGGAGCCAGGTGGGTAGCGGAAGCACCAGCATCGCCACGACAATCAAGAGACCCACTCCGAGGAGCAGATCTGTATTCTTAAGGAGACGCTGGAGAGCCTTCATTCAACTGGCCCATTCGGGGCCAATTGGATTGTCGGCTAATACCGACTGATTCTGAAGCTAAACGATCACGGTCTTCCACTGACCGCGCTTCCAGTAGACCATGGCAAGGAGCCCTTGGGCGACCTGTGAGAGGGACATCGCGATCCAGCCGCCGGTGGACCCGAGCGCAAAAGCCGGATGCGTGAGGATAAACGCCAAAGGAACCCTAATGGCCCACAGTGTCGCGATCGTAATCCACATTGTGCGCTTAGCATCCCCTGCGCCTTGCATCGCCCCGATGAGCACCATCGCGTACCCAAACATCATCTCGGTCGCGATAAGAATCCGAATGTAGTTTGCCGCCTCCACCGCCACTCCCGGCTTATCCCCGCCCGTGAGCAGGGTCGCAATGTGGGGGGCAAAGATGAAGATCGGAATCGACACAACTAAGATGACAATGGCAGCATAGTGCCCAGCCGTCCAGCCGAGGCGCTCGGCTCGGCTAGGATCCTTGGCCCCTAGGCTCTGGCCAACCAGAGCACCCGCAGCCACCGAAAGGCCAAAGGCGGGCATGAACATCATGCCTTCAAGCGCGATGCCCACCCGCAAGGCCGCGAGGGCATCGGCGGCGGTCGGAGTGTTCCGAAGGATCATGGTGAAGAAAGTGAAACTTCCTACACGCAACAAGGATTGCAACGCACTCGGTATCGCAATGGCCTGAATACGCTTGACCCAGTCCATGCTGGGCACCTTGAACCGAGCCTGACCAAGTTTCGTTCGTTTGGTGTAGATAAAGTAAAGGATCGCGCTCGACCATCCGCTCACCGCAATGGCAATTCCAGCGCCCGTCAGTCCAAGACCAAGCCCGGGAGCTTCAAATGGAAGGAAGCCATGATGTCCGTTCGGATAGATGAGAAAGAAATTGAGGATCATATGTAGCAGAATTTGAATTCCGCTAATCACCATCGGCGACTTGGTATCGCCAATCCCTCGCATAGATCCACTAAGCGTCGTAAACACCGCTGTGGCGGGAACTCCAAGAGCGTAAGCAGTTAAGAAATTCCTGAATAGGGTTGCAGCCTCGGCATTCCCGGCGGGCACCAGAAAGGGGGCAGCGAGCGGCGCGAGCACCAGGCAAGCCGCCGCCAAGATTAGCCCGATAACAAATGAAAGACTCAAGCACTGACGGTTCGCCTCCCGATACTCTGCAGGATCATCCGCACCGTATGCCCGGGCCACCATTGCGGTCGAAGCGACGCTGATCGTCATGGCGAGCGAGAACATCAGAAAGATTACGTTCAACGCCGCCCCATGAGCGGTCAAAGAATTGACCGAAAGATGACCTACAAAAAAGGTATCCAGCAAACTGTTGACTACCTGCAAGCCGTTCAGGGCAACAGCGGGCCAAGCGAGAGCCCAGACCACCTTGCCATCTACTCTCATCCGCCTACGCGCTTTGAGTAGGGCTCGTTTGGTGGTCACCATGCTTACTTATTCTATACTCATTTGTCTGCTAAACCATTCCCACTGGGCCCAATCGCATGCAAGTCGAGCTTCTTCATCAACCCGCTTCCACCATTGCCAAAGTTACATTGAGACATGGCGAGTCAGTCCGAGCCGAGAGCGGGGCCATGATCGCGATGACACCGACTATTGAGGTCAAATCCAAGCTGGAGGGAGGAATCGGTAAGGCTCTCGGACGGTTCCTGGCGAAGGAGAGTCTATTTCAATCCACCTTTACCGCGTCGCTCGGTCCGGGCGAGGTCTTACTGGCCCCAGCGGGACCCGGTGATGTTGTGGCCGTGGAGCCACGCGACGGGTTGATGGTGACCAGCGGGTGCTACCTTGCGGGCGACCCAGGCATAAAGTTCGAAACGATTACCTCGGTGAAGAACTTCTTCAGCGGAGAAGGCATATTCCTCATGCGAGCCAGCGGAGACGGCAAGATACTGCTCAGCAGCTATGGGGCGATCCATCCCGTGCAACTTCAGCCGGGGCAACAGTATCTGGTTGACACCGGACATTTGGTGGCTTTCTCCGCCAGCCTTGGGTATCGCTTGAGGAAGGTGGCAAGAGGCCTGCTCAACACGATCAAAAGCGGCGAAGGAATCGTGGTGGAACTGACAGGTCCCGGCATCGCGTACCTTCAGACACGCACCCCCCACCCCTTTGGTGTAGCCACGGGTGGAAACGACTAGTGATCTGGCGCAAGTCCTACCAAACCCTTATCAAAGGGCCTTGCAGGGTGCCGCAATTGTCGTTTGAAGGACGGGCGGCGCTATTGGCGGCACCAACGGCTGATGGCTTTCGTGAACTCGAGGTCTGGCGCCGCCTCTGTGAAGCTGAGTTGCCCATTCCCTACTGGCTCGGGGCAATTGAGTTTGACGCATTGCACCTGATTTCACCACCTTCACGGCACGATCGGCTCATCCGACTCGGTGAGGAGTGGGTTGGCGTTGCCGGAGATGCACCTTGCCTCGCGCTCATCGGGCAAGGAAACGAGGCCGAAGTCCTCATGCTTGGGTCGCCAACAGAAGATGCTTGGGCCGAGTTCCTTCGGATCAGCACCTAGGCTTGAAGATCCATGTCACTACTGTGGCCCGGAAACAGTTTCGCCTCCGGTTCGATGAGAGTCTTTGCCACGCACACCGCTGTAGCCGCCTCACCAACCCCTGTAGCAATGAGCTTGAGTTTCCCGTCGAAGGTACACACATCGCCAACAGCAAACACTCCAGGGCGGTTTGTTTGATAAAGGTGATCAACCACTATCTGGTTCTTCTCAATCGTCAAGCCCCACTCCTTGAGCGGCCCCAACGAAGACTTAAAGCCGATGTTTACGATGACCGCATCGCACTCTAGGATCGAACGCTCTTTCGTCTGGGTGTCCTCCAACTCGATAGCGGATATCTGCTCATCGCCCTGAATGGCGGCCACGGTCTTGAAGAGATGAAACCCGATGGGCAATGCTTGAACCTTCGCCACCGTATCCTCATGAGCCCGGAACCCATCTCGGCGATGGACGATACAAACATCGCTGGCAACCTCCGAGAGCGCTAGGGCCCAATCGAAAGCACTATCTCCACCGCCAATGACGGCCACCCGGCGTCCTGCGAAATCAGCAAGGTGGCGCACGCCATAGGAGAGACCCCTCCCTACCCAACTCTCTTCATCGGCAAGGCCAATCTTCGTAGGCGAAAAGGCACCAGCTCCCGCCGAGATTATCACGGTCTTCGTTGGCAAATGCAAGCCGCTTCTCGTGCTGATAACCAGTTCATCACTCAGTGACTCGGCTGTGTCACCAAGCACCACCTGGGGAGAGAACTGAGTTCCCTGTTGGGCCATTTCTCGCGCAAGATCCTTGGCCAAAATCTTGGGAAAGCCCGGCATATCGTAGACATACTTTTCTGGATACAGGGCGGTCAGTTGACCTCCAAGTTCTGGCAACGAATCTATGATCCTCACTGACATGTTGCGAAGGCCAGCATAGAAGGCAGCGAACAGACCGACGGGTCCGCCGCCAATAATGGTCACATCTACTTGGTCAGTCATTCAGTCAGAAGGTACCAGACCTCTCCCAGCCATTCAGGGGATGAACTGTGGCGCAGACCGGAAGCCCCGACTTGTCGCGCCCCTCAAGCTCGGCCACATATCTTGCTCCACTCTCCAATTCCTTTGGTAAGTAGACCTTGGCTCGCCGACAGATCTGGGTCATGGGCTGCCCTGCTTGAGTGCCCCAGAGAACATATATGAAAGCCCCTTTGGAATCCTTTTGTACAAACTTGCCCGTTGGTTTACCGTTCTTCAACGTAACCGATACGGACCACTCGGCTTCCCCACCCGTCAGCTTCTTCAAATCAGTCGGCTCACCGGCTGATCCCTTCCCGCGCTGAATTGCTCCCCAGACGCCGGGCATGACATCCAAGAATCGAATCCCAAGCTTAACTTCCTTCATTGGCGAGGGCTTTCTTTGCTTCAGCAATCGCTTCCTTGGCGATCTCAATTGGTCGCGATATTCCCTGCCGCTCTCGCTCTTTCAATCCGAGTTCAAAGAACTCCAAGGCCCTCTCAAAGTTCCCAAGATCATAGTACGTCCAGCCCAGGTTGTTGTAGAAGGGGCCTAGCCAACGGCGGCACTTCTCGTCTTGGGCATTCACTGCGATCGCGATTCCTTCTTCGGCCCAGCCGATTGCCCCCTGGACGTCAGCAATGGCAAGCATGTGTATGGCGTCAAGCTGGAGGTTCTCCATCTGAGATTCCCTGGCCAACTCCCTAGCAGAAAGAAAGTGAGGTTGTGCCTGCTGAGGATAGCCCGAACTATTGAAGACTCGGCCCAGCTCCAATTCATATCGGACCCGCGCTTCGGGAAACGACCTCTCAACCTTGTTCAAGGCATCTCGTGCCTCGTCAAACATGCCTCGTAGACTATAGGTTCGGGCAATCTGCGTCCAGAGGACCGCACAAGTCTCATCATCTGATTCGGCGAGATGGCTCCGGAAGACGACTTCTGTCTCCTCAGGTTCGCTGAAATCCCACAAACTTTCAATGTCAATCATCTGCGATGACCATACCTAGCAACATGAGCCCAGTTCAAATATGGAAAATACCCTTGTTCAATGAAGGTCCTTTTTGTTTCCGTTGAGGTCGCTCCATGGGCAAAGGTTGGCGGATTAGCCGACGTTGCTGGATCCCTTCCTCAGGCTCTTCGTGGGCTAGGGCATGAGGTCCGAGTGCTCATGCCTGCTTATGGCATGGTGATCAAGGGCAAGGTGCCCACCAAGACCTTGTCCGTTCGTGTGAACCTCGAAGAGGAGTACAAGGCGAACCTTTTCGAAGTTGACGGGATCTGGATGGTCAATTGCCCTGAGTTCTTCGGGAATGCTTCTCGATCTGAAGAAATCTATGCCTATGGGCGCGACGCCTATCTGTTCCTTAGCCAAGCCGCAATTGCCCTATGTGAAGCCTCGGACTGGATCCCGGATATTGTCCATGCAAATGATTGGCATACCGGCTTTGTTCCCGTCATGATTCGCGAAAAAGGTGGGAAGAAATGGGATCGCACGGCCACGATCTTCACCATTCACAACTTGCTTTATCAAGGCACCTTCGGCAAGGATACGATCGAAGCGGCCGGTCTGGATCCGGGCCTGTTCACCATGGACAAGCTCGAAACATGGGGCGGGGTTAATTTCATCAAATCAGCCTGTGTGTATGCTGATATGGTCAGCACTGTGAGCCCGACCTATGCGAATGAAATTCAGACCGAAGAATATGGCGCCAGCCTTTGGGGCCTCATGCGCGATCTTCACCAACTAGGCAAGCTCCGCGGCATCCTCAATGGAATTGACACGGAGTTCTTCAACCCACAAAACGACCCGGCCATCGCCGCCCCGTTTTCGGCGGCTGACTTAGGTGGCAAGGCAAAGTGCAAGATTGCGCTCCAAGGCGAACTTGGGCTTCCACTCAGCCAAGGGCCACTCTTGGGGATTGTCAGCCGATTGAGTGATCAAAAGGGGTTTGACCTCATTATCAAACAGGCGTATGGCATGCTAGGGTTGGGCAGTCAATTTGTCGCGCTTGGGACGGGAGACCCCTGGGCGGCAGATCAATTGAGGCAGTTGGAGAGAGATTGGCAAGACCAGGTTCGCTTCATTGAGCGGTACGACGCTCCACTCGCCCAGCGGATATATGCGGGCTCGGACATGTTCCTCATGCCCAGCGCCTTCGAACCCTGCGGCCTCGGCCAAATGATCGCATGCCGGTACGGTACGGTTCCAATCGTTCGCAAAACGGGGGGACTTGCCGACTCCATTCATGATGGAGACAACGGCCTCGTTTTTGAAAGAAAATCTGCACGCGAACTGTTCGAGACTATCCGGCGCGGCGTGAATCTCTACGGAGACCAAGCGAGTTGGCTGGAATTGGTACGCCGATGCATGACCACGGACTTCAGCTGGACCAAAAGCGCACAAGACGTCATCGCAATGTACGATGACGCCCTGCAAGCTCGGATCGGGGCAATGGCCGTTAGCCGGTAGCTCTATTCACCCAAGCTTTCCAACTGCGTAGCTTCAGCTTTGGGGATGTCGTTGCTCTCGGCCAAGGTCGCTTCGGATTTCTTGTGCTCTGGCGGAGTCTCGAGGATGCCCTTGAGGGTCATTAACCCAATCAAGAGAATCGCCGCAAAGCCCGACATGATAATCCACTGTCTCTTGGCGGGATGGCGTGATTTGGACCGGTCTAACCACGGTAAAGCAAACATGCCAATGGTAATTCCCGTGGGGATAATCACCGTCGCCACGACTTCCCAACCGCTTGGCATCACCTTCAAAAGCTCATATAGCCCGAGGAAGTACCATTCTGGTCGCGGGCTAAAATCAGTTCCCGTAGGATCAGCAATCGCTTCTAAACCTGGGGGCAATGCGACGGCAAGATAGATCAAGAGCCCAACTCCAAAGAGCAACACAATGGCGTCCTTGAAGAGCTGGTTTGGATAGAAAGGTACGGGAGCTCCTTTTGCGGGAGTTACCGGGCCGGCAATGTGATGTCGCCTCACCAGATACAGGTGGAGGAAGGTAAAGAGAATCAGGCTTGCCGGTAAGAGCATCACGTGGAAGGAATAGAAGCGGGTCAGCGTTAGGGCCCCCACCTCCTCTCCACCTCGAATAAAGACCAACAGTGCATGGCCAACAACTGGGATGGTCGCAGCTATGCGGGTTCCAACAACGGTCGCCCAGTATGCCTTTTGATCCCAAGGCAACAGGTAGCCCGTAAACGAGAAGCCAAGGATCACCTGGAAGATGATGACCCCGACAACCCAAGTCAACTCCCTAGGCTTCTTATAGGAGCCCCAGAAGAACACCCGAAGCATATGGAGCACTACGGCGATAACAATGACCGTTGAACCCCATGAATGTAACCCTCGGATGAAGGATCCTAAGCCGACCTCATAAGTAAGGTGCTTTACGCTGGCATGAGCGGAATCGGGACTCGGCGAGTAATACATCGCCAAAGCAAAGCCGGTGATGAACTGAAAGACCAGCAGCGTCATCAGCAGATTGCCGAGTGTCTGCCACCAACCCACTCCCGCGGGCATTGGCTCATCTAGGTTCTTCCGGACAAAACCGTACCAGCCAAGTCGCAAATCCATCCAGTCGCGAAGCGATGGGCGCTCTATTTGGAGACGTTCTTCTGACGAAACAGCCTCACGAGGCTCATCTACCTTGACCTCAGGACTGAGGGTTGGGGCATCCTTGGGTTTGTACGTCTTTTGGCTCATTGTCTAGACCTCTCGAGAAATCCAAATCTTTCCTGCTTCGACCTTGACAGGGTGGCGCTCCAACGGCTTGGGCGGAGGCCCTGATTTGTTGGTGCCCTCATCGTCGAAAACGCCACCGTGGCAAGGGCATATAAACTTGTGCTGATCAGCGTGATAGTCCACGCGACATCCAAGGTGAGTGCAAGCTGGGTCAATGCAGATCACATCTTCCTCACTCCGCCGCAAAAAGACCGTGAACTTCTGTTCTACTTCGTGATAGCCATCAACGACGAGTAACGAGTAGTTCACTTCCTTCACTTCGCCGGGCTTGATACGCGACTCGTCCATCAACTCAACCCAGCGAGACTTCCGCTTGTTGCCAAGGGGGGCAGCAGCAAACCCGACCATGGGGCCAACGATGGCACCGATGAGGCCTAAGTTGATCACGCCAACGACGAGGCCCATCATCTTGCGGCGGGAGATTTCGATATTGTCTTGGTTCAGATTATCTTTTGGCATGTTTTGGGTTCCTATGGGTAGTAGCGCATGGTTATCGGGCCATCTTCGCCAAGCTGTTTCATGACATCGCTTGCGATCTTCATGGATTTGTGGTGCCGCCCTGGGGATGGCTCGCGTTCAAAGCCTAGTTCCACCCCGCTGGCAACGATGGCTTCAGTCAGTCGAGTCATTGCGGCGAGGGCTGGCACAACGTACATGTGCTGGAACCGTGTAAACGGCCCAGTGGCGATGAGGAGCGCTACCGCCGCCAGGTGCCAGATGTAGATCGTCATCACAAAGTCATGGATTCCCATTCGCTTAAGGGCGACCACGAGGAACCCGCTGATGATCACATGCACAAGAAGATTGACAAAGAGGAAGTCCTTACCGAGTGTTAGCCCGTTATCAATGAACTCATCCTTCTTGTAGCGGTACATCACATAGAAGATCCCTATCAAGACGGCAATCCCTGAAACGACCGGCAAGAGCTTTAGGGGATGCGTCAAGGGCACCTGACCTCGCTGGGGATTCAAGATCGCGATCAGAATATCAGCGAGAAGGAGGCCACAGAAACCATAGAGGAGTAGCCCGTGCATGAACCACCGTTTCTTGTTGTTCTGCCAAAGAGATCCGACTAAGAAGCCGTCAACGATGAGGGACTTCAGGACGACGCCAAAGGATCGCGCCCATCCAAACTTAGCTATCGCAGGCTTCAGCTCCTTCAAGCCAGCACACTTCAGCCAGTAGCTGAGTCCTCGAATGGCAAAGACCGTGGCAAAGAGGAAGACAACGATAAAGAAGTGGCTTACACTACGAGGCGTCAGAAATTGTCCGACCTTAAAGGCAATCGGGATTTCGTCGGGAATCCACGGCTTGGCCTTCACTTCTTCGTAAACTTGATCCAGGTCCGAATCACTGAGGTCCGCTTCACTGATTGCGGGCATCATCCCCTTACCATTCCTCACCACTTGCCGGAACGTAGACAGTCCGACCTTGGTTTGAGCCAGTGGTGGCCCCAAGCCGCCCATTGCATTCTGGCCGTGACAGCCCATGCAAGACGTAACCGGATAGACTTCCTTCTTCTGGAGGTCAGTCTGGGCATGGCCGCATGCCACGGCCAAGAGGAGCATGAAGATCGCGACTACTCTTGATAGTTTCACTTTTGACCTCGCTGTGTTCTTTGGGCTTCTTCTTGCTTGGCATCTCCGATGCCATCCGACTGACCGAGGGTGCTCGGTCGTTGCTCGGCCATGGTTCCGAGGTAGCAGCCGGCGGGTTTTGTCTCCGCCTCGGGAAGGAGGTGGAAGGGTGACCGACCGGTCTGTTCCTTCTGCTCTTCAATGTAGGTCGAGACATCACTTTCGGGGTCTTCTAAGTCACCGAAGATACGAGCCGTTGTCGGGCATGCAACAACGCAAGCAGGCTGCAACCCTTGGTCAACCCGGTGTGCGCAATACGTACACTTGCGGGCTACATTCTCCTTCATGCGAAGCTTAACAAAGTCCTTTTCATAGGCCTCGTTCTCGTCGAGGTACCACCCTTCTTCCTCGCGGTGAAGGATGATGTTTCCGTAGGGACAAGCCGAGACGCAGGCTCCGGTGCCTCGACAACGATCCTGATCCACGAGAACAATTCCATCGGGCCGTCGGACAATAGCCTTATTCGGGCAGGATTTGAGGCACGGTGCATCGTCGCAGTGGTTACACAGGACCGGAATGTAGACCCGCTTCACGTCAGGATACGTTCCAGCCTCAACATTTAGGACACGGGCAAAGAAGGTGTCGTAAGGCGTTCCGTTCTCCTGCTTGCAAGCCAAGGTACAAGCATCGCAACCAATGCACCGCGTCAGGTCAATGAGCATCGCGAGGCGTGCCAACTTACTTCACCCTCCTAATGTCCACGCGAGTGTCCTTCCAGTGCTGTCCCGGCGCATATACCGCCGGCAGGTAATAGACCTCATGGGTTGGTTTCACCTTTTGATACGTGTGCACGCTGTGGTACTTTCCTGCGCCGAGATAGCGATCCCACCATCCGTGATCGACACAAACCACACCCGGTTTGATAGCCTCTGTCACTAGAGCCCAGAGCTCGTAGCTTCCAAACTCATTGAAGACTTCCACCGCTTCCCCGTCTTTGATCCCCCTCATAGCCGCATCCTTGGGGTTAATCTCAACGACCGGTTTACGATTGAGATTTCTAAGGAATGGGTTATTGCAGTGGGTCGAGTGAACGCGCCACTTTGAGTGAGGAGTGACGATCGCGAGAGGCATTTCTTGGGCGGATACCGGAAGGTGCTCAAATGCCCAGTGGTAGGTCGGCACCGTCTCGCCCATCTTCTGGTAGATCTCCTCTTCCTTGTAGAACTCCATACGACCAGTCTTGAGGAATTCCCGCTGGGCCCCTTCAGGGAATGGATAGGCACGCGGCGGGAAGAGCTTGTCTTCATGAAGCTGTTCGTCCAGCCCGCACTCGGGGTCGTGGACATTCAGCCGCACGGGACCCTTCTGGAGCATTTCCAACGTTATGCCTTCAACCTCCTTGCCTCCTCCCTTGAGCATGATTTCGATAGCGTCTTCCTCGGTGTAGTCCATCTGCTTGGCGAGCTCTGGATCGATTCGTTTGAGGAGTTCTTTCTGAACCCACATCTCAGTGCGGCTCTCGTACTGAGGTTTAACGACCTCCTGCTGGATTTGTAGATACGGATGGCAGCTGGTGCCCACCAAGTCCAATTTCTCCCAGAAGGTTGGAGCCGGCAGGACCACATCCGCGTACTCACAAGTCGGTGTCATCGAGAAGTCGGTGACCACGAACAGATCCAGTCGGTCAATCGCGTCCTTCATGGGGGCGCTAAACTCCGTGACCAATGGATTGGCGTGACTCACAAACAGGGCCTTGAAACCATCCTTCGGGAACTTGATCTTGGGATTCATCGTCCCCGTGGGCTGACCAAGGACAAAGTAATGCATCGGCACGCCGTTCGGCCGCTTTCCATCCGGGAACCACCAAGGGGAGACATCGAGCCGGAAATGGTGCTGCCCAGAGTAGATCGAAACGCTCTCGCCCGGCTTACCATGAGCTCCGACAAGCGAAGCCAGAAGGAGGATAGCGCGAATCGTCAGGTCGCCGTGCAATCGGTGATTTACGCCCATGCCAATGATAATTGAGCTAGGCCGCTCGGTTGCATATCGAATGGCGACCTGGCGGATGGTGTCGGCTGGAATGTCGCAGGTCTTGGCGACATGCTCAGGCGCATATTCGTCCCGCAGGATCTCGTTCTCAAGGAGTTCAAAGACCGGAGTTACGCTGACCTTCGCGCCATCGCTCAATTGAACTGTGCGCTGGCCCCGAAAAGCGAACTTGGCGTCCTCGGGCAGCTTCAGCGAATCCATCGGTAGCTTGTAAAGAGCATCCTTTCCTTCGTCCCAGACCATGAACTCGGCCTCAGTTCCTTCTCCAACGTCGCTGGCGCGGAGTCGCTCGCCCGTATCCTGCCGAATAAGCGTGCAAACGTCGCTGAACTTTTGCAAAAACGCCCAATCCACATGGCCTTCCTTCAAGACAACCTGGCACATGGAGAGCGCAAGCGCCCCGTCCGTTCCCGGGTTGACGGGGAGCCACAAGTCCGCGCCCTTGGCGGTTTGGCTGGCGCGGGGATCAATCGAGATGATTTGGCAATTGTTTCGCTGCTTGGCATGGGTCGTGAGGAACTTCGCGTCGGGGATTCGGGTTTGGAAGATGTTGCTGGACCAAAGGATCGCGGTCTTGCAATGAGCCCAACTTCGGGTCTCGCACTCCACGCAGTCAATGCCTACGGTCTGGGTGAAACCCATCGAAATATCGCCATTGAAGTCATACGCCGTGGCGAAGGACATCCCGAGCAAGGCGGCGGCCCGGACTTGGGCGCCTTTCTGGACATATCCTGTGCCCACCACTTGATTGAAGAGGAGCATGGATTCGGGCCCGTGATCCTTGCTGATGCGCTTCATGTGGTCGGCGATATAGTCCAAGACCTCGTCCCATCCGACCTCCCGCCATTTGTTTTCCCCGCGCTCGCCGGCCCGGATCAAGGGCTTGTGCACGCGGTCCGGCCCATAAATAATGTGCGTCATGGACATCCCGCGCAGGCATCCGCGAGGGTTGTATTCCTGGCAGGGATAATCCGCCGCCGGCTTTAGGTCAACGATAACATCGTCCACGACGGTTGCGAGCCAGCCACAGGCTCCGGTGCAATTCGGACTATCGGTGGTGCGAACCACCCGCGCCTTTTCGTTGGGAGCGACCGTTGGTGCTCGACCCGGAACTTTATGTCTGGTTGCCATGATTCATGTGCACGTCCCCTCGTGCTCACATGAATTATCAAACACTTAAAATAAGTTCAGTATGATGATGATCATACTGGTAAAAAAACTTGTCACCGCCCAAATTTGAGCTGGTTAACGATTTCGAAACTTGGCCAAGGCCCGATCAATCGTCGCCGTTTCGGGCATCCCCATCTTCTTCGTGATCCAAGTGTAGAGGCCCATTCCGAGGAGCCCATAGATCGCTAATCGAGCAAAGGACCACAGGTGACTCCCATGCTGAGCGACCGGCCCCCACGCCAAACAGAGGCCAACCAGCACGATGCACATCGCCAACCCGGCCAAGAGGGTCTGGTCAAGGGCGCGCCCGATCTGGCCTACCTCCAAACCGTTTGCATCCTTGCGCAATGTAAAGGTCATCAGACAGGCCAAGAAGATCGCCGACAGCGAACTGGCCAAAGGCAAGCCCATATAGGAAAGCGGGGTCGCGAGGAGCGTGTACGCCAAAACGATAAACACCAGCGTCGTCGCCGTCCCCAAAACAATCGGCTTGACCGTCTTGTGCATCGCAAAATAGCCGCGCATCAGGATCGGATGCATGCACCAGGCCGGGATGCCGAGGCAGAATAGCCGCAGACAAATCACCATCGCCGTTGGGTCGCTCTTCGCGCCCTTGCCATAGCCAAAAAGCGCGTTGACAATGTCGGGCGCCATCACCGCCATGTAAATCGCGATCGGCACGCTCACATACAAAGCGGTGCGCATCGTCTTCACGATCTGCTCGCGGAACATGTCCATCCGTTCCTGGGCGAAAAATTGCGATAAGGCCGGGAAAACCGCGATCGCGAAGCTCTGTCCGAAGACGCCCAGCGGCGCCTGCATCAGCTTGTTGGAGAGATCGAGCGAGGTGACGATGCCATTCACAAAGCCACTCCCGAAATAGCGCATGAGGATCCCGTAAACCCCGGGCAGCGAGAGGCCAAACACCACGGGCAGCATCAGTACGAAGACCTTTTTGACGCCCGGATGCCGAAAATCGAAGTTCGGACGGAAGTCCACGCCGATCTTGCGCATCTCCCACGCCGGGAGCACGAGGTTTCCGACGAACGCGCCGATCAACGCGCCCCAGGCCATGCCCGCAATGCCCGGATGCACAAAATGGGAGAGAATCAAAGCCCCCAAAATGATGCCGATATTGTAAACATTTGGCCCTAAACCTGGAATCGAGAAGCGCTGATGGGCATAGAGCGTTCCAAACATCAACCCGCCCAAGAAAAACGCGAATTGGGCCGGCAACACAATGCGGCTCATCTGCGCGATCATCGGGATGCTCGCGTGCTGCTCGGGCTGCAAGGTCAGGCGCAGGAGCGGTTCCGTGTACACAAAGACCAGACCAACCATCACGAACAAGGCGGCCGTCATAATCGTGGCCACCGCGCTGAAGATGTGCCACGCATCGCGCTTTCGATCCGTGTGCAAGTATTCGGAGTAAACCGGAATAAAAGCCGAGCTCAGAGCCCCGCCGGCAATCAAGAAGAAGAGGAGGTCGGGGATGACAAAAGCGAGTGAATAGGCGTCGGTGAACTGGTTTCGACCGAACTGGGCCGTCATGATCATGTCGCGAACGATGCCCAAGATCCGGCTGAGCAAGAGGCTGCCCCCCATGATGAGGCTCGCGCGGCCGACGTGGGGTTTCCCGCCCTGTTCTTCCATGAATCCCACAGGGTACCCGCGCCAGACAGTCCACCCATTTTTCGGCTCCCGCCCTTCGCTTGATCAAGGAACCCCGTCAGAAACGAGATTTGTCCTCCCGGAAATGCGTTAAACCCCCTCGGGCAAGGCAAGAACCCCGACGAAAATCCCTTGAACCACCTCATTCAAGCGAAAAACCTTTGCATTTGCAAGAAGAATGTCGAGGTTCTCGACTTACTTTTGCAAGAGTCAGAATGGCATGCGCCCGAAGCCGAACCGAAGTGTCTTGATATTGCGCACTTAGCCTAATGAATCGCTCATGGCTTGCCAACACTTCTGGATAAGCGCACTTCTTGCGCCGCAAAAGGAAGCAAATATGTACATTACAGAAATGTATAGCGACGTCGAGCTCAAGAACGAGCTCCCTAACTTTCTGGCTCAGATGACGGCGAATGCCGCCGTGTTGGGCGTGACCCCGGCCGAAATTGACACCCTTGGCGACAACATCGTCGTGTTTAATGACGCGATGGATGATGTCGTGGCGACCAAGGCGGCGGCGAAAGCGGCGGTGAGCGCGAAGAACGACGCGGCTTATATCTTGCGCAAGCAGATCGGTTCGTTCTCGCAGACTTGGCGAGCCAACGACGCGATCCCGGATGAGACTCTGGCCAAGGTCAACGTTCCTCCGCACGCGACCGGCGGTAGCCAGACTCCGGCTACTCCGCCCACAGGCTTGAGCTATACGATGGTGAACGCGAACACTCTTGGCCTGAAATGGAACGCCAATGGTAACAAGGCGGGCACCGTGTATAACCTCGAAATCTCGGCCAATGGCGAGACGAACTGGACGATGGTGCGCTCGACCACGAAGACGAAGGCGCAGCTTACTGGCACCCCGGGCGAGCCTCTTTATATTCGGGTTCGCGCGGTCCGGGGGGATTCGACCTCGTTGCCTAGCAATAGCATCGTGGTTTGGGCCGACAGCGGCTCTGGCTCGGGCTTGGAATTGGCGGCATAAGGCCTTTTTCGTTTCGCTTATTTCTCCCCCTCCGGATAATCGGAGGGGGCTCTTTTGTTTTGGTTGGGTTGATTGGATTTCGTCATTCGTTGGGTCGAAACGTTTCCAGAGGATGGTTTCTCTTCATCCCCACGAGCACGCCCCAGGTTTTGTGGAAAAGATGTTCATAACCGGTGGAAGCTCCCGACAAAACCAAGGGAAAAGCGTAGGACAAGATGTGAAGAAAAAAGTGCATCCATTCCACATCTTGTGTCGTCCATAATGTCGCGATACAAGATGTTGTATTGCGAGGGGTTGAATTGATTTGTCCGTACTGCGGCGGGGAGGAGCAGAGAGTGCTCGACTCTCGAGACGCCAAGGACGGACTTGCGATCCGACGCCGTCGCGAATGCGCCTCGTGTAATCGTAGATTTACGACGTTCGAGGAGCCGGAAAAGCCGCGTCTCTTCCTGGTCAAGCGAGATGGGTCGAGGGAGGAGTTCTCCCGAGAAAAAGTCCTGCGGGGCGCCATTGTGGCTTGCCGAAAGAGGCCGGTGGATCATAGCCGGCTCCTGGAACTCGCGGAGGGAATCGAAAGAAGCCTTATGGATGATGGCGAACTCGAAATTCCATCGGCCCAAATCGGCCGAATGGTGATGGAGCGGCTCCTCGATGTGGACGAAGTCGCCTATGTTCGGTTCGCCAGTGTTTACGAGCAATTCGAGACGCCCGCCGAGTTCAGCAACATCGTGGATCAAATCAAAAAGTCGCGCAAGCCGCGCATTTTAATGTAGAAGTTTGTATACTAAAGCAAGGAAAGCACAATGAAGATTAAGAGGGTTTTCACCACCGCCGGGCAGGACGCCTATGCAGGCATCGAGTTTGAAGCGAGAAAGAGCGAGATTCGCAATCCCGACGGCAGCACCGTCTTTTTGATGGAGGATGTCATGGTGCCGAGCCATTGGAGCCAAGTCGCGACCGATATTCTCGCGCAGAAGTATTTCCGCAAGGCCGGACTGAAAGATCCCTCGAACGAGAAAGGCCACCCCAGCAAGTTTGGTGATAAGTCTATGGACCGCGAGACCGATAGCCGTCAGGTCTTTCACCGTCTCGCCGGCTGCTGGCGACACTGGGGCGAGCAATTCGGCTATTTCGATACAAAGGACGACGCCCAGGCTTTCTATGATGAGCTCGTCCGCATGCTGGCGATGCAGGTCGCGGCGCCGAACAGTCCGCAATGGTTCAACACCGGCCTCCACTATGCTTATGGGATCACGGGCACCTCACAGGGCCACCACTATGTGGACCCCAAGACCAAGAAGCTGAACCGAAGCGTCAATGCCTACGAGCGCCCCCAGCCTCATGCATGCTTTATCTTGAGCGTGAAGGACGATCTCGTCAACGAAGGCGGCATCATGGACCTTTGGACGCGAGAAGCGCGCATTTTCAAGTACGGAAGCGGCGTCGGCACGAACTTTAGCAAGCTCCGCGGCTCCAATGAAAAGCTGAGCGGTGGTGGTCGAAGTAGCGGTCTCATGAGTTTCCTTCGCGTTGGCGATCGAAGCGCGGGCGCGATCAAGAGCGGCGGCACCACGCGCCGGGCGGCCAAGATGGTCTGCCTTGATGTTGACCATCCAGATATCGAGCAATTCGTGAACTGGAAGGTGAAGGAAGAGCAGAAGGTGGCGGCGCTCGTCACCGGCTCGGTTCTCAATAGCCGGCACTGCAATGCGGTCGTGAAAGCCTGCTGGACAGGCACGCGCAACGAAGAGCAGCAAGCGCAGAACAAGCCAAACACCGATCCGCGCAGCAACCCCGAGCTCCGCCTCGCGATCGCCGAAGCCAAGCTCGACGCGATCAGTCCGAACTACATTCAACGGGCGATTCAACTCGCAGGAAATGGCGTCACGAGCATTGACTTCCCTGTCTTCGACACCGGCTACGAGAGCGAAGCCTATGTAACCGTCGCCGGGCAGAATAGCAACAATAGCATCCGCCTCAGTAATGCCTTCCTCGAAGCGGTTGAGAATGACGCCGATTGGCACCTAACGGCCAGAACAAATGGCGAGACCGTCAAGACGATGCGTGCTCGCGATCTTTGGGAGCAAGTCTGCGAAGCCGCCTGGCAAAGCGCCGACCCCGGCACCCAATACGATACGACCATCAACGAGTGGCACACCTGCCCGGAGAGCGGCCCAATCAATGCCAGCAACCCGTGCAGCGAGTACATGTTCCTCGACGACACGGCCTGCAACCTCGCCAGCATCAACCTCATCACGCTTTATAATAAGGAAACCGGTGAGTTCGATATCAAGGCTTACGAGCACGCGATCATTCTCTGGACCATGGTCCTTGAGATCAGCGTTCTCATGGCGCAATTCCCGAGCAAGGAGATTGCCCAACTCAGTTACGACTTCCGCACTTTAGGTTTGGGCTATGCCAATCTTGGCGCGCTGCTCATGCAGATGGCGATTCCTTACGACAGCCCGCAAGGATTTGCGATTGCCGGTGCGCTCACCGCGATTCTTGGTGGCCAAAGCTATGCGACCAGCGCGGATATGGCCCGTGAGCAAGGCCCGTTCCCGGCTTTTGGTAAGAGCAAGGATTCGATGTTGCGCGTCATGCGTAACCACCGCCGCGCGGCTTACAATGCCCCGGCGAGCGACTACGAAGGATTGAGCATCACGCCGATTGGGATCGATCCCGATGAGTGCCCGACGGATTTGTTGAAGGCGGCCCGCGAAGCCTGGGACAAGGCAGTGGATCTCGGGGAGGCCCATGGCTACCGCAATGCTCAGGTGACGGTGCTCGCGCCGACCGGCACGATCGGCCTCATCATGGACTGCGATACGACCGGCGTCGAACCCGACTTTGCCTTGGTGAAATTCAAGAAACTCGCTGGTGGTGGGTACTTTAAGATCGTCAACCAGTCGGTTCCGCCTGCGCTGGTCAAGCTCGGCTACAACCCCGAGCAGATTGAGGACATCGTTAATTACTGCGTCGGCTCCGGCACGCTTCGCAATGCTCCTGGTGTGAATCACGAGACACTGGCGGCCAAGGGTTTCACACCAGAAGCATTAGAGAAGATCGAGAAGGGCCTTGAAGGCGCGTTCGAGATTCAGTTTGTCTTCAACAAGTTCACGCTGGGCGAAGACTTCTGCCGCGATTTCCTTGGGTTCACCGATGAGCAATTGGGCGATTGGAGCTTCAACATGCTTGACGCGCTCGGCTTCAGCAAACAAGAGGTCGCCGAGGCCAACGATTATGTCTGTGGCACGATGACCGTCGAAGGCGCTCCCCACCTGAAGCTCGAGCACTATCCGGTGTTCGATTGTGCCAACAAATGCGGCAAGCAGGGCCAGCGATTCATTCAATACATGGGGCACATCCACATGATGGCGGCGGCTCAACCCTTCCTTTCCGGTGCGATCAGCAAGACGATCAACCTGCCGGCCCACGCCACGGTCGAAGACGTTGAGACAGCTTACATGCAAAGCTGGAAGCTCGGAATCAAGGCCAATGCGCTCTATCGCGATGGCTCGAAATTATCTCAGCCCCTGAATGCCAGCACCGACGATGCCGCCGCAGCAATCCTAGAAGCGTCCGTAGATCAGGCCGATTTGTCCGAGTTGTCGCAGCACGCCCAAATCGAGAGGGTCGCCACCAAACTCGTCTACCGCTATCTCGCCAAGCGCCGCATGATGCCGACCCGCCGCAAAGGTTACACCCAGAAGGCCCGCATCGCCGGCCACAAGGTCTACGTTCGCACCGGTGAGTATGACGACGGCACGCTCGGCGAGGTGTTCATTGACATGCACCGGGAGGGGGCGGCCTACCGTTCGCTCATGAACTGCTTCGCAATCGCGATCTCGCTCGGTTTGCAATATGGAGTTCCCCTTGAGGAGTTCGTCGAGGCTTTTGTTTTCACAAGATTCGAGCCCAATGGTCCGGTCACCGGGCACGAGAACATCAAGATGAGCACGTCGGTGATCGACTTCATCTTCCGCGAGCTCGCATTCTCGTACCTCGGCCGCAATGATCTGGTTCAGGTTAAGCCCGAAGATCTGCGGTTCGATGCCACCGGCACCCCTTCGCAACATCCCGACTTTGAGGATGAAGAGGAAGGCGACGAGATCGAAGGCACGATGCCCGGCGCGGCCCGCGACGAGCATGAGGCCAATGGCTACAACCGGGGGCTGTTCGATTCAAGTTCGGAGGGAGGCGGACCTTCATCCACCGCAAATCTGAGTCCCTCAAATGCTCCACAAGTTGGACCCCTAGGCATCGGTTCTTTATCTGTCAAGTCCGAACCCAAGGCAGGAGTAACCGAAAACCGGCGTAGCCTGTCCGATCAACAACGCGAGGCCCGCATCAAGGGCTACGAAGGCGACCCCTGCACCGAGTGCGGCGCCTTTACGCTGGTGCGGAACGGCGTCTGCCTCAAGTGCAACACCTGCGGCAGCACGAGCGGTTGTAGCTAATAGAGGATAGGCTTTAGCCTGTCTCAAGTGCCGGGCCGTCAGGCTCGGCGCAACGAGCGCTTTCGACGCCGCAACAAAGCGGTGATGCCAGCACCGAGAGCGATCATCGTGCCGGGCTCCGGGGCAAGGACGGACGCCATCGCAATTGGCTTTCGCAACACTGACCCCCCAAACGACTGCATTTCAGCACCGGAGTTGGCAAACCGGGTGATCAAGCCTTGGGTTGGAGTCGCCGCATCTATTCCGACCAAGTAGGCCCCGCTATGAGCGGCCGAGGCTGCGGTGGCGGTGCCGATCTGGCTGGTGTAGTAAAAGCTAGAGCCGAAGCCCGAACTGCCATAGCGATACGCATAACCAAGCCCAGAATAGCTCAGGGCTTGGAGGCTCCCACCTCCACCGATGTTCGCTGCGGCACCTAACACAACGCCGGGGTTAAAGCCCGTCACGCCCGTGCCTGTCCCAGGGTTAGTGGCATCGTAGGAATAGACCGCGGCCTGGCCGGACCGGGTCTGGCCCGTCATGACCTTGTTTCCCCAGGTCACGGCGACCGAGGTCATAGTGGCGGACGCATCATTCACCCATATAGCAGGGGAAAAGCTTCCTGCGTCCATGAACGCAGTTGTGGTCTTATAAATCGAGCTCGTGCCACCCACTGCGTAAAAGGTCGAATCGTCTTGTGAGAAAGCGACGTCGGTGAAGACCCAGCCGCCAAAATCCTTCTTTAAGGCCCCGGTGTTGTAATCGAAGACATAGAGCGTCGAACCGGCCGTAACATAGGCTTCGTTCCGGCTCTGTCGAATCTCGATACTCTGGATGTCGCTCGAAAAATTGCCGAAGGCACCCAGGTAGACCCCGGAATCAGGATCGAAGCGATGAATCCGCCGCGTGGGTGTGGTGTTCGCCCCATTGTCGGCGACGAGGAGCATTTCGAAGCTGGCGAGCGCGCAAGTTGTGAGTGCGCCGAACAAGCCAATGGACGCTAGGTGCTTAACCATAGCTCATTATCCAACAATTCTCTAGTGAATCAAAAGGCCATCCCGGATTCCAGAAGGAAAGCTCACCAGCATTGAAGCTCCGCGGGCAAGCGCGCGAGTCAAATTTCACCGTTTTGTCATATTGCTGACCAGTTTTGAAACAAAGCTCACGGGTCTTGTAATTTTGCTGACCACTTTTGGACCCCAGCGGACCACTTTTGAAGCATAACTAACAAGCTCCGAACCAAAACTGGTCTGCCCGAGAACAGGATCAGGTAGAAACCTAGCCTCTGCCCCGAGCTGAAGGCTCGGGCGGCCCGAGCCCGCCACGCCTTAGACCGAGGTCAGCTCGTTTTCCTGCCGCTCGAGCTTCTCGCGGTGCTTCTGCAGGGCGTAGGCTTTCCGCTCTTCCTTTGTCATGGAGAGTTCCTTTTGGAGTTCGCGAGCGTGCGCCTCGGAGGTCCACTGGACGTTCCAAACAAGGCCGACCTTCTCCAGAATCCGGAGCAGGTTGGCGGAAGGATCGAACTGGCCCTTGAACATGCCGTGGTTCGCCGAGATGGCCCGGGCGTGGTGGTTGTTGTGGTTGGTTTCGCCCCAGGACAGGTAGGCGAAAACCCAGCTGAGTTTGTGGCCCCAGAAGCCATCAAGCCAGAAATTCGTGCTCACGTCCTCGGTATTGAAGTCGCGTTTTCCGAACTTGTGGCAACCGGCGTTAACCCAGTATGTGACGTAATTGGCAAAGAAGATGCCGAGCATGCCGCCGTAGAGGAAGCCGCGGTAGGCACCGAAGCCAGTCGCCCAGCCGACGAGCGCCGGCACCGCGAGACCAAGCCCCAGCCACACAAAGAACGTGTTGCTGTAGAACATGACCTGCCGATCCTTCTCGAACTGCGGGTAGGTGTGCCGATTGAAGAGGAGCCCTCGGAGCCAGCCGATGTAGGCGTGCCAAAACCCATGAATCGGGCTGTGCAGGTCCTCATCGGTGTCGGAATGAATGTGATGATGGTGGTGGTCGGAGAGCCAATTGACCATTTTGCCCTGCGCGGTTGTCGCACCGAGCATGAAAAAGAACCCGCGTAGCCACGGCTTGGCTTGGTACGAGGGGTGGGTGCCCTGCCGGTGGAAGCCGAGCGAGATGCCGAGCGTGCGCAACTTGCAACCGACCACGGTAAAGAGAAGCGCCGTGAGCAAGAACACGCCCCAACCCATCTGGGTGGCGGGCGGATGCATGACGACGTCCACGATCGCGGCCGGAATCGCGAGGAGTGGAGCGAAGATAATGATGTCCGTGATCGCTTGGTGAAGGAAGGGCTTTGGGTGCTCTTTTGATGCGGAATGCGGTGCGTGGGCCATGTGGTTATCCGTTTCCTGGTCGGTCTTCCAGCCACATCATTGCGACCCTGCGTTTCCTGTAGAAGACCCTATAGTTCTTACGACAGTTTGACAGGTTTAGATGCGGGGTACCTAGCGAAAGATGCGTTGCTTGCGAGCTTGGAGCCTTGGCGTGAGGGCGAGATTGCGGCTGGTGCGTTCGCTCTCGACGTGCCGCCACAGCGAATGAGCTCGGGCAGTCGCTCCCGCGATCGCGGCAACTTCAGCTTGAAGCTCGCGCACGTACCAGTTCGCAAGGGTGGCCTCGGAGTTGCTGGTTTCGAGCAGGGCTTGATCAATGATCGCATTGGCTTCTGCGTGGTTGCCTTTGTTGGCTCGAATCTCGGCTTCGGCAATCATCAGGTTCCATCTGAAGCCTCGATGCGACGGATCGGTGATCATCGCGCGGGCTGTCTCGATGGTCTCGTTGGCTGCTTCTTGGTCGCCGGCCTCGGCTTCGAGGACGGCTAGATTCGCGTAGTAGTGGAGCTTCTCAATGCGGCTCGCACCAGTTGCATAGCGCTCAGCGCTACGCAGGGTGGCCAGGGCCTCGGGCACGAGGTGACTATTCCAGAAGAACGCAGCCTTTGCATTCAAAACGAGGAGGCGCATCGATTGCTCGCGGTCGGCCATGGTCAGACGTTCGAGCCACTCGGTTGCCGAATCCATGTCTCCACTTTCGAGAAAGGCGAACATGACTTGGGCACTGGCCCGAGCCATGTTCGTGACGTTGCGATGATTAACGGCTGTTTTATAAGCTCGCAAGTAGGAGTGAATCGCCTCCTTGATGTCGGCAACCGCGAGGTGAGACTCGCCGATGAGGAGGTCGTGCTCGGCCGCGTTAGGCTCGCTGCGCGACCGGGGTTTTGTGACTCCGATGACCCAGGCGAGTTCGCTTCGTGGAAGCATTAGGGCGATCTCGGGGGCCGCGCAAAGGAGGTTGCGCGCGACCTCTGGGTTGGTCTTCGAGAGGCTCGCGATGGTCTCGAAGAGGAGTCGCTCAGAACCTTGGGGCTGCGCTTTGGGTTCGCTAGAATGTCGTAGGCGGAACTCGTCCATCCACGGGTGGTCTAGCCCCGGTGCAATCATGAGACCTTCGGCATCGCCGAGGAGGAGTCGCCAGGGCTTTGTGAGCCTTACATTTTTCTGCTCGAATTCGATTGAATTGTCTGGAAGCCAAGACCGTAGGCGGGACAGCGTTTGGCGAACCGAACCCTGGCGCTTGGAGGAAGTGCTGTCAGGGTGGATGGCTTCGCCGATTTCTTTGCGCGAAGTCCAATTGGGATAACGCTCGGCGAGGTAGGTCAGAAGGACGGTGCATCGCCTGGCTGGAGGCGCGGGAAGGGCTGAGCCACCCAGTGGCCGCACCTCAACCTTGCCGGCAAGCCAAATGTCTCCCATGATTTAGACATAGACGTCACGCCACTGTCACACGATCTTACTTCATGCTTCGATGGCGTAGACGAGTAATTTCGAAACTAACTCTCTTTCAGTAGCCGTGTGTCGTATAATTATACTGACACATGTCTACCTTTATTCTGTTTGTCAGCCTGAATGGGTTTTATGTTAGCTCGTTGGGGCTAACAAGTGAGCAGCCGGCGATCATTCATCGCGACAAGCGTGTTTTAGATCTAAATGCGGCAGCGAGTTCGCGGGGACTTGAACGCTCGGCCGGGTTGCCTGAGGCCAAGGCGATGTTTGGGCGAGAGGGATTGTATGTTGCGTGGGAAGAGGACGCTTACCATAAGGCTCGCAGTACCTGGTTGGATGTCGTTACGCAGTTTGCTGATGTTATAGAGCCGATTGATCAGCACCAGTGCTTTGTTGACCTGAGTGGGCACCCGGACCCTGGCGATGTTTCGTTGCAGATCCGGAATGCTTTGGAAGTTCAGACCGGGTTAGAGGTTAGTATTGGGAGTTCAGATTGTCGCTGGATTGCTCAGGTTGAGAGTTATGGGCTTGGGAAACCACTAGCTTCTCTTCCGGTCAGCTATTTGCCTATCGCAGAGGAGTTCTCAGCTCGATTATTGGCACTGGGCTGCATGAAGATTGGGGATGTTCGGCAGCTCCCGTTGGACCAATTGAGGAGGCAGTTCGGCAAGGATGCTTTTCTTATCCATCAAGCGGCGAATGGAAAGGGAGACTCGGCGGTCAGAGCGATTTATCCGCTGAATTCGATCTCAGGCCGTTTTCTGTTTGATGGAGTTGCGGATACGCGTCAGGTTCTTGAGAATGGTGTTGTTTATCTCGCGAAGAAAGTCGGGCGAAAGCTTACCGACGAAGGGGTGTTTAGCAAGTCTCTTCTTGTTTGGCTGGAGGCCGAAGACGGGTCAGTTTCATTTCATGAACGAACGTTTGGGAAGCCGATTGGGTCGCCGGCATCCCTTAACTTTGCTCTGAATTTGTTGCTATCGGAGTTGTGCCACCCCGTTTCGTGTATTCGAATTCGATTGCCCGACCTAGCACCTATGAAGCGAACTCAGCAAACCTTGATTGGCATGACGGCGGAAGGGGCGAAGGATGAATCCGCACAGAACGCTCTGGGACAACTGAGAACGAAGTTTGGCGATGACTCGATCTTGCTCGCGAATCAGGTGGTGGTCGAACGCTATCAGCGGGTACGGCAAGCTTGGAGGGCCGTAAATGGCTGGAACTGGAAATAGGATTGCCCATTGGCGAGAAGTCCGTGAATGGTGGCTCGGAGAGCCAACCCGAGAGTTTGCGATTTCATTCGATTCAAAAGGAGTCCGTCGTACCTCCGAGCGTTTGTTTGCCATTGCGCAGGCTGATCCCAACCAGAAACCCCTTGATGAAAGTCAAGCCGAAGACCTGATTTTGCGTGTCCGCCGCGTCCGAGATGAGACGGTTTCAGCAGCAACCGGATTTGTGCCCCCTGGCTACTACGAAGCGAAGACCAAAGAAAATGAATGGGCAACAAAGCGCTCGTTCCAATCCACAAAGTCATCGGGTTATGCACCGCTTCATGTCCTTAGCGGGTACTCATTTGGGCGATCAACAATCTTTGCGGGCGAAGTGGCGGCGATGGCACTAGAAGCAGGATGTTCAGCAGCCTGTCTCGCCGATTCCCACTCGCTTATGGGAGCCGTTGAGCACGCCAAAGCCTGCCATCGCCTTAACATTAAGCCACTCATTGGAGCTTCGATCGAACTCCCCGAAGGGGGCGAAATCGTCCTGATCGCCAGAAGCAAAGCCGGCTACAGAAACCTCTCAAAGTTGGTAACCGAATGCCACCTTGGCGAACCACGGTGCTTCCCTTTGGGGTCTTGGGAGCGAATATTAAAGTACAGCGATGGATTGATCTGTCTAACTGGAGGAGATTCGGGGCCGCTTGACCGCCTATTGATCGCAGGGAAAAACGCTGAAGCTTTTGATCTCGTTACGAGATTGAAAAGGATCTTTGGGCGACAACATCTATTCATTGAAGTCGAGCGGAGCTATTTACCTTGGACGATAGCAGTTACAAATAGCCTTCTTGAGTTAGCTAACGCAGTAGGCTTGATGGCAGTGGCGGGGGGCTCGGTCATGCATTCGCGCCGTGAGGACTTCCCAGCTCTTGATACGCTGATCTGCGCTCACTCGCTTTGTCTTATTGATGAGGTGATTGGGCGAAAGCCGAATCGTGATGAAACACAGCTCCAGGTTCCCTTACGCCCTGAGCGAGCCATCAATGGTGAACGCTACTTTCGATCAGATCAAGAAGCAAGAATTGTGTTCTCTGCCCATTCTGATCTACTCGATAACACGCTCCGGATAGCTGACATGTGTGATGACGATGTCCTGCCCGAAAGGGCGGGATTGCCTCAGCTCTTCGATAATGACGCTCAGGCGTTAGTTGATATCGTTAAGCTCAATGCATCGTTGGTCTATGGCCCAATGAAGAAACATCAACAAGGGCGGATTGACTACGAGATATCTCGAATCACGCGGCTTGGTTTCTCAACTCATTTCCTAGCGGCTTGGGATTTCTGTCGCTGGGCCCGCGAACAAGGCATTCATATGAGTGGCCGCGGTTCGGTTGTTGATTCTGCAGTGGCTTATGTTCTTGGATTAACTCGAATAGATGCGATGCGGCACCGTCTACATTTCGACCGTTTCCTACCGGAAGATGGCAGTAAACGCCCTGATATTGATATTGATTTTGAGGCCCATCGCCGCGAGGATGTCCGGCGTTATGTCATTCAGAAGTACGGTTCTGAACATGTTGCCGCAGTTTGTGCGATCGGCACTTTCATGACCAGAGGCATCGTCCGCGAAGTGGGCAAGGTCATGGGGCTACCACCAGAGTCCATCTCATTTTTGTCCAAGAAACTCCATGGGGGCGTTGCGCCGGATCAATTGGAATCGGCATTGGAGAAGCGCCCAGAGCTTCGAGACTCTAACATTTCTAAAGACCGGTTCCGATGGGTTATTCAGCTCGCCTCTTCGCTCATGGACCTGCCAAGGAATGTAAGAACGCACTCTTCAGGGGTGATTGTAAGTAATCGCCCCATTTGTGAAACGGTACCGGTGATGTGGTCGGCTTCGGAAGGCGATGGAGAGCATCTGAGAATGATCCAGTGGGATAAGCGAAGCGCGAAGCACTTCTTCGATAAGTTCGACATCCTATGCCTTCGTGGCCAGGATGTGATTCGGGGAGTAGAAGACCGGGTTAGGCTAGGAGACCCTGATTTTTCGGCTGAGCGGATTGCGGCATGCGACGATCCTGATGTTTACCGCGCGATGAGGAGCGGCGAACTCATCGGTATCCCGCAATCGGCTTCGCCAGCGATGCGCCAAGCCCATGTCCGGTTGAGAACCGACAACTTGCACGACGCCAGCCTTGTTCAAGCTGGCATCCGCCCTGGAGTTGGCGGCGCCGTCAAATTGAACGAGTTAATCGCTCGTCGTCGAGGAAAAGCATACAGCTTCTCAAATCCGAAATTTGAAGAAATTCTGGGATGTACGTACGGGATTATTGTCTTCCAAGAACAGGTGGACCAGCTACTTCAGGGGTTCGCGGGGATGACGAGCGGAGAAGCTGAGGAGTTGCGTGAAGACATCCATAAGAAGCGTCACGAGGGCTTTGGTGAGCAGCTCAAGAATAGGTTGATAGCGCGGATTGTCGAGAATGGGCATGGGCTGAGCGTGGCTGAGGAGGTCGTTGAGTACGTTGCTGGTTTCAAAGGTTATGGCTTCGCGCAAGGCCATGCCTTAGCTTTTGCTGAAGTGAGTTTAAGGAGTGTCTACCTAATGCAGCACTATCCCGCTCCATACTTTGCCTCCCTTCTATCCGCACAACCCGCTGGCTATTACCCATCTGCAACCATCGCGAATGAGGCGCGGCTACGAGGAGTTCCGATCCTGGGCATTGACGTCAATCGGAGCCAGGAAGAGTTTCGAGTTGAGGATGTACGGAATGAGCTGGGAATCACTATTCCAAACGGGGGGATTCGCACCGGCTTGATGCAACTCAGCGGGTTATCGTCCCCCGTGAAGGCGCGGATATTAGAGCATCAGTGCTCAACACGAAGCCCGTTACACCTACAGCCCAATTTGAGTAAGCATCGAGTCGCCACATTGGAGCCACCGTCGCCGTCTATTGAGCCATTTGGCGGATTCTTCGACTTTGTCGCCAAGGTCGCACCTAGCCGAGATGATTTAGAGGCGCTGATCCTTTGTGGCGCACTTGATCGCTTTTGCTCGAACCGGAGAGCCATGCTCTGGGCCATTCCCGAAGCTCAGGAATACATGAGGCTAATGCAACCTCGACTTGGGGAACTGAGTTTCGATTACCCGACCCCAATCATGAATTTAGAAGTGCAAGACTTCTCGATTGAAGAGCGCCGGATTTGGGAGCGAACATTACTTGGAATGGACATTGATACGCATATCATGAGCTTTGAACGAGAGCGCGTTCGCCAAAGAGGGGCGATCACCACGGAGGAGGCGAAGACCCTACGCGAACGAGATCATGCATTCGTCGTAGGGAATCCGCTCCGGCTTCGTTTTCCCCCCACTCAATCCGGAAAACGGGTTGTATTTTTCGACCTTGAGGACGAGACGGGATTGCTGAATGTCACCTGCTTTGATGCTGTATATCTTCGTTATGGACACGCTATCGTCACCAGCCCGTACGTGACCGTAAGAGGCGAATTCCAAAATCGAGATGGTTATCCTGCATTTTTAGCGACGAGCGTCTTCCCATATAATCCCGTTATACGCTCCGAGAACACTCGCCTCCCTCAGATCGTGGGAGACTTCCTCGTGAGTTGAGTACCCTATAAGCGATGATCTCAATTGAAGAAATAACCGAAGGGTCCGGGCCAGAAGCCAAAGATGGCGATCAACTTGAAGTCCATTACATTGGCTCCTTCGAAGACGGTAAAAAGTTTGACTCCAGTCGCGATCGTGGTCAAACCATGGGCGTTCTGCTGGGTGTGACTAGCCTTATTGAAGGCTTTACCATGGCCCTCTATGGCATGAAGGAAGGGCAACGTCGTATTGTTACAATCCCAAGTTCGTTTGCCTATGGTGATCGTGGTGCCCCTCCGACGATCCCTCCGGGGGCAACTCTTGTATTTGATATCGAGCTTGTCA
>JADZDX010000014.1 GCA_020850835.1 Fimbriimonadaceae bacterium
GCCAGCAACAAATCCGATGATCCCCACAATGAACAGAATGCCCGCGATCCAGAAATAAGTATTCATGAACGCAGCCGGCTTCTTGAGGGGCTTATTACTCACCGGGCTATGATACCTTTTGGAGCAAGGGGACCTACGGGCCCGGACGGGTTTGGTCGGTAATCGGTTCTCGGCAGTCCATTAAGGGAGGTCCCAGGGAATGGCCTCCAAGCTTAAAGACTTACAGCCCCGCAGACCTTGCTCTAGCACCGAATGTCCAGATTCTGGCCCTTGCCTTCGACCATGCGCATCAAGGTTTCTGCTTGTTCCTTTTGTGCGTCAAGGGACCGCTTGAGCAGGTTCACCTGAAGGCGCTGCATGAGAACTTCTTGCGAGGCTGAAGGGGCTAGCGCATTCAGAGTAGCGTCAATCGCATTTCGCGTGGACACATCCATGGTCATTGCCATTATCGGCAACTTTAGAACTCTTCTGGAGAGAACATGCCGCGCCGAATGAGGGCATCACGCAACAACTTGCGGCCGCGATGGATCCTAGACCGCACGGTACCGACGGTCGTGTTCTGGTCATCGGCGATCTCGCTGTAACTCATTCTCTCGAGGTCGCAAAGCCGAATAGCGTCCCGATACACATCGGGCAATTCTTCAAGGGCGGCCAAAATCTCCGCGCCTAGCTCCGCCTTCTCTAGTTCGTCTGCCGGATTGGCTCTCTCATCCGGAATTGGGATCTCCTGCACTTCGCCATCACTCGGGCTGAGCATCGAGTTTAGACTTTCCGCCTTTCTCACTGGATTGTCCCGGCGGCGAAAATCTAGATACGCCCTTTGCATGATCCGTAGAATCCAATTCAGGAACGGGCGCCCGGGGAGGTAGGAATCGAACGCCCGCCATGCCTTGATGTAGGTCTCTTGGACCAAGTCTTCCGCTTCGCTCGCGTTGCGAGTTAGCTGGAGAGCCATGCTATAAGCTCGCCGACGGGTTTCCGCCTGCATGTGCTCAAACTCCCTTTGCCGTTGGCTTAGGGTGGGTTCTTTCGTCGCTAACATCATGTCCTCCTTTGTCTTCAACCTACTGAGCTTAACAACGTGAACAAAGATTAGTTCCACGTTTCTTTACCTAATGAAAGACGTCTGAAAAGGCAAGTGGATATGAATTTTGTGCTTGTGACCCGGGATGCAGAAATTGCACAAGCAGCCACCAATGCTTATGGAACGCATTATGGGCTAAAGGTCTTTGAGCACTGGCATTCGGCGCTATCACAACTTGAAGGAGTAGACCTCATGTTTGTGGATCTTGTGGCGACACTTGAAGAGCCGGGCAAGATCGAAGGCTACGAACGCTTTGCCGCCGCGAAGATGGCCCATGAGATCGGGGCTAAGGTCCCGTTGGTTGTAATTGCCCCACCGGCAGACTATGAAGTTGATGCGATGGTCGGCTGGCTCAACTTCGTCTTTGCCATGGTCAGAAGGCCGGTGACCGAAAAGCTGTTCCGACAAGCCAGCGGCTGGGTCTGAGTGATCGCATACGAAACTTCTCCGAAATCGCACAACGGGCGGATCGCCACATAACGTAGACTAAAGTGCTCTGTCCGAACCCATCCAAGATCAGCTCAAGCGACTGCCGGCCAAGCCGGGATGCTACATCTATCACGATGAGAAGGGAGATGTACTCTACGTCGGGAAGGCGGTCTCGCTCAAGTCAAGGGTTCGGAGCTATTTTCAGCCAAGCACCCGCCATGGCATTCGGATTGCCCGGCTGGTCAGCAAGATCCGTGACATCGAGATCATGGTCGTGGACTCGGAACTCGAAGCGCTGGTCCTTGAATGCAATCTGATTAAGCAGCACCGTCCGCCTTACAATGTCCGCCTCAGAGATGACAAGAGCTACCCCTACATCACGATCACCCGCGAAGCATTCCCCCGGGTGCTCTTCACCCGACAAGTCCGCAAGAACGGTGGCCGGTACTTCGGCCCGTACACGAGCGCGCTCACTGTTCGGGATACATTACGACTACTCCATAAGACCTTCCCGCTCATCCCGTGCGGTAAGAGTTGGAGTGGCGCGGATGAGCAGCGTCCCTGCCTGTACTATCACATTGGGCAGTGCTTGGCTCCTTGCGCGGGTCTCAGTGACCCAGCTGCATACGAGAAAGTCATCGCGAAGGTAGAGCGCGTTCTAAGCGGTCGGGATGAAGGACTTGTCGATGACCTCGCAGCAGATATGGAGAAGGATGCCGAGGCCCTCAACTTTGAAGCCGCGGCTCAGAAGCGGGATCAAATCCGGGCTCTGCAAAGCATGCTGGAAAAGCAACGAGTCTTGACCACCGACAAGGAGGATCGCGATGTCTTGGCGGTCGTCAAGGATGATCGTGGAGCAGCTGTCCAGATTCTCTATATCCGCTATGGCAAGCTCATCGGCCAGCGGCAGTACATTCTTGATGGCTCGGCCGACAGCAGCCCTGGCGAAGCCGTGCAGGAGTTTGTCAAGCAGTACTACTCCGAGGCCGTGGAGATTCCCAAAGAGATCATCCTTCCCGTCGAGATTGAGGAGCGAAACATCGTGCAAAGCTGGCTCCGGCAACAGAAGGGTCGGAGCGTGACGATTGAAGTGCCCCACGCGGGGGAGAAGATGCGCCTTATTGATATGGCGGCCCAGAACGCCGAACAAGCATTGCATAACTTTCGCGAACAGGCGGCCAATTCTGCGGAATGGGCCGATGCCGCGGCGGCGCAATTACAGGAGGTGGGAGGGCTTGCCGAGCCCCCCGTCCGCATCGAAGGCTACGACATTTCGAATATTCAAGGTACGGCTCCGGTGGGCTCTATGGTCGTGGTGGATAATGGCGTCCCCGCCAAGGACGAGTACCGCCGGTTCAAAGTGCGCTTCCATCCCGAGAGCCCCAACGATTTCGCAATGATGCACGAGGTCATCACGCGGCGGCTCCGCGCCTACCTCAGCGGCGACCCTAAGTTCGCCAAGCTCCCTGACCTCATCATGATTGATGGCGGTCGCGGGCAACTCGCAGCGGCCCTCAAGGCGCGCGATCAGTTGGGACTCACCGTTCCGATGGTGGGCCTTGCGAAGCGACACGAGCTCATCGTCGTTCCGACAAAGGTGCGCGATGTTAATTTGAGCGAGCAAGAGAAGGATCGCTTCGGGCGGTATGTCTACGACGAAAGCGCCGACGCGGGCTACACCTACGAGGACGTGGAACTCGGGCTCACCACGCCCGGCCTCTTGCTATTGCGTCGGCTCCGTGATGAGGCGCACCGCTTCGCCTTGACCTTCCATCGTAAGCTCCGCGATAAGCGGGCGCAAGGTTCGGTGCTGGATGAGATTCCGGGGGTCGGCCCTCGCCGCCGACGGCTCCTCTTGCGAAACTTCGGTTCGATTGAGGCGATTCGCCGGGCCACGGTGGAAGAAATTGCCGCCGTTCCTACTATGACGAAGAACCTCGCCCAACAAATCAAGGACATCGTGGAGGGCGAGTAGAGGGCTCCTTCAGGGGTTCAATAGTGAGAAAAATACTAGCTTTTTGGGGTGGGGCGAAAACTGCGGTTCCCATGGACATATACTAGACTTGTCTTCCTGAATCGGGAAGCGCATTGGTTATTGAGGAGTTATGACATTTTTGGTTCGCTCCGCCTTCGTGGCGGCACTTTGTAGTCTCGCATTTTCGGCTCATGCCGCGGCGTTTCAGAACGGCAGTTTCGAAATCAACATCGGAAATGGGTCCGGGAACACGAGCGTGCTCGGCATGGACCCAGGCAATCTCGATATCTTGGGGTGGGAGGTGGTTGGTGACGTGATTGACTGCCACTCAGTAGTTGACACCGGGATTGCGGCCGCTAATGGGCTCTACTCTATTGATCTCGGGTCAGGCCACCAATACCTGAGTTTTCCGTCCGACCCGAGCCGCTATAGTAACGGCGGAATCCAGCAGACCTTCGACACCGTGGCAGGGCAGACTTATCTTGTCTCGTTCGATTTTGGTGGGTTCAAGGATGTTTATGGAGGGCCAGGTGAGGTCTTTAAGGACATGCGGGTGAGCGCCGACGCCCAGCAACAGGACTATTCGATTGATTCCAGTGCGCTCAGCGGAGACTACGGTTGGTCGCTACAGACCTTCACGTTTGTAGCCGACGACCTCTCGGCGACGTTAAAGTTCGCTAGCCTCGATCAAGACCTTGCTGCGGGCGTATATCTGGATAATGTTAGCGTTCAAGCTGTGCCGGAGCCCGCGACAATGGCCGCCCTTGCTCTCGGTTCAGCGGCCCTTTTGCGGCGCCGTCGCAAGTAAGGAGCGAGAAGTACCCGGCACAAGGGTATCTACCAAAGCAGGTCGTATGTGGGCGAGTTTCCTTCGCCCACATTTGTTCGCCATGAAGACCGATACACTTACACCTGAAGTCGCGGCTCCTTACACCAACCACCCGCCTGTAAGCAGGGTCGGATTTTCCGGTCGAGAGCTTAAGGCTCACCCACGTGCGGATTGTCTATAACTTCGGAGTAAAGCTGGTGCCGCAGCCGCACGACCGGGCTGCGTTGGGATTACTGAAGTGAAAACCACCACCAATCAGGTTCCCCGTCCATTCTAGAACCGAGCCTTCCAAGAAGCGCGCCGACTTTTCATCGCAGACTACTTCGAGATCATCCAGTGATAGAGAAAGATCTTGCTCAAGGTGCTTCGTCTCAATCTTCACCGCATACTCAAACCCTGAGCAGCCGCCTCCTTTCACGCCGATACGGATGAAGGAACCCTCTTCCCCCTTACGTTCAAGAATACGCTTGAGATGGACGCAGGCTTCGGGACTGATCGTAACTGGAAAACTCATCGCGTTGCCTTGGCCAAGCTCTCGCGGCTGATTGTGGGAGGATCCAGCAGCGCTTGGAGGGTCATCTGTCCCACCACGCCATCCACCGCTTCTTGAACGCGGCCCCACATGCTACGAAGATTGCAATCTGATTCATGGATGCAGCGATCGAGGACGCCGCTATGGCGTTCACAGAACCCCTCGGTGTAAAGGCGTCCGCCGAGGGCGGCGAGGACATCGCCGAGAGCGATTTCGGTGGGCTTACGATTGAGCGAATACCCGCCCACCTGGCCTCGCGTACTGCTGACGAACCCTGCTGATCGGAGCACCGACATCAGCTTACCGACATGCGGCTGAGATAGGCCCTCGGATTGGGCAAGTTCAGGAATTGTCATGCTCCCGCCCACGCCTCTACGGGCGATGGCAGCAAGGCATCGCAAACCATACTCTTCTTGCGAACTAAACTTCATAACAGCCCAAGGTCAAGTCTGACGTGGTCGGGAATCCGATCAATCGTGAATGGAGGGTCCCATACCAAATCTACTTTTACATTCGCCACTCCAGGCGTCTGCGCTACTCTGAGTTCTACGTCAACAGGAAGCGATTCGGCAACGGGGCAAGCTGGCGAGGTCAAAGTCATCGTGACGACAACATCGGCGGCATCGCTGATCTCAATGCCGTAGATCAGCCCAAGATCATAAATATTGACCGGAATTTCGGGGTCATAGATCTCACGGATGCTCTCAATGACTTCACATTCCAAAAGGCTCTTTTGGATGGAGTTGAGGGGTTCCTTCGGTGGCAGATCAATCGGTTCAGGCATCCGTTCCATCATTATGGAGGAATCCCTACATTCCGGTCAAGAATTAACCAATCTTGGCCTTTTCCCGGTCTCGAGCGGGCACGACGGCACTCTCCGGTAACGACGGCCGAATCTCGGCCTTCCCTCGGTCAATGGTAGTCATGACCTTGGTCACCACTGACTCAAGCTGATTTAGAACATTGAAGGCGTAGTCTTCCGAGCCTCGGCGCAGGCTGGACGAATCACGATCGGCTGCCATGCGAATCTCATCGGCCTGCGCTTTGGCGAGCTTCAGAATCTCATTTTCGGCCAACATCCGTTCTTGTTGCAGGCGGGCTTCATGGGTGATTCGTTCGGCTTCCTTTTGGGCATCAACGATCATTCTTTCACCCTCTTTCTTGGCACCCTCGATGATCTTCTCGGCTTCTTCCTTGGCTTGATTCACGTGCCTCTCGGCTTCGCGGGTGAGCGTCTGGGCTTGCTTAACCTCACCGGGGAGACTTGCTCGCACCTTGGCGATTTGCATTTGGATTTCGTCTTTGTTCACTCCCCAAGTGATGGGGCCAATCTGGCGGGGCCGATCCACGGCCAGTTCTTCCAAGTCCTCAAGCATTCGCA
>JADZDX010000015.1 GCA_020850835.1 Fimbriimonadaceae bacterium
AAATGGACATGAAGTCTTGGGGTTCAATAGCCGCCATTCCATCGTTCGGGACGATGAGGCGAAGTCTTTAGGTTGGGCTTTTTGTTGGGAATGACTAAATCTCGTTGATGTCAACAAGCTCTAGCTCTTTAGACTGCACTTTGCCCTGCGACCAGAAGGTCACCCGGACCTTCTCCCCAGGACGACGGGCAGCCATGAACTTGACATAGTCAAACCTGTCTTTCAATTCAATGTCATTGAGCTTCGTGATGACATCAAATTGACGGATCCCGGCCTTGGCGGCGGGCGAGTTAGGCGTAATACTCATGACAACCTCGCCCGTCTCCGGCGGTGTCGCTCCGTACTGGCTCTCAAAGCGGGCCCGGAAGGGCCGGTATCGTAAGGCTCCCGGTTGGCGCATGATGTCGAAGCCCAGGACACCGTATCTAGCTCTACCGTGCTCTACCAGGTCTGAAATGATTCTGAGGGCGCGATCGATGGGGATAGCAAACCCAATGCCGATAGAACCGCCATCCTGGCTGAGAATCGCGCTGTTGATTCCGATGACTAAGCCCTGAGCATCGGTGAGAGCCCCACCGCTGTTCCCCGGATTGATCGCGGCATCCGTTTGGATAGCGTCAAGCAAAACGCCACCACGGTTCGTGGAGAGGTCTCGGCCGAGGCTACTGACTACGCCGACGCTCAACGTGTGATCCTGCCCAAGGGGATTCCCGACGGCAATCACCCATTGCCCAACTTTCAAAGCCCGACTATCTCCGAACCCTGCCGGGGGGAGGTTGTGGGCATCCACTTTCAGGACAGCGAGATCACTGACCGGATCCTTGCCCTTGACGGTCGCGTTGAGGCTTCGGCCATCGGGTAAGTGAACGGTAATTCCCGTGGCGTCATCGCCGACGACGTGGGCATTCGTTACGATCAGTCCATCAGGACTGCAAATAATGCCGCTTCCCTTGCCTGCTTGCTGAACCGGGCCGAACCAATCCATCCCGGTCGAGATAGTGTCAATACTGACGACGCTTGGCAGAATGCGCTTGGCCGCCTCGGTGAAGTCAACGGGCGTCTGCGTGCCTACGGTCATTGCCGGCGTCCGGTCAAAAACCTGTACGAGTGGCTGCCCTGGCCGCGTGAAGCGGTCTAGTTGCAGAGCCAGAACTCCGCCGACCAAGGCGGCGACCAAGACAAGCACGAACTTCTTCATCCAGACAAGTTCTACATTGTTCAGCTTGCGTGCGTTCCCAATTAGATCGGCAGGCCCGCTTCACGAAGGGAGCTTAGAAGGTCTTGGATTTCGGGGGCGCCCATGAAAACCCTTTGGATCATGCCCTGTTGGTTGATAACGACATAAGTCGGAATGGCGGCGATCTTGTACTGCTGGTGAGTTTTCTTACCGGGATCAATGAGCACCGGCAGGGATTCAAATCCTTGCTCTTTCAGGAAGATGCGCACGAGATCACCATCCTCTTCGGGAATGGACCACACCGCCAGCCCCTTACCACCGTACTTCTTGTGGAGAGCAATGGTCTTGGGGAGGGCTTCGCGGCAAGGTAAGCACCATGTAGCCCAAAAATCGAGCAGGACGACTTGCCCACGCAGGGCGGAGAGCTTGACCGCTTCTCCGTCTAGGCTCTTCAGCTGGAAGTCGGGGGCCTTCATTCCCTCACTGAGCACGGCAAGGTCTTCCGGCTCGCTGGCTTGATCTTTGACCACTACGCCGGCCGGAGGCTTCGTGTCAAATGAATCTAGCGCTAAAGGGACGTCAGCCTTGATGTGCTCGATGACTTCGGTAACTTGAACCGACTTCAATTGATCTTCCACCTTGAGGTCTCGCGTTTCGTCCACCAAGGGTTCGAACTGCGAGGTGATCTTCTGCACGAGGTTCGTCGCCTCATCAACTACCAGTTCGGTCGTCCCATATCGCCCGCGTGCCTTGAGCTTGATGATCTCGATGCCGTCCTTGTCACTTGGAACCAGCGTTACCGTGGTTCCGGGTTCGATGATCTCATTGATGCCGGCCTTTCCACGAAAGAGCTGGAAGAGAAATGAACCTGCGATCTGAGGGTCGCGGATGTTTTCGGCCTCGGCTTGCCAAATCTTTGCCGTCGGTTTAGAAAGCTTCCCGACAGAGCCTGCATATTCCAAGAGCTTCTCACCGTCCGAGACGGACGTAAACTTCATCGTGCCGGTGATCGCATGGACAAAATGCTTGTTCGGTGTTGCGTAGAGGACCAATCGCTCGCTCTCCGCTTTTTGCTCCTTGCCGTTGAACCCAGTTGCGGAAAAGGTCCAGCTGATTGTGCTCTGATAAGTCTTCATTGCGCCGTACTTTTCGAGGACCGCGCTTAGAGCGGCAACGCCATCGCCCTCGATCTTTGGCGCACCCTTGATTTCTGGAAGCTTGAACTCCGCGTCGGCCACTGGGGCCGGACGGCTCGATTCACCGCATCCGGCAAGGACAATGATGAGGGGAAGAAATAGCAGCTTTTTCATTCAAACAGTCTCTTGGCGAATTCACTGGAATCAAAGTTGTTCAGGTCGTCGGCTTTCTCACCGAATCCGACTAGCTTGATCGGTACGCGGAAGCGATCATACACCCCAATGAGGGCGCCGCCGCGGGAAGTCCCATCTAGCTTGGTCAATACCAGCCCCGTGACACCAGCCACCGCAATAAATTGTTCCGCTTGGTTGATCGCATTTTGACCAGTGTGGGCATCCAAAACCAAGAGCGTTTCATCGGCAGGGCGCCCCAACGCCTTCTCCACGACCCGGGCGAGCTTCCCTAGCTCCTGCATGAGGTTCTCCTTGGAGTGTTGGCGACCGGCGGTATCGGCAAGGACAAAGTCTATCCCTCTAGCCTTAGCCGCCGCGATCGCATCAAAAAGGACCGCGGCGCTATCTGAACCGGGCTGACCACGGACGATGTCGGCACCCGTCCTCCCCGCCCAGGTCTCCAACTGCTCAATCGCAGCGGCTCGAAAGGTATCGCCCGCGGCAAACATGACCTTCTTGCCGTATCGGGTCAGTTGCTGCCCCAGCTTGGCGATGGTTGTGGTCTTTCCGACCCCATTCACGCCCACAAATAGATAGACGGTGGGTTTGTCGGCGGACATGCGCAATTGGTGCGAGCCGTCCTGGGCAAAGCGACGAACGATTGCCTCCTTGAGTTCCGCACGCATGGCTCCGGGATCGGTGATCTTGTCCTCCCGCACCTTCTGGCGCAATTCGGACAGGATTTCGTCTGCAACATGCACATTTGCGTCGGCTTCAAGGAGGGCCTCCTCAAGTTCCTCATAGAGATGCTCATCTATTACGCCCCGGCCAAGCATCCGGTCGAACGACTGCATGAGCTTCTTGAACATGCCAGCCTCCAGTATGGCAGGCTGGTAAAATGTCGGCATGGCTCTAAAGGTAGGCGACCGAGTTCGGGTGATCTCACGCGAAGTTACGGCAGACGATCGGAAATCGAACCGATATTTTGATCACATGAAGGGGATGGTCGGCGTCATCGAAAGCATTTACAGCAAGGATGAGATCGCGGTCAAGATTGACCCGGAGAGCATGGTTGAGCCAGCGGTTTCGGTCCATGCGGAGGCCACTCGACGAATGCGCGAGCGATTTATCTCGCAAGTCTCGGAAGAGGCCAAGGGTCTGTTGACGAAGGAGGAAGTCGAGTTCCCTGCCAACTATGTTCTTTTGGTGCGCACCGAGGACCTCGAGTCCGCCAAGTGACACCCGAAACCCTTCTGCAGGTGATCAAAGATCGGCGTAGCATGGGCCATTCCCGCTACGCTCCCCAGCCGGTTGATCGGAAAGTCATTGAGATGATGCTTGAGGCAGCAAACTGGGGACCGAGTCACGAGGACACGGAGCCGTGGCGCTTCCAAATTTTTATGGGCGAGGGGCGGCGAAAGCTTGGTGAGATTTTCGCCTTGACCGAACCCGGTAAGGAAGGCGTTGCCGAGGGGTCGCTCAAGCGCGCCTTCTCAGCTCCCGTTTGGATCAGTCTTGGCATGATGCCAAAGCTCAACGAAGACGGCTCCCTTCTGATGGGCGAGGAAGCCGAAGTGATGGCCGTTTCCTGCGCGGTCCAGAACCTCCACCTTATGGCGCAAGCCCAGGGCTTGGCGGGGATGTGGCACTCGAAGGGTGCCTCGGTTCATCCTGCGGTCGCGGAAGCTCTAGGACTGGGGGCCCCAAGCCGGCTTCTTGGCTTCTTCATGTGCGGCTGGCCAAGCACGGAGTGGCTCACGGGAGAACGCGGGCCGCTTGAGGACAAGGTGATTTGGCATGTCTGAGAGCAGCAATCGATAGCCCAGTAACCAAACAAATGCACCTCTGCCGTTTCACCACTCAGGACGAACCCGATATCGCCCGTTCGGGCATCTTTCACGATGGTCGTTTCTACGAAACGGATGGTGAGCGCCCAGTAGGCGTGCATGAGATCAGCAAGGTCCTGCTCCTGCCTCCGGTTCAAACCATTGCGTCGTTCCGAGCCTTCACGAGTAATCTGGCTTTTTCTTATCGAAACAGCGCCGTTTTTGGTGGGGCCCTGTCGGAGCTGGATTCTCCGGCAGGCGAAGTCACGCCCGACATCCGGATTGCCGCCCTCCTTCGCGACGAGGGGGATCAGATTGAAGCGGAGGAGGCAGAGGGGTTTATCTTGGGCTACAGTTTGTGTATTGGACTTAGGCGTGGCAGCGAGACGGACTTCCCCTTTGCCCTTGGGCCCTTCCTCACGATTCCAGAAGCCACGCATGCTGAGTTACTCAACAAGCCCATCACCCTGAATATCAATGGTGAACTTTCCCTCCAAGCGCCGGCTCAGACCCCCGATTTTGGCCGCATGATTGAGGTAGCCACGAGGACAAACCGCGCTACGCCTTCCGATCTCATTGCCGCGCCATGCCTTGAGGGCAACCTCCCCAAGCTAAACCCGGGGGACACCGTCCAAGTAGTCCACGATGGATTAGGAACGCTAACGGTAAAGATCGTCTAGGTTGGAACCCCTGACGCAACCCCAAACGTCATCACTAATGATGGCCCTACGATTTTTGCTGTGCCTACTAGTGCTTCTCACCGTCAGTTGGGCAGCGCCGCCGGACAAGGCCATTCGGGCTAATGACAAGGTCAAAGTAGTTTGCGAGGAGGAGCCAGCCCTTAATCGCGACTACATCATCACGAAGGATGGCTACATCCTCATGAGCTTTATCGGCGCGATCAAGGTAGCGGGTTCTACAGAAGCGGTAGCTGCCGATCTGATCGAAGAGGAATTGGTACGCCAGCGCATTCTCCGCCGAGCGACAGTCACCGTTACCTTGCTCACCAGCGAGAAACTAACCATTCGTTTCAGCGGTGCCGTTCGCAATGCGGGCGAGCTCCCGTGGCGCGAGGGGCTGCGAGTTTCTGATATTGTTCAGCAAGCCAAGCCACAGGAGACGGCCGACCTCGCCAAGATTCGAATTGAGAGCCGGCTGGGGACCATTTCGTTGGTCAATTTCGCAAAGTATGAGCCTGGGAACGACACGTTCAATCCCCTTCTCAAGCCGGGTGACTTCGTGTTCTTCCCTCTGGTTTCGAACGATACCAAGGCGTTCATTCTCGGGGCCGTCGCCAAGCCAGGGGCGGTGGAAATCAAGGGCGGCATGACCCTCGCCAAGGCCCTAGAAGCCGCGGGCGGCGTCCTGCCGAACGCAAACCCTGACCGCATCCGGCTGACCCGGTCGGGGCAGGCCGAGTCCGTCATTAGCTTGCGAAGTGACTCCGGGATTGTGATCGGTGCGGGTGACCGGGTGGTCGTGGAGGCGGTCGCAAAGGATAAGGTGATCATTGTCATGGGTGGAGTCAAGGCCCCCGGTTCGTTTGGCTTCGTAGAAGGAACCACCTTGAGCCGCGCGATTCAGATGGCAGGCGGCCTAGCTGACCGAGTTAAGGCGGGAAAGGTCACGCTCAGCCGGTCCAATGGGTCTCGGGTTGATAAGCGAACGATTGATCTCAAACGGATTCTTGATGGCTACCAGGGGGATATCACGCTCCAAGCAGGTGACCGCATTGACGTGCCGCAACCCAAGGGCGGGGGCAACAAGGCCCTCATACCCCTCGGCATCCTGCTATTCTTCTTGATCGGTGTCTAAACGGGCGGTCGCAAAGTGGGATAAGAGTCGGGGGCGACCCGAGCCGGTTCGCCTCCTGAACTTGATTCTTGAGGAGGAGAATGGCGAGCCTCTCGTCTCACTTGCCGAAGTCTCCCCAAGCGTGATGATTTGGCGTTCCCAAGTCATTCCATACTTAAGAAAACGGGTTGCCGAGATGCTCGAGGAAGCCGCCCAATCGCTCCCAGATGGATACAAGTTTGGGGTCATTGATGCGTGGAGGCCCTTTGCACGACAGGTCCGGATCTATGAATGGATGACGCGCTGTGCCTTGGAGGTCTGGCCAGATCTTCCCTACGCTCAGCTGAAGCGGAAAGTAAACCGCTGGGTCGCCCCGATTGATCAGCCAGCGCCGCCGGGTCATTGCACCGGAGCGGCGGTAGATGTCTTTCTGATCGGACCAGATGGTGAACAGGCGGACGTTTGGTCACCCTTTACACGATTTACGTCAGCACCAACCTATTCCCTGGGGCTAACCGAAGAAGCGGCCCACCATCGAAATATGATGGTCCAAGCGATGCTTGGCGTTGGTTTCTCGAACTGCCGAGATGAATGGTGGCATTACAGCTACGGCGATGCCGGATGGGCGGTTCGACTGGGCCACGATTCATGCGTTTATGGAAAGGCTGACTTGGCACCCGATCTCTACGAAACACAGGAGCGAGTGTGGCAAAAGAAGCAAAAGAGTCGGCCCAATCCATTTTTGGAAGGATAATCGGTCCCATCGGTTGACCTCGCAAGTTCCTCAGATATACTTTCAGGCATGCTGACGAGTCTCATGCTCTCTTCTGCGATGGCGCTCACAACGCCGGCTGCCCAGTCCGATCAAGCGTTCTTCGCCATCCTGGCGGAAACGAAAATGGGCCGCATGGCCGGGATGCCGGTCATTGACCTTAGCGGTCTTCCTCCAGGGGTCAAGTTGCCGCCTGAGGCGTTGGCGATGGCAGGCAAGCCAGCCCGAGTGCTTAACATCAGGCTTTGGTCGCCCAGCATCGCCCCGAAGGACGCTACGGCTTCCGTTGCCCCGCCAGCCGGACTGAAGCAAGGCGCGAAGCTTAATTTGGAGCTTTATCGCCCCGAACCGGGGAAGGAGACGGGACCCCGGGACTTTAACCCGGACAAGGAACCCGAGAAGATGACCATCAAGATCTATTGGGGATCTTCGACGACAGTGCGGGCCGGTCAACCTAAGGTGATCACTTGGAATGGCCTGACTCCTGAACAACGACAGGCGATGAAGGATCAGGCCAGCGAGGCCCAAGCCGGGAAGAGCTCCTACTTCTATAAGGAGGGCTGGACAACGGGCTACTGGCCAACTTCGAAGCAGCCGGGTGCGATTGACGATCTTGCCTCGCTCATTGGAAACTACAGCCTCACGACCAATTACACGGGCAATGTAAACATTGAAGCGCCGAGTAACGTAAACTTCTTGGATCCGATCTCCATAACAGCACCCGATCTATCGGAAGCCATTAACCTGAAGGGCGCGATTAGCTTTGCATGGAAGCAGATACCGAATGCCTTGGGCCTTCATGCAACAGCGTTTGGGATGGAGGGCAAGAACACGATTATCATGTGGTCTTCCAGCGAGAAGGAAGCCGGCGCCGTGATGGGAAGCAATTGGGGCTTCATGCAGATGGCCGAGGTCCGAGCAAAGGTCGCGGAAACTGTCTTCATGCCAGGCCCAACGACCAAGGTAGACATCCCGGCGGGCATTTTTGCCAATGCGGACTACGCCATGATGCAAATGAGCGGCTATGGACCCGGGGCAGCCCTTGATAAGGCCCAACCTCTCCCGAGGATTCAGACCAAAACCTCATTGCAGGTCATGCTGGGCGGAAAGAAAATGAGGATGTAGCCAGTAGGCTATTCCAAGACGGATGCTAGCTTGGCAATGGTGGACTTCGCGTTGCCAAACAGCATCAGGCAGTTTGGTCGGAGAAAAAGTTCATTCTCTATCCCGGCAAAGCCGGGGGCCATACCGCGCTTACAGACGATAATCGTACGAGCTTTGTCTACATCAAGAATCGGCATGCCGTAGATTGGGCTGGACTTGTCGCTCCGAGCAGCAGGGTTCACAACGTCATTGGCCCCAATAACGAGGGCAACATCGGTCTCGGGGAAGGCCGCATTGATCTCGTCAAGATCATAAAGTTGCTCGTATGGGACATCCGCCTCCGCAAGCAGGACGTTCATATGTCCGGGCATGCGGCCCGCCACCGGGTGAACGGCGTACTTGACGTCTACACCTTGCGCTTGGAGTTTGCTGGCGAGTTCTTTGACGACGTGCTGAGCTTGGGCAACCGCCATGCCGTAGCCTGGAACGATGATCACACTGTTTGCGCTACCGAAGATAATGGCGGCGTCTTCCGGGCTTGTGCTCCGTACACTTCCCTGCGCCGTACTCGATGGGCCAAGTGCGGCGGAATTAGAGCCGAACGCGCCAAAGATGACATTGCTGAGGGGGCGATTCATCGCCTTGCACATGTCTAGGGTAAGGATGAGTCCGCTGGCTCCAACCAACCCACCACCAATGAGTAGGGCGGTGTTTCCGAGGACGAATCCGGCAAGGCCGGCAGCGCACCCCGTGAAGGAGTTGAGGAGCGAAATGACGACGGGCATATCGGCTCCGCCAATGGGAAGGACGAGGGTTACTCCGAGCATCAGCGCCAAAGCTAGGAGCCCGAAGAACGGAGGATCCATCCGACCATTGTTGAGGAGGACAAAGATCAACGCAATCGCGCAGAGCAGATAGCCCAGATTGATAAGTTTTTGGCCCGTCCACGTGATGGGGCGGCCACTGAGCCGTTCCTGAAGCTTTCCGAAAGCGATCATGCTCCCGGTGAAGCTAATCCCACCAATGAGGAGACTGAGGACAGTGGTTGCGAGGCGAATACCAAGTGGCATCGCCTCGGCCTCGGCATGGGTGAACAGTTTAGGGTACTCGGCGACCGCGACCAAGGCGACAGCCCCGCCGCCCAGGCCATTGAAGAGGGCAACCATCTGAGGCATCGCCGTCATTTGGACGCGGCGAGCCGACCAAGCGCCAGCGACTGAACCGATAACCGTCGCGACAACGAGGAGCAGGAGATTCGTGTTCTTGAGTTCACCAGCAGAATTACGCAGGATGGAATGGTCTCCGTCCTTCAGGAACAGGGTTGCCACGATGGCGAGCGCCATCCCTCCCGCGGCAAGCAAATTCCCGTGGCGAGCGGTCTTGGGACCGTTCATGAGTTTGAGCGCCAACATGAACGTGACTGCCGTAATCAGATAGGCAATGTCGATCCACTCGCTCATTTCTCGCTCCTAGGCTTTCGTTTGAACATCTCAAGCATGCGGTCGGTGACAACGAATCCGCCGATGACATTGAGGACACCGAATAGGACGGCGAGAAACCCGATGGTCAACCCGATCGGCTCATCCGCACGGAGGAGAACGATAACGCCTCCTACAAGAATCACACCATGAATTGCATTAGTAGCGGACATCAGTGGCGTGTGGAGGGTCTGCGGAACCTTGGCAATGACCTCAAGGCCAACGAAGACGGCCAGTACGAAGATTGTAATGACGGCGATCAGCGTCAAGGGTGTCCTCCTTGCAAGGCCAGACGGGTTACTTCATGCACGATCTTGCCCCCGTGGGTCACAAGGGTCCCCCTGATGATTTCATCTTCCAAATCTAAGTTAATGGCTCCTTCTTGCACAATGAGGTTAAGGAAACTGACGATATTCTTGCTCAACATTCGACTGGCATCCGCGGCCATGCTCGCAAGGAGGTCGGTCCGCCCAACAATGGTGACGCCATGGCGCGCGGTGGTTTCTCCGGTGACGGTGCATTCGCAGTTACCACCATTCGGTGCGGCCAGATCCACGATGACCGAACCAGGCTTCATGGTCTTGACCATGTCCTCGCTTATCAAAATGGGCGCCCGCTTCCCCGGGATCAGGGCGGTGGTAATGACACCATCTATCTGAGGGAGTCGGCTGGCAATGAGTTCAAGCTCTCGGGCATGAGTGTCCCCGCTGACTTCCTTGGCATAGCCGCCGGCATCTTCAGCTTCCTCGGTCAATAAGCTAAGGCCAATGAACTTTGCTCCCAGACTTTCGATCTGCTCCTTGACGGCAGGGCGGACATCAAAGGCTTCAACAAGGGCGCCGAGTCGGCGGCAAGTCGCGATGGCTTGCAATCCGGCCACCCCCGCGCCTATGACGAGCACACGAGCAGGAGCCAGGGTACCGGCAGCCGTCATCAACATGGGAAAGAATCGGGGCAATTCACTTGCGCAAAGGAGGGCGGCCTTGTAGCCCGCGATGGTGCTCATCGAACTCAGAACGTCCATGACCTGGGCTCGCGATATCCGAGGCATGAGGTCCATGGCGAACGCGTCCACTTTCTGGGCGGCTAGGGCTTCCGTGATGGGCTGGTTCTGGACGGGGGCAAGGAAGGATACGGTCGTAGCTCCGGCCTTGAGTTGCTTCACCTCGTCCAGATTCGGCGGTAGCACTTTGAGAATGATGTCGGCGTCCCACGGCGTGGTGGAAATACTCGCCCCGACGGCCTCGTACGCCGCATCGGGAAAGGTTGATGCTTGCCCCGCCCCGTGTTCAACGCTGACCTCTAGGCCCTTGGCGACCAATTCCTTGGCTCCGTCTGGTGATAAGGCGACCCGCCGCTCACCTGCGTCGCTTTCTTTTGGAATGCCAATGACCATAGAGACACCATTTGGGACGGCGAGGAAGGGCTCGTTGCATCCACAATCAAGAGTAATCCATGAGCATCCATAAGTTCACCCTTCCGAATGGCGTTCGAGTCTTGGTCGCGCCAAACAGCAATGTTCGGAGCGCGGCGATCGGAATCACTTGCCGCGCCGGCAGCCGCCACGAAACCGACCAAGAGGGGGGCATTACTCATTTCATCGAACACATGCTCTTTAAGGGCACCAAGAGCCGCAATGCCAAGCAGATCGCGGAGGAGATTGAGGGACGCGGGGGCATGCTCAATGCGTTCACGGATAAGGAGCAAACCACCTACTATTGCCGTGTCTTGAGTGACGATGCGCCAATAGCGGTTGATGTCCTTTCAGATATGCTCGTCAATAGCCTGCTTGACCCCGAGGAACTGGACCGTGAGCGCGGGGTGATCTTGGAGGAAATCAAGCGTAGCGAGGATGATCCGGAAGACCAAGTCCACGAGTTGCACATGGAGCGACGTTGGGGCGATCATCCATTGGGAAGGCCGATAATCGGAACACGCGAGAGCGTTGGAGGCTTCCAGTCCAATGACTTACGAGCCTATATTCAGCGACGCTATCTTGGAGGAAACATCGTGATTTCGGCGGCCGGGAACCTTGACCCCGATGCCTTTCTGGGCTTGGCAAAGTCGAAGTTGGCTGAGCTACCCGCCGGTGAGGATAACCCCACCTTGGCTCCCCCTGCCGTGAAAGTTGACTGCAAGGAAATGCGCAAGGATGTTGAGCAAGTTCACTTTTGCATTGGGGGCGACAGCGTGAGCGTTTACTCGCCGGACATCTATCCGATCGCGGTGCTGGACGCAGTTCTCGGGGGAGGTATGAGCGGGAGGCTCTTCCAAGAAATCCGGGAGCGCCGGGGTCTCGCCTATTCATGCAGTAGCTACAACCTCAGCTACTCTGCCGCGGGCATGTTTACTGTTTATGGCGGCACGGGCCGACAAACTTGGGAGCAAGTTCAAGAAGTTGTCGCAAGCGAGATCAAGAGACTGATCCGCGACGGCCTGTTGGAGGGCGAGTTGGAGAAGGTCAAGCGGCAGATGGCTGGAAATATGGTGCTCGGCTTGGAGAGCATGAACAGCCAAATGATGCGAATGACGAAGAACGAACTGGTCCATGGTCGCGAGGTGCCGATTGACGAGACATTGGAAAAGATCAATGCTGTGACCGAAAGCCAAGTACGGGACGTCGCCGCCCAAATTTTTGCCGATGGCCGCGTCAGTACGACGGCAATCGGTCCATTTTAGGGGCTATGTCAGAGTTCGTTCGGTTGCTTGCCCATTCAAGTAGCGAGGATCAATTGCTGGCAGAGGCGGCTCAATTGGCCCAAGAGCGTCTTCAAGCGGACTCTGTGGATATTATTCTCAGCACCGCCTCGGGAGAGGTGGTCCTACGCGCCAGTACAAGCCATCCGGATTTTGTGGGTCGGGTGCGATTCTCGAGTCAGAAAGGGGTTACCGGCCATGTCATCGAAACAGGTGAGGTAGTTGTTCGGCAACTGGGAGACCAGCATCCTGAGGAAATTCGCTTCCCTGGTACGGAGCGAGAGGAGTTCGCCTTCGAGGTTTTCGCACCCCTGGCTGACTTGGGTGTTCTGGTAGTGCGTTACCGTTCCCACGAGCCAAGTCCCGAAATTGGGGAGGTAAGCCGGGAGATCGCACTTGCCCTCGCGGGTTGGAGGCGGGCGTACGAGATGGGGGGACACGCCGACCGTCTTGGTGCGCTCAGTGAAGTGACGCAATCCATCGCGACCAGCCCTTATGTAGAAGAAATCATACAGTTATTGGTCAATGTTACGGCTGAACAGTTCGGCTACAAGGTTTGCACCGTCCGACTACTGGATGAATCGAGTGAAGAACTCGTCCTTCGGGCTACTCAGGCCAAGTCCAGTGAATATCAGCGCAAGCGTAGTATTCGGGTCGGTGAATCCATTGCGGGTCGCGCGGTCGTAGAACAACGGCCGATTGTTGTCCCGGATGTGCTTTCCGAAGACGAGTACATCGGACACGAACTCGCCGCCCAGCAAGGCTTGGCCAGCATGATTTGTGTCCCCCTGACGATCGAGGATCATGCAATCGGCGTCCTGACGTGTTACACGGAAGAGCCGCACGACTTCTCACCAGTCGAGATCAGCGCCTTGGAGACCATTGCCCAGCAAGCGGCCTTCAGCATTGAGCGGGCCAAGCTGCAGGTTCGGAGCACGCTCATGCAGGAAATGCACCACCGGGTGAAGAACAACCTTCAACAAATCGTCTCGCTCCTTCGCTTGCAACTCACCCATCGCCACTACGGCTCGATTGATGAGGCGATCAATGATTCCATCCACCGAATCCTCGCAATTTCGGCGGTTCATGATCTGCTCAGTCGCGAGGACCTTGACCGCGTTGACCTCAAGACCATTGCCGAGACACTCGTAGGGCACCTGCAGCAGTCTTACTTGACGCCGCAGAAGGCCTTTCAGTTTGATGTGCGGGGAGACCACGTTCGCCTTTCAATGACACAAGCGACACAAGTTGCCCTCATGCTCAATGAACTCCTACTGAATGCAGTGGAACATGGCTTTGCCGGAGCGGAAGGCGGGGAGGTTCACGTCACTTTTGAAGTAGCCGATGACCGAGTATCACTGTGGGTGGCCAATAATGGCCACCCACTTCCCGCCGGGTTTGATATCTCGACTTCAGGCAACTTAGGCTTGCAGATCGTCACGAGTCTTGCCCGGGGCCTTGGGGGCACCTTCCGACTCTATGATTCGCATTCCTGGGCCGTTGCCGAGGTCAAGTTCACCCGCGTGACGAGCGATTAGTCTCCGGTTTGGCCGAAGTTGCCGATGACAAGGTCAATGTCAGCGGCATCAACTTCACCAGAACCATCTACATCACAGACGGTAGGATCAGTCAAACCGAACTGACTAATCACCATATCAATGTCAGCCGCATCAATCTCACCAGAACCATCAACGTCACCAGAAATCAAAGTCACATTGATCGGAATGTCGTTGCCATCGTGACCAATCGTCACCACCGGAGCAAAGTTCTTGCGTAAGAACGGTGCGCCACCAACCGAGACCAAATAGCGGCCACGAACTTGAGTTGCGGCCGAGATCGCGCCCGATGGACCGACTGGTACATCATTGACATTCGTCAAGCTACCGGAATCGACCGGAGTCAGGCGAAGATCCACCTGAGCCGGAACTGGGCCCACCCAATTCGGAATCGTAATCGTTCCCGTAATCGGCTGAGTTGATGGAGGAG